>NZ_JBEZKG010000003.1:253598-534245 GCF_040651535.1 Streptomyces sp. NPDC048420
GCCCGGGCCCACGGCGGGGTGCCCGGGCGCCCGGGCCCACGGCGGGGCGAACTGCCGGTCCGGCCGGCGTGACCAGCGCGGGCCCTCCCCGTGGAGGCGGGCGCCCGCGCCGGTCGCCGACCGCGGTCAGCCCAGGCCGTTCGTCTTCAGCCAGGCCTTCGCCACGTCCAGCGGGTCCTTGTTCTCCAGCTGGACCTGGGAGTCCATGTCGAGGAGCGCCTTGGTGTCCAGCTTGGCCGAGACCGCGTTGAGCGCGGCGACGCCCTCCGAGGAGAGACCGGACTTGTAGACCAGCGGGGTCACGTTCGCGAAGCCGAAGAGGTTCTTCGGGTCCTGGAGGACGACGAACTTCTCCTTGGTGATGGTCGGGTCGGTCGTGAAGATGTCCGCGGCCTGCACGGTGTTCTTCTTCAGCGCCGCCTGGGTCAGCGGGCCGCCCGCGTCGAGCGCCTTGAAGGACTTGAACTTCAGGCCGTACTCGGACTCGAGGCCCAGCAGACCCTGCTGCCGGGTCTGGAACTCCGGGGAGCCGCCGATGACCAGGTCCGGGGCGATGTCCTTGAGGTCGGCGAGCGTGGACGCGGAGGTCAGGTTGTACTTCTTCGCGGTGTCCGCGTTGATGGTGACCGAGTCCTTGTCCTCCGCCGGCGCCGAGTCGAGCAGCGTCAGCTTGGAGTCGAGCTTGGCCTTGACCCCGGCGTTCACGGCCTCGGCCGACTCCTGCTTCGCGTCCTTGTCCAGGTAGGCGAGGAGCGAGCCGTTGTACTCGGGAAGGACGGTGATGGAGCCGTTCTTCAGCAGGCCGTAGGTGGTCTCGCGGCTGCCGATGTTGGGCTTGTAGGTGACCTTGACGCCCTTGGCCTTCAGGGCCTCGCCGTAGATGTCGGCGAGCAGGATGCTCTCGGCGAAGTTGTTGGAGCCGACGACGACGGTGTCGCCGCTGCCGGCGCCCGCGGTGTCCTCGGAGAGCGGGTCGGAGGTGTCGTCGGAGGACCCGCATCCCGCCAGCAGGACCGTGGCGGCGGCGAGCGCGACGGCGGCCACGCCGGGGTTCTTCCGTATGGACCTGCGGTGTGCGGCGGTGATAGTCACGATTCCCGTTCCGGAACTCAGGGGGCGCAAGGTGGTTCAGGGGCGTTCGCGTGGGGAAGCCCTTGCACTGATCCAATCCAGCCGGTTCTCGGTCAGTCAAGACCAGACCGGTCACAATTGACGCCAGTCCGCGGTCGGTTGTGAAGGAAGAGCGAAACCGGCACGCCGGATGGCCGACAGGTTGTAACGGATTCTTGACTCAGGGCGGCGGCAAGCGCTGTCCGAAGAGCCTGTAGTCTCGCCGAAGTTGGCGCCGGTCACACAGGCGTGCAGGAGCCACTCAGGTGTCCCTATGCACCGTCCCGTAGCGATCAGAATCGGTCATGCGCGTCCGCGCGCGCCGGCCGAGACACCCACGAAGGAGGGCTGGTGTCCACGAACGAGGTGGGCGCGTCCACCCGGTCGGCACCGTCGCCGGCCCGGGGCGGCACCCGTGGCAGCGGTATACGGGGCATACGGGACTTCGCCGAGCGCTGGCCCTTCCGACGCAAGCTGAACATCCTGGTGGGTGTGCCCCTCGCGGTGGTCACCGCGCTGCTGGCCTATCTCTTCGCCGACCAGGTCGGCCAGTCCGACGACGCGGCGGACGCGGCCCAGCTGGTTCGGGACAGCGCCCAGGTGGCCAAGCTGGTCGGGCAGTTGGAGGCCGAGCACCAGCAGGCCGTACTGCTCTCCGTGCGCCACCAGTCCAACCGGGCCGGCGACACCCCCTCGCAGACCGCCTACCGCGAGGCCCAGACCCGCGTGGACAACCAGGTCGAGGTGGTCCGCACGACCTTCGACGACCGGCTGCCGGAGGAGGAGGCCCAGGCGCTGCGCGAGGTCAACGGTCTGGAGGACCTGCGCAACACCATCGAGAAGGCCTATCTGCCGGCCGACAACATCGACCCGGCCTACAGCGACGCGGCCAAGGGCCTGATCGACGGCCTCGGACTCGACCGCAACCCCGCCCTCGCCGCCACCTTCACCGGCAACCTCCTCGACTCCCTGCTGCGCGCCGACGCCGCGCACGGCGCCTTCGAGACCGGTGTCTTCTCCGCTACGACCGGTGACTCCAACGCCCTCATCGAGCTGATCGGCGCGATCGGCTCCTACGACGAGTACACCCACCAGGTCGAGCGCTTCGGCCGGTTCGCGACCCCGGCGCAGTCCGAGGAGCTCGGCGACATCGAGCACAACACCGCCCAGGCGACGATCGCCCGGCAGTACGCCGAGCTCCAGATCGACCCCAGCTCGCTCCAGGCGGAGAGCCAGTCCGAGATCAAGGCCGCCTTCCAGACGGCGCTCGACTCCTACCCGGACTACCGCACCCAGGCGCGGACCCGGCTCAAGACCACCACCTCGCTGATCGACCAGATCGCCGACCGCGCCGACACCGCCTCCCGGGACGCGCGCTCGAACGCGATCTGGCTGCTCGGCTCCGCCCTCCTCGGCTTCGTGCTCTGGCTGGCCTTCTCGGTCGCCGTACGACGCTCGGTGGTGCGCCCGGTGCAGGCGCTGACCGGTGCCGCCAAGGAGGTCGCCCAGGTGGCGGGCCGTGAGCTCGCCCGCGTGGCCGACGACGACGCCGAGGACGACGGCCCGCCGCGGCTCCGGGAGATGCCGGTCACCGCGAAGGACGAGATCGGTGACCTCGCCGACGTGTTCAACCAGGTGCAGACCACGTCGCTCGCGCTCCTCGAACGCCAGGTGCTCAGCCGCCGCAACGTCGCCGAGATGTTCGGCAACGTGGGCCGCCGGGTCAGCAACCTCACCACCCGGCAGCTGGCCCTGATCGACGCGGTCGAGCGCGGCGAGACCGACCCGGCGCTCCTCGAACGCCTCTACTCCATCGACCACATCGCGGTCCGGCTGCGCCGCAACGCCGACAGCCTGATGCTGCTGGCCGGCATCCGGGAGACGGTCCTCGACTCCGGGCCGCTCGCCCTCACCAACGTCGTGCGGGCCGCGCTCGGCCAGATCGAGGGCTTCCAGCGGGTCTCGCTCCAGGCCGCGACAGAGGTCATGGTCGAGCCCGACATCATCGGCGACCTCACACTGATGGTGGCCGAACTCGTCGAGAACGCCGTGGCGTTCTCGCCCGCGGGCAGCCCCGTCGAGGTCATTGTCAAGGACAGCCACGAGGGCGCGCTGGTCGTGATCTCCGACCACGGTCTCGGCATGAGCGCCGAGCGCCTGGAGGAGGAGAACGCCCGCCTCATCCGCCGCGAACGCCTCGACCTGGTCCCGACGAAGGTCCTCGGCCTGTTCGTGGTCGGCACGCTCGCGCGCCGCTGGGAGGTGAGCGTGGCCCTCTCCCGCACCCCGGGAGGCGGCGTCACGGCCGAGGTGACCATCCCCTCCTCCCTCCTGCTGACGATGAGCCCGGTGACGGTCGCCGCCGGCGCCTCGACGGCGGCGGGGACGGACTCCGGCGCGGGGACACGCCCGGTACCGGCCTGGGCCTCGGACACCGGCCCGGACACGACACCGCCCCCGGATCCGGCCCGAACAACAGGTCCTACGGCCGTACGGCCCGACTCCGGCCAGGAGGCGCCCACCGGCCCGGTGGCCCGGGGTACCGAGGCCACCGAGCCCGGCGTCACAGGAGCGGCTTCCGGCGACGGCGATCACGCCCCGCTGCCTCGCCGGGTCCCCCACCGCGACAGCGAACCCTCCTCCCCCACAGCCCCGTTCGTCCCGAAGGCCCGCATCGGCGAGGAACCCGGGAACGGCGAGGGCGGCGAGGCTGCCCGCCCGCTGCGCCGCCGCGTCCGCGGTGCCACCCTGCGCACCACCGTCGGCGCCGAGGCCGCACAGAAGACGGCTCCGCTCCAGCCCGTCGACGCCGAGGCCGTACGCGACGCTCTCGACGAGTTCGAGGCGGCCGTGGAGCGCGCCCACCGGGACAGCGAGACCGGCAGCCACACCAGACCGGTGTTCGCGGACGACAGAGCCGACGTGGAAACCCACCAGACCGCATCCAACCCCCCGCACAACCAGAACCACTCCCCGGAAGGAGCGGAGCAGTGAGCACGTCCACAGGTGACACGCCTACGGAAGGCACCACGCCCGCCGACCTGCAGGCCGCCGCAGCCGACTTCACCTGGCTGCTGAACCGTTTCGCGACGGAGACCGCGGGCGTCGTCGACGCCATCGCCGTGTCCTCGGACGGGCTGCTCATCGCCGTGTCGGAGCTGCGCGAGCCCGCGGACTCCGAGCGCCTGGCCGCGATCGTCTCCGGCATCACGAGCCTGGCCGCCGGCGCCTCCGGCAACTACGGACTCGGCGGCCTCAACAAGGTCATCATCGACCTGGAGGGCGGCCATGTCCTGGTCTCCGCGATCGGCAGCGGCGCCGTGCTCGGCGTCGTCACCGACAAGGAGGCCAAGCTCGGCAACATCGCGTACGAGATGACGCTGTTCGCGAACCGTGCCGGCAGCGCGCTCAGCCCCCAGCTCGTGCTGGAACTGAAGAACAGCGTCGGCGCCACGTCGAAGCGCTGACCGAGGAGGAAGCGCAGTCATGGCGGACGGCAGCACGCCTCCGGACCCGGAGCCGGGCGGCCTTGTGCCCGCCGTACGGCCGTTCCTCGTCACCGCCGGCCGGGTGGCACCCGATCCGTCCGGCCGGACGATGCCCGTCGAGACCCAGGTGGTGGCCACCGCCGAGGGACTCGCCGTGCTCGACCGGCTCGCCTTCGAACAGCACGACATCGTCGCCGCGTGCCGGATCCCGCAGTCCATCGCGGAGATCGCGGCCCGGCTGCGGCTGCACCTGAACGTGGTCAGGATCCTCGCCGAGGACCTGCGTACGGCGGGACAGCTGACGGTGCACGTGCCCGACACCGGCGTCACCCACGACGCCTCCGTCCTGCGCAGGCTCATCGACGGCCTGCGTGCCATCCCCGACTCACGAGGGGTACTCCGTGACACCGACTGAACCGGTCACCCGGCCCTCGGCCGCGCCCTCCGCCGCCGTACGACCGCCGCTGCCGGTCAAGATGGTGATCGCGGGCGGCTTCGGGGTGGGCAAGACCACCGCGGTCGGCTCGATCTCCGAGATCGAGCCGCTGACCACCGAGGCCGCCATCACCGAGGTCGCCGCGGGTGTGGACGACCTCAGCCACACCCCGCGCAAGACCACGACCACGGTCGCGATGGACTTCGGCTGCATCACCGTCGACCCGACCCTGAAGCTGTACCTGTTCGGCACGCCGGGCCAGGAGCGCTTCGGGTTCATGTGGGACGACATCGTCGAGGGCGCGGTCGGCGGCCTGGTCATCGTCGACACCCGCCGCCTCGACGACTGCTATGCCGCGGTCGACTACTTCGAGCACAAGCAGATCCCGTTCGCGGTCGCCGTCAACGCCTTCGACGGCAGGGTCGAACACACCCTGGACGAGGTCCGCTGGGCCCTGGACGTCAACGACCGGGTCCCGGTGATCGTCTTCGACGCGAGGGAGCGGGGTTCGGTGCGGGACGCGTTGTTGGTGGTGCTGGAACAAGCGCTGGCCCGCACCGAGGCTTGAGGTGGGCCGGGGGCAACTCCCCGGCCCGTCGCTCAGTTGCTCCTGAGCACCCCGCGCGACACGGTGAGCCTGGTGATCCCCCAGAACAGCGCCAGTGTGGCCAGCGCCAGGGCGGCGACCAGTGTCGCGCCGCCGACGACCTTCTCGTAGTTGCGCTGGTAGAGGCCGTCCACGATGTACCGCCCGAGGCCGCCGAGAGAGACGTACGCGGCGATCGTGGCCGTCGACACGATCTGGATGGCGGCCGAGCGGATCCCTCCCAGGATCAGCGGAAGAGCCACGGGAAGCTCGACCCGGAAGAGGACCTCCACCCCGTGCATCCCCATGCCGCGCGCCGCGTCCACCGGCGCCGGGTCCACCGAGCGCATCGCCTCGTACGTGGTGACCAGGATCGGCGGCACGGCCAGCACGACCAGCGGAATCATCACGTTCACCAGACCGAACCCGAGCGACAGGGTCATCAGCACCAGCAGACCGAAGGTGGGCAGGGCCCGCCCCGCGACCGCGATGAGGGCCAGCGTGTTGCCGCCCCGCCCGAAGTGCCCGGTGACCAGACCGACCGGCAGCCCGATCGCCACGGCGATGGCGAGCGCCTCCAGGGTGTACTGGACGTGCTCCCCCATCCGGGTGGGTATGCCGTCGTAGCCCTGCCAGTGGGCGCTGTCGCTGAAGAAGGCGTTGATGAAGTTCAGGACGTTCACAGGGCCGCGCCCTCCGGTTCGGGCCGCACCGCGCGCCGCTTGCGGGTACCGCTCGGCATCCACGGGGTCAGCAGACGGCGTACGACCACCAGCAGTCCGTCGGCGAGGATCGCCAGGCCCGCCATGCTGACCACGGCGTTCACGGCGAGTTCGGGGCGGTTGTAGATGTTCGCGTCGTTGATGAGGTTGCCGAGCGCGCCCTGGTTGCCGATGAGGGCGCCGACGCTCACGAGGCTGATGCTGGACACGGTCGCCACCCTGAGTCCCGCGATGATGGCGGGCACGGCGATCGGCAACTGCACCTGGACGTAACGGCGTACGGGCCCGAAGCCCATGGCGGTGGCCGCGGCGAGCGTCTCCTGCGGCACCGAGCGGACCCCGTCGACGATCGCCGGCACGAGGACGACGAGGGTGTACACGGTGAGCGGGATCATCACCGTGAGCTCGGTCTGGCCGGTGTAGTCGATGAGGATGACGAAGAACGCCAGCGAGGGGATGGCGTAGAGCACGGTCGTCACCCACAGCACCGGCGGGTACAACCAGCGGAACCGCACGCACAGTTGGGCCAGCGGCAGCGCGATCACCAGTCCGGCGAGGACCGGCAGCAGGGCTTCCCTGAGGTGCAGCCCGACGAGCCCGAGCCAGCTGTGCTGGAGGTCGCTGGGTATGTCGAAGAAGCCGTTCACGGGCCAACCTTGGAGTCCGTACGGCCTTCGGCGTGCGCCCCGCGGATCGCCTCGCCGATGGCCTGCTGGGAGACCACCCCGGCCACCCGCCCGTCCGCGTCGACGCCGACGGCCCACCCTGTGGGCGAGAGCACCGCACAGTCCAGGGCGGCCCGCAGCGAGTCGGTACCGGGGACGAACGGCCGCCCGTACGGCAGGAGTTGCCCGACGTCGACGCTTCCTGCGGTCAGGTCGCCACGCTCGCTCCACCCCAGGGGCTTGCCGTCCACGTCCGTGACGAGGAGATAGGGGGCATCCGAGGTCTCCCGCCCGGCGATCTGCTCGGCGGTGGCGTCGACCGCGACGACCGGCCCGGTGAGCAGTCGGAGGCCCGCGGAGGTGAAGAAGGAGAGCCGCCGGATGCCCCGGTCGGCGCCGAGGAAGTCCTCGACGAAGGCGTCGGCGGGGTGGGAGAGCAGTTCGGCGGGCGGCGCGTACTGGGCGAGCTTGCCGCCGGTGCGCATCACGGCGACCATCGTGCCGAGCTTGACGGCCTCATCGATGTCATGGGTGACGAAGACGATGGTCTTGCCCAACTCGTCCTGGATGCGCAGGAGTTCGTCCTGGAGCCCCTTGCGTACGACGGGGTCGACGGCGGAGAACGGCTCGTCCATGAGCAGCACCGGCGGATCGGCGGCGAGCGCCCGGGCGACCCCGACGCGCTGCTGCTGTCCGCCGGAGAGCTGGTAGGGGTACCGCTTGGCGAGCGAGGCGTCGAGCCCGACCCGCTCCATCAGCTCCCGGGCCCGCGTCCGTGCTTTTTCCTTCCCCCAGCCCAGCATCCGGGGCACGGTGGCGATGTTGTCCACGATCGTGCGGTGCTGGAAGAGACCGGCGTTCTGGATGACGTAACCCATGGACCGGCGCAGCGTGTTGACCGGCTGCTGCCTGCTGTCCTTGCCGTCGATGAGGATGGTGCCCTCGCTGAGCTCGACCATCCGGTTGATCATGCGCAGGGTAGTCGTCTTGCCGCAGCCCGAGGGGCCGACGAGGACCGTGATCGAGCGGTCGGGTATCTCCAACGAGAGCCGGTCGACCGCCACCGTGCCGTCCGGGTACCGCTTGGTGACTGAATCTATCCGTATCAAAGCGCCGAATACCCTTCGGGTCTGGCAGAAGTTGTCCGCATTCGGCCGATCCTGCAGGCCGTCCGGCAGAGTCTAGACGGCTTGTGTTACGTCATCGCGGCCGAGGTCTTCGACCCGCTCGGAGCCCTTGATCAGGCGCAGGGTGCCCTGGCCGTCGGCCTCGGGCTCCAGACAGTGGGCGGCGTCGACGAAGAGGGCGTAGTTCACGCCGCCGTTGTGCGCGGAGCGGAAGCGGATGCCGTCGACGCCGAGTTCGGTGGACTGGCGGACGTAGTCGGTGAGGTACTGGGTGGGCCGGTAGTCACGGTGCTTACGGCCGTCGTAGAAGACCGGCCTGCTGAGGTCCCTGGCGAAGTCCTGGAGGAAGACGAGGGAGTCGCGGCGGGCGGCCTGCCTCCGGTCGAACAGGCTCGGCGGCTCGGGGATGTCGACGAGGTCGAGGAGCCGTAGCGGCCGGGTGGTCTCGAAGGCGGCGACGGCGGCGAAGGGGCGGTTGTCGCGGGCGGAGATCTCCACGACGGCCGTACCGACGGCGGAGGAGCCGTAGAACAACGGCACTCCGGCACGGCTCATACGGTTCTCCGCCGCGCGTTCGGGGGGTACCGAGCCGATGTCTACGGCGCGGTAGCCAGGGGGTGTCCGGTCCGAGCGCATCCGGCCGCGCCAGATCCTCACACCCGCGTCGAGGCGCTTGATCAGGTTCTCGTCGCGGACGATGCCGGCGATCCGGCCCATGAGGGATTCGAGGCGGACCCGGTCGGGTAAGCCGAGGTCGCGTTCGGCCACCGTCCGGCACAAACCCTCCCAGCTGTCCTGCACCGTGCGGGAGCGGGGCGCGAACGGGATGGGGGTACCGTCCCACCTGCGTTGGTCGATGTACTCCTGGACAGCGGTGAGCACGTCCGGGTCAAGCACCGGGTCACAGGCCTCCGCGACCGCCTGGGCCGGATCGGGCGGCACCTTGTGGGAGTCGGCGTCCGTCCACTCCACGGCGGTGTCGGCCGGGCAGCCGAAGCCGGACAGCGCGAGAAGGACCGTCTCGGCGAGCCGGGGTAGGAGGACGACCCGCACCGGCGGGCACCCGGCGTCGGGGCAGAAGGTGCATGCGCCCTCGAACGACGAGCCCTGGAGCTCTGCTTCCAGACACCTGTCGTCGATGTGGGCGAAGCACAGAGCACTGGCGACCGCGGCCGGTTTCCAGGACGCGGCCCCGTCGTCGCCGTCGGCGCTCTCCATGAGCCAACGGTACAGCCGGTGGATCGGCACAACAGCGCGACGCACGTCTACCCGGCCTCGTTCTCCGCCTTCTTGGCCAGCAGCAGCTTCTTGATCAGGTCGAAGCTGCTGCTTCTGCGGGCGGCGAAGTGGATGCTCCACGAGCCGTCGTCGGACAGCTCGTCCATCAGCGCGCCCCAGACGAGTTCGAAGCTCCGCGAGAGCGTGATGTCGCCGCGTCCGGACCCGAGCAGGGGCAGACAGATGGAACTGAGGGGCAGTTTCAGGTCGCGGCGCTCCTTGCGGGCCAGCTCGAAGATGTTGTGCGTGGCCCGTGTGATGGCGCGCGGGTTGACGGTGTAGTCCCCGGTGCCGTCCACGGGGGTGACGACGGCCGCGTGGTAGATGCGCTGGACGCGGCGTTCACGGAGCGCGCCCGAGGGAGTCGGCGCGACCGTGCCCTCCAGGACCGGAAGTCCGTAGCGGGCGTGGGCACGCAGCCACGCGATGAGGCTGTCCCCCGCCACGTCCTCCAGGATCTCGCCCCCGTCCCCTTTGACGGCGGCGGCCCGGCGCAGACTGCCCGAGGTCGAGGCTTTGAAGAACTGGGACATCTGCAGGTAGATGTTCTCCGACGACACGATGATGTCGATTCCGGAAAGCCGTTCCAGCGGGCCGCCGTGAATGAAGAACGGGGTGGTGGAATCGCCGGTCCGGACGACCACGGGTCCGAACATCTGGTGTTCTGCCAGGAACTCCTCGCCCCGCGCTCCCGATTGCGCATGGGTGGGAGCGCCGGAAACGGACTCCTCGGGAAAGGGCTCACCCAGGGCCTTGTCCAGATCGTTCCGCAGGGCGCGTACCAGCCGTCCGTCCAGGCCCGGCTTGATGATGGAGAAATGGTCTCCCGGCAGTACGGCGGCCTCGGGGAAGACGCTCACGGCCGAGGAGTGCGAGACCACGTTGTCGCTCTCCCCGGCGTAGGACATGAACGGAATGGGGCAGCGGTCGCTCGACACGTACTGGGCGTGGACGATGCCCGTCACGACCCTGCGCTGGGCTTCCTGCACCGAAGCCTGGAGCGGCCGCAGTTCGCGCTCCTGGATGTTGACGATGCCGCCCCTGAGACTGCGGCGCACCAACAGGAGGAGTTCCGAGCCGTTGTTGGGGCAGGCGAACATCACCACGCGCCGGATTCGGGCGAGTTCCCAGCCCCGCCCTTCCGCGAGCATCCTCGACAGATACCGCTGGACCACGAGTCCGCCCTGGCTGTGGGTGACGAAGACCAGGCGCTGATGGGAGATCGGCTGACTGTCGAGATAACTCCGCAGGCTCTCGGCGACGGTGTCGAGGGTCGGTATTTTGCGCAGCGGATTGAACGACGCGCGAGGGGTCGCGTAGTCGAAGAGAAGTAAATCGAAACCCCGTGCAATTTCGGGCATCCCCGATAACTGTGCGTTGAGGTCGCGCCAGGTTTCGGACGAGGAGAACAGCCCATGAACGAAAACGATCGCGGCCTTGTCGTCCTCCATGCTTCCCCCGTTGCTGCCTCCGCCCCCGGCGGCCCGTCTCAGTTCCCAGGAATATAACCGTCCCGGTACCGCGCCAACCGTCGTTTCCAGGTGCCGCATCCGGCTCCGCTATGAGCTTCCTGTGAGTCCCCTGATTCTCATCGTCCGTTCAGTGAAGCCACAGGGATCGCCCAGAACCGGGCCCGATGGTCATGGCAACCACCGCTCGGAGACCTGGAGTACGTGCCATGACGACCCTCGCCCCATCGCCCGCGCCGCCCGCCGCGCGCAGCCGGACCGGTGCCCCGAAGGACCCGCGCTGGGCCCGCCCCGCCCTCTGGGCGATCCTGGTGCTCGCCACGGCGCTGTACGCCTGGAACCTGTCGTCCGTCACCGGCAACACCTTCTACGACGCGGCCGTCTACTCCGGCACGAAGAGCTGGAAGGCGTTCTTCTTCGGCGCCCTCGACTCCGGCAGCTTCATCACCGTCGACAAACCGCCGTTCGCCCTGTGGGTGATGGGGCTCTCCGCCCGCGTCTTCGGGTACGGCACCTGGCAGTTGACGCTGCCGATGGTGGCGGTCGGCACCGGCTCGGTGGCGCTGCTGTACCGCATGGTCAAGCGCGACTTCGGCGCCGTCGCGGGCACGATCGCGGCACTCGCGCTCACCCTCACGCCGATCACCGTCGCCATCACCCGGGACACCAACCCCGACCCGGTCCTGGTCTTCCTGATGCTGCTCGGCGCAGCCGCGCTGATGAAGGCCGTGCGCACCGGCCGGCTGATGCCACTGGTGTGGTCCGGGGTCGCGATCGGCTTCGCGTTCAACACGAAGATGATGCAGGCGTACGTCGTCCTGCCGGCCTTCTTCCTCGTCCACCTGTGGGCCGCCAAGGGCTCGCTCGGCCGCCGGGTCCGCAACCTCGCCGTCGGCACCGTCGCCCTGGTCGTCTCCAGCGCCTGGTGGATGGTGGTCGTCGACATCGTCCCCGCCTCCTCCCGGCCCTACATCGGCGGCTCGACCGACAACACCGTGTGGGACCTGGTCATCGGCTACAACGGCTTCGGCCGGATCTTCGGGGCGAGTTCCTCGGTCGGCTCGCAGGGCAACGGCGCGAGCTTCGGCGGTGAGGCGGGCCTGTACCGGCTGTTCAACAGCATCATGGGCGGCCAGATCTCCTGGCTGATCCCCTTCGCGCTGATCGCCCTGGTCGGCGGTCTGGTGCTGCGCGGCCGGGCTCCCCGTACGGACGCCAGGCGGGCGGCGCTGATGCTGTGGGGCGGCTGGTTCGTCCTCCACTACCTGACCTTCGCCCTCGCCGAGGGCACCTTCCACCCGTACTACGTCACCGCCATGGCGCCCGGCATCGCCGCCCTGGCCGGTATCGGCGGCGTGACACTCCACCAGGCCTTCCAGGAAGGGTCGGCCGCGAAGTGGAGCTGGGTACTGCCTGCGGCGATCGCGGTCAGCACGGTGTGGGCGGTCGTCCTGCTCCAGCGGGTCTCCGGCTCCGGGACGCTGTACACGGTCGCGGAGGTCGTGGCCGGGGTCGCCGGTGCGGTCGCGGTGATCGGTCTGCTGCTCGGCCGGTTCACCACGAGGCAGCGCCTGACGGGCATCGCGGCCCTCGCCGCGGTCGTCGCCCTGCTCGCCGGTCCCGCCGCGTACTCGGCGTCGGCGGCCGGCTCCAGCACCAACGGCACCAATCCGACGGCCGGTCCGAGCACCGGTGGCGGTATGGGTGAGGGCATGGGCAGTGGCCGGCGCCCGAGCGGCTCCATGGGCCGGCCCCAGACCGGCCGAACCGGTGGCGGCATGGGCGGGACCGAGGTCTCCTCCGCGATGATCACCTACCTGAAGCAGAACCAGGACGGCGCCACCTGGCTGGTCGCGGTCGCCACCGACCAGACCGCTTCCTCGATCATCCTGGAGTCCGGCCGGCCGGTGATCTCCATGGGCGGCTGGTCCGGCTCCGACGACGCCATGACCCTCGCCAAGCTCAAGAGCCTGGTGAAGTCCGGGAAGTTGCACTACATCGTCGTCAGCGACTCCGGCCAGGGCTCCTCGAACTCCGAGATCTCCACCTGGGTCAAGAAGAACGGCACCGCGGTGAGCGCCTACAGCGGCCTGTACCGTCTGGACGCCTCCGACGTCGGCTGACACCCGCCTGCGTTGATGTCCGCTCAGGCGTCCGCGGGAACCGCGGGGAATCCAGGCGTACGCAGCACTCGTCGCCCGGCGTCCACCGCGAAGACCTCGCAGCCGTCCAGCGAGGCCGCCCAGTCGACGCCCTCGGGACCCATGGCGAAGGCTGCCGTGGCGACCGAGTCGGCGTCGGTCAGCGTCGCCGCCACGACCGTCAGGCTGAGCAGGCCCGTCGCCGGGCGGCCGGTGCGGCCGTCGAGGATGTGGTCGCCGCGTTCGTAGCGGGCGGACGTCGCGACCGCCCCGCCGGTGAGCGACAGCACCGTGCACAGCTTGTCGGCGTGCTCGGGGTGCCGTACGCCCACCCGCCAGGGGCCGCCGGCGGCGACCACGTCACCGCCGGCGTTCAGGACGAACCTCGTGGCGCCCGCCGCAGCCAGCAGCTCCGCCGCGCGCTGCACCGACCAGCCCTTGACCACCGCGCAGGGGTCGAGACGGCGACCGGGCAGCCGTACGTCGAAGGCGCCGCCGGTGGCCTGGCGGTAGTGCTCGCACAGGTCGAGGACCTCGCGCAGCTCCGTGCTCAAGTCGTCCCAGGACAGTTCGCCGCGGTCGTACCGCGACACCTCGCTGTCGTCCTTGAACGGGCTGAACCGGGCGTCCACCTCGCGCAGCCACGCGAAGACCTCGTCGGCCGCCGACTCGGGTACGCCCTCGTCGTCGACCCGCAGCGAGACGGGGAAGCCCATGACGTGTTCGACCCGGTGCATCGCGGTGATCAGCCCTTCGCGTCGATCGCGGCCTGGAGGGACTCCTTGTAGCCGTCACTGGTGATGGTCGCACCGGAGACGGTGTCGATGTCCGCGCTCTGCGCCTCCAACGTCTCCGCGATCAGCTTCGGCACGGCCGCCGTCGTCTGCGGGTGGTTCGGCTGCTGGAGCATGGTGACGGCACTGATCTTGTCGCCCTCGAAGGTCACCTGTACCTGGACGGTGCCCTTCTCCGTGTCGACCGCGGTGCCGTCGACGGTCTTGGACGACTCCTGCGCGGCCGACGCCGATGCCGACGGGGAAGCCGACGCCGTCTTCGCGTTGTCGTCGATCGCGGCCTGGAGGGACTCCTTGTAGGCCTCGCTGGTGATGGTCGCACCGGAGACGGTGTCGATGTCCGCGCTCTGCGCCTCCAACGTCTCCGCGATCAGTTTCGGCACGGCGGCCGTCGTCTGCGGGTGGTCCGGCTGCTGGAGCATCTTCACGGCGGTGATCTTCGTGCCGGTGAAAGTCACCTGGAGCTGTACAGGGCCCTTCTCGGTGTCGATCGTCGTGGTCGTGACCACGTTCGTGCCGGACGTTCCGGACGAGGACGAGGACGAGGGCGCCGGCGCGGTGGCCTGGACGGTCGAGGAGCCGGCCGAGGGCTGGTACAGCCACACGGGCACCAGGCCCGCGATGCTCAGGACGACGACAGGTATGGCTCGTTTCACGGTGTCTTCCTCATCCCGCCAGGCTGAAGCGCTCGAAGTGGGTCTGCGCCTTGGGCACGTTCAGCTCGCGCAGGCTGCCCAGCACGGCGTTCATCATGGGGGGCGGTCCGCACAGGAAGACGTCCCGTTCGGCGATGTCGGGCACCAGGCGGGCCAGTTCGCCCGCCGCCAGCTTGTCGGGCACCGGCGGTCCGGTGACCAGGTGGAGTTCGGCGCCCTTGGCCATCGCCAGGTCGCGCAGCTCGTCGTAGAGGACGGCGTCCCGGTCGGAGCCGACCCGGTAGATGACCACGGCGTGGCCCTCCAGCTCCTCCAGAAGGGCCCGGATCGGGGTGACGCCGACTCCTCCGGCGATGAGCACCGACTCGGGCCGGGTGCGGTGCAGGGCGGTGAAGGCTCCGTAGGGGCCCTCGGCGAAGACGCGGGTGCCGACCTTGACGTGCCTGAGGGCCGCGCTGCCCTCGCCGGCCGCCTTGGCGGTCAGGCGCAGGGTCCTTCCGTCGGGGGCGGCGGAGAGCGAGAAGGGGTTGGCCTGCCACCAGCGGTCGGCGGTCAGGAAGCGCCAGAGGAAGAACTGTCCGGCCCGGGCGGGGAGTTGGTCGAGGTCCTTGCCGCTGATGTAGATCGAGACGACGTTGTCGTTCTCGGGGACGACGGCGGTGACCCGGAACTGGTGGCGCCAGTTCCGCCACAGCGGGAGCACGAGACGGCCCAGGGCGACCGAGCCGAGGGCGACGCCCCACAGGACGTACCAGTAGGCCGTGGCGACGGACGAGGACGTGAAGGTCGTACCGACCGAGACCTGGTGGGTGAAGGCCAGCACCACGGCCACGTACGTGTACAGGTGGATGAAGTGCCAGGTCTCGTAGGCGAGGCGGCGCCGGGCGTAGCGGGCGGAGACCGCGCCGATCACGAGGATCAGGAAGAACGCGACAACCGCGCGGAGCACGCCCTCGGTGGTCTCGGCCAGGTCGACGATCTCGCCGATCGGGCCCACGTCGGTGCCGTCGGCGTAGCCGAAGGCGATGAAGACGACGTGCCCGAGGAGCGTCCACAGGAGGGCGAAGCCGGTCCAGCGGTGCCAGGAGGTCAGCCGGTCCATGCCGATGCGGCGGTCGAGCCAGGGCAGCCGGGCCACCAGGACCAGCTGGAAGGCCATGACGAGCGCGGCGTACAGGCCGGTGAGGCGGCCGAGCACGATGAGCGCGTTGGAGGCGAAGCCCGCCTGGGTGAAGAACCAGGCGACCACGGCCGCGTTGGCGGCCAGCACGGCGTAGAGCCCGGTGCGGGCCACCACCCTGGGGCGTTTTATCGCCGTGGGGGGCGCGGGGGGCGATTGGACGGTCGTCACAGGAGGGAGCTCCTTGATCGGGGCCTGGGTAACCGAGCTTCTCCGGCGGGAGCTGTCGATCAGCTGTCGTACAACTTTCAAGAGCTTATCGATATGTTCTCGGTGCCCATCCCGCTCTGGCTTTCCGGCGGCTGTGAAGCACTATGAGCAGGTGGAAAAAGTACGACTCCTCGTCGTGGACGACGACCCGCCGATCGCCGATCTCGTGGCGACGGTCGCCCGCTACGAGGGCTGGGAGGCGGTCACCGCCAACTCGGGTGAGGAGGCGCTGAGCCGTGCCGCCGAATTCCGTCCCGACATCGTGGTGCTCGACCTCATGCTGCCCGACATCGACGGCTTCGGCGTCCTGGACCGGCTGCGCCGCTCGGGGACGATGGTGCCCGTGGTGTTCCTCACCGCGCGGGACGCGGTCGCCGACCGGGTGGCCGGGCTGACCCGGGGCGGGGACGACTACCTGGTGAAACCGTTCGCTGTGGAGGAGCTGATGGCCCGGCTGCGGACCGTGCTGCGGCGCAGCGCCGGACCCGGCTTCCAGCGCTCGGTGCTCCAGGTCGCGGACCTCACGATGGACGAGGACACCCGCGAGGTGCGCCGCGGCGACAAGCTGCTCACGCTCACCCCGACCGAGTACGAGGTGCTCCGGTACCTGATGCGCAAGTCGCCGACCGTGCTCACCAAGGCGCAGATCCTCGACCATGTGTGGGAGTACGGCTTCGGCGGCCGCTCCAACGTCGTCGAGCTGGTCGTCAGCCGACTGCGCCGCAAGCTCGACGACACCGGCGATCCGCTGATCCACACCGTGCGGGGCTTCGGGTACGTGATCCGGCAGGCGGCCGAGTGATCGGGCGGCTGCGGTCGGCGTACCGGCGGATGCGGCTCGGCACCCGGCTGGCGCTCGGGCTCGGGGTGCTGGCCCTGGTGGTGTTCGGGGTCGTGGGCACCGCGCTGACGACGTACATGCGGGACTATCTGTCGGCCCAGCTCGACACCCAGCTCGCGCAGGCCCAGATCGCCCAGTCCAAGAGCATCGCGGACTACGGCACGCTCACGGGCAAGAAGTACTACAGCTGGTTCTACGCCGTGTACGACGTCACGGACGGCGCCCCCGCGCTCCGCAAGCCCGAGGACGCCGGCGACCTGCCGAAGGACGTCGCCGACTTCACCGCCCTGGCCGGGGCGCAGACCGCCGCGCACACGGAGCTGCTGCGCACCGAGCACCTCGCGGGCGTCGGCGACTACCGGCTGCGCGCCTGTGAGGTCGAGCCGGGGGTGGTGCTGGTCAGCGCCGCCCCGATGGACGAGATCGACGACACCGTACGGCGGCTGATCACCGTCCAGGTCGTGGCGTTCGGGCTGGCCCTGCTGGTGCTCGTGCTGATCGGCCGGAAGCTGCTGCGGCGCGGTCTGCAGCCGCTGAGCGACATGGCGTCCACCGCGCACGGCATCGCCTCGCACGACCTCACCGAGACGGCGGCCCGGCTGCCGCTGCGCGCCGACAAGCGGGGCGGCGGGCCCGAGGTCGAGGAGCTGCGCACCGCGTTCAACACCATGCTGGAGCACATCGACGACTCGCTCGCGGTCCGCGCGGAGGCCGAGCAGCGGCTGCGCCGGTTCGTCGCGGACGCCTCGCACGAGCTGCGCACGCCCCTGATGTCCGTACGGGGCTACGCGGACCTCTTCCAGTACGCCGCCGCCAACGCCCCCGAGGAGCGCGACAAGCACCTGGCCCGGCTGCGGGCCGAGGCCGCCCGCATGGGGTTCCTCCTGGACGACCTGCTGCTGCTCGCCCGGCTGGACGCGGCGGAGGTTCAGACCCCGCTCAGGGCCGCCGAGGTGGACCTGGTCGAGCTGGTGGAGCACGCGGCCGACGCGTTCCGGGCGAGTCACCCGGACCATCCGCTGACGGTGACGCCGGGCCCGCAGGCACTGAAGCTGCGGCTCGACCCGCAGCGGGTCCGCCAGGTCCTCGACAACCTCCTCGCCAACGCGGCCATGCACACTCCGGCGGGCACCCAGGTCTCGGTCGGGGTGCGGGTACGGGACGGCCACGCGCGCGTGCGGATCGCGGACGCGGGCCCGGGCATCCCGCCGGCCGACCAGGAACGGGTCTTCGACCGCTTCTACCGCGTCGACAAGGCCCGCAGCCGGGACCGGGGCGGCAGCGGGCTCGGCCTCGCGGTGGCCGCCTCGCTGGTCCGGGCGCACGGCGGCACGATCGAGCTGACCAGTGCGCCCGGCTCCACGGAGTTCACGGTGTCGTTCCCGCTGGGTCTTACGAAGCCGTGACGTGACGGCGCGGACCGGTCCTCCTGGCCGGTCACGGCCCTAGCTTGGGCACATGCGTGTACTGGTCACCGGCGGTGCCGGTTTCATCGGGTCCCGGATCGTCGAGGCGCTCACGGCGCACGGCCACGAACCCGTCGTCTACGACGTCCGCACCGACCCGGCGTCCGACGTACGGGATGCCGCCGCCGTCCGGGGCGCCCTGGCCGGCGTGGACGCCGTGTGCCACCAGGCGGCGATGGTCGGCCTGGGCGTGGACTTCGCCGACGCCCCGGCGTACGTCTCCCACAACGACGTCGGTACGGCGGTGCTGCTCGCCGCGCTGGCCGAGGCGGGGGTACGGCGGCTGGTGCTGGCCGGGTCGATGGTGGTGTACGGCGAGGGCCGCTACACCTGCGCCCGGCACGGGACCGTGCGGCCGGGTCCGCGAGCCGTCGCCGACCTGGACGCGGGGCGCTTCGAACCGCCGTGCCCTCAGTGCGGCGCGGAGCTCTCCCCCGGACTGGTCGGTGAGGACGCGCCGGTCGATCCGCGGAACGTGTACGCCACGACCAAGCTCGCCCAGGAGCATCTGGCGGCGTCCTGGGCGCGGGCCACGGGGGGTTCGGCGGTGGCGCTGCGCTACCACAACGTGTACGGCCCGGGCATGCCCCGCGACACCCCGTACGCCGGGGTCGCCTCCTTCTTCCGCTCGGCGCTCGCCCGCGGTGCGGCGCCCCGGGTCTTCGAGGACGGCCGTCAGCGCCGGGACTTCGTCCACGTACGGGATGTGGCGGCGGCCAACGTGGCGGCGCTGGAGGCGGGTTCGTGCCCGGGCGCCCTCACGTCGTACAACACCGGAAGCGGCGATCCGCACACGGTGGGCGAGATGGCGCACGCGCTGGCGGATGCCTACGGAGGCCCCTCGCCGGTGGTCACGGGGGAGTACCGTCTCGGGGACGTACGGCACATCACGGCGGACTCGGCGCGGCTGCGGGCGGAGCTGGGGTGGAAGGCGGAGGTCGGATTCGCCGAGGGGATGCGGGAGTTCGCGGGCGCGGGCATGCGGGGCGCGTAGCCCGCGGTGGACCGGTGGTGCCGCCCGCGAAGGAAAGCGGCCGCGGGCGGCACCGCCTTTGCCCCGGGCCACGGACACCCGGGCCCAGGAAGCGACCCGCACAGGGAGACCGCTCAGGAAGCCGTCGCCGGGAGCAGTACCTCGAAGCGGCAGCCGCCCGGGACGTTCTGTACGGTGGCGCGGCCCTCGTGGGCCTCGACGATGCCGCGGACGATGGCGAGGCCCAGGCCCGCCCCGGCGGGCGGGGTGCGGGCGTGGGTGCCGCGCCAGCCGGTGTCGAAGACGCGGGGCAGGTCCTCCTCGGGGATGCCTCCGCAGCCGTCCGTGACGGACAGCACGACCCCCTCGGCGCGGTGCTCGGCGGCGATCGCGACCGTGCCGTCGGCGGGTGTGCGCCGGATGGCGTTGACGAGCAGGTTGCCGAGGACCCGGCTCATCTCCTTGCCGTCCACCTCGACCGGTACGGCCGCCACCCGGTCCCCGACCAGCCGTACGCCGTGTTCGCGTGCCAGCGGATCCACGCCCGCGAGCGCGTCCGAGACCAGGTCGTACAGGGAGATCCGGCTCGGGCTCAGCGCCAGCGTCCCGGCGTGGATGCGGGAGAGTTCGAAGAGGTCGCCGACCATGTCGTTGAGACGCTCGACCTCGGTGCGGATCTGGCGGAGGTAGCGGGCGGGGTCGGCGGCGACGCCGTCCTCCAGGGCCTCGGACATCGCGCGCAGGCCGGCGAGCGGGGTACGCAGGTCGTGGGAGATCCAGGCGACGAGTTCACGGCGTGAGGTCTCCAACGCCCGCTCCCGGTCGCGGGATTCGGCCAGCCGGGCGCTGGTGGTGGCCAACTCGCGGCTGAGCGCCTCCAGTTCGGCGGTCGCCGGACCGACGGGGGCGGTGAAGGAACCGCCGTCGCCGAACGAACGTGCGGCGCGGGCGAGTTCACGGCCGCGGGCGACGACCCAGCGGCCCAGCAGCAGGGCGGTGACCAGGGAGACGACGGCGGCCATGAAGACGACCGTCGTGACCACACTCAGGTCGTGCCCGGACAGGAACATCGCCTGGGCGACGGCCAGGGTGCCCGCCAGCATCGCGGTGACCGCGACGGCGGCGATGACGGTGAGGTGCAGGGCGAGCGAGCGGCGCCGGATCAGCAGCAGCACGAAGGCACCGAGCAGCCCGGCCGCGACCGCGCCGAGGAAGGCGTAGAGGGCGATGAGGAGGGTGTCGCGCATGGTCAGGCCTCCGCTTCCGGGCCGTCGAAGCGGTAGCCGACGCCCCACACGGTCTGGATCAGCCGGGGCCTCGCCGGATCGTCCTCGACCTTCCCCCGCAGCCTGCGCACATGGACGGTGACGGTGGACAGGTCACCGAAGTCCCAGCCCCACACCTCACGCATCAGGTCCTCCCGGCTGAACACCCGGCCGGGGTGCCGCAGGAAGAAGGTGAGGAGGTCGAACTCCCTGATGGTGAGGGCGAGTTCGATGCCGTCCTTGAGGGCTCGGCGGGCCGCCTGGTCCACCGAGAGGCCGGCGGCGCTCAGGTGTCCGGACGGCTGGGCGGGCCGGGTGCGGCGCAGTACGGACTCGACGCGCAGGACGAGTTCGCGGGGGCTGAACGGCTTGGTGACGTAGTCGTCCGCGCCGACCTCCAGGCCCAGGATCCGGTCGTCCTCGTCGCCGCGGGCGGTGAGCATGATGACCGGGACGGGCCCGTGTCCGCGCATCCGGCGGCACACCTCCAGGCCGTCCATGCCCGGCAGCATCAGGTCGAGGACCACGAGGTCCGGGCGGTGCGCGGCGGCACGGGCGAGGGCGTCGGGGCCGTCGGCGGCCCGGTCCACGGCGTATCCGGCCCGGTCGAGGTAGCCCGAGACCACCTCGGCGACGGTGGGGTCGTCGTCGACGACGAGGACCCGGGGCCGGGTCTGTGCGTACTGCTGCTGCTCCATGCCGCCAGCCTCGCACCGCGCGTGCGGCTGTGCCGCCGTCCGCTCCCGACGTCCTGGTTTCGTAAGGAGCCCGAGTCCACTATGCCCCTTTTGTGCTCGTAGGGTGAAAGCTGTGACGACCCCTTCCGCAAACGAACCGGCGGCGTCCGTGGACGTCGTGCTCCCCTGTCTGGACGAGGCCGAGGCCCTGCCCTGGGTGCTGGAGCGCATCCCGCCCGGCTGGCGCGCGCTCGTCGTGGACAACGGCTCCTCGGACGACTCGGCCGGTATCGCCCACGCTCTCGGCGCGCGAGTCGTCCGCGAGGAGCGGCGCGGTTTCGGCGCCGCATGCCACGCGGGGCTGACCGCCGCCACGGCCGACATCGTGTGCTTCTGCGACTGCGACGCCTCGCTGGACCCGGCGGACCTGGTGCCGTTCGTGCACGAGCTCCTGAGCGGCGAGGCCGACCTGGTGCTCGGCCGGCGCCGCCCGCAGGCCCGCGGTGCCTGGCCGCCGCACGCCCGGGCGGGCAACCTCGCCCTCGCCCGGCTGCTGCGCCGCCGCACCGGGCTGCGGCTGCACGACCTGGGCCCGCTGCGCGCCGCCCGGCGCGAGCCGCTGCTCGCCCTCGGCCTCACGGACCGGCGCAGCGGCTACCCCCTGCAGATGGTGGTGCGGGCGGCCGACGCGGGCTGGCGGATCACCGAGCACGACGTGCCGTACCACCCGCGCACCGGTGCCTCCAAGGTGACGGGCACCTGGCGCGGCACCTGGCAGGCGGTACGCGACATGAGCCACGTCCTGAACGAGAAGGGGGCGCACGCGTGACCACGCTGCTCGTCATCGCCAAGGAACCACGCCCCGGCCGGGTGAAGACCCGGCTGACCCCGCCCTTCACCCCCGAGGAGGCGGCCGCGCTCGCCGAGGCGGCCCTCGCGGACACCCTCACCGTGGTGGCCCGCACCCCTGCCCGGCGCCGGGTGCTGGTCCTGGAAGGCACACCGGGCCCGTGGCTGCCGCCGGGTTTCGAGGTCGTACGACAGTCCCCGGGCGGCCTCGACGAACGGCTGGCGGCGGCCTTCGCGGGCTGCGACGGCCCTGCCCTGCTGATCGGCATGGACACACCCCAGGTGACTCCGGAGCTGCTCACGGTGGACTTCGCCGACTGCGACGCGTACTTCGGCCCGGCCGAGGACGGCGGCTTCTGGGCGCTGGGCCTCGCGGCACCGGACCCCTCGCTGCTGCGCGGGGTGCCGATGTCGACCCCCCACACCGGGGCGGCCCAGCGGGCCCGGCTGGCCGGACTGCGGGTGCGGGAACTGCCCGTCCTGCGGGACGTGGACACGGCGTACGACGCGGAGGTGGTCGCCAAGGCGGCGCCCGGCGGGCGGTTCGCTGCGCAGTGGGGGCGGCTTCAGAAGGTGGGCCGGTGAGGGCGGTCACGACCGGGGTCGGTCGGCAGCGGGGAGTCGACTCCGCCGCCGACGACACCTGGTCCGCCGACCCCTACGCCCACGCCCTCCGCACCGGCCGGGGCCCTCTGTTCCTGCGCCGCGCCGACGGCTGGCTGCTCCTGCTGGAACTGGAACGTTGGTGTGCGGCCGCGGACGCCGCGGATCTGGAGGTGCTGCGGCGCTGCGAGGGTGCCGTACTGGACGTGGGCTGCGGTCCCGGTCGGCTCGTCGCGGCGCTCGCCGCACGCGGGACGAAGGTGCTGGGCATCGACGTGAGCGAGGCGGCGGTCGCCCGTACCGTCGCGCTCGGCGGACCGGCGCTGCGGCGGTCCGTCTTCGAGCCGCTGCCCGGCGAGGGCCGCTGGGGCACCGCGCTGCTGATCGACGGCAATGTCGGCATCGGCGGCGACCCGCACACCCTGCTCGACCGGATGGCCGAACTCCTCACCCCTGGCGGCCTGTTGATAGCCGAGACGGTCACCGGACCCGACCTCGACGAACGGGTCCAGGTGCATGTCACGGACGCCCGCGGGGCCACCGGCAGCCCGTTCCCGTGGGCCCGGCTCGGCACCCCTGCCCTGTTGCGGCACGCGGAGCGCGCGGGCTGGCGTGCCGTCGGTCAGTGGACGGCGGGCGGCCGTTCCTTCGTCGCCCTGCGCCGCCGTACTGCCGCCGCCCTTCGCCGTCGTACGACGAACACCACCGCGGAACCGCCGAAGAGCGCGGCCGTCACCAGCAGCCAGCGGGCCAGGAAGCCGTCCGGGGACAGACCGGTCGCGGAGGCGTAGCGGTCCGCGACCCGCCCGGTGATCAGCGGGAACCAGACGAGCAGGAGCAGCAGGGAGAGGGCGGCGGGGACCCGGACGTACAGCACGTGCCGGCCCGCCGTCCTCACCAGGGCGCGGTCCGCCGCCGCGTACAGCGGCAGCAGCACCAGGTCGTGGAGGACGGCGGCTGCCACGAACCACAGCGCGACCCCGAACCAGTCGTCGGCCAGCAGCTGTACACCCGCGTATCCCGCGAGGGCGAACGAGCAGACCAGCAAGAGGAGTTGGAGCGGACTGCCGAGAGGGATCCTGGTGCGCATCACAGGTCTCCGAAGGTCAGCCGGGCCACCCACTTGGTGTTGAGCACACCGGGTGCCGCGGGCACGATGATCCGGGCCGGGTGGCCGTGGTCGGGGGTCAGGTCCTCGCCGTTGACGGACAGGGCGAGCAGGGAGCGCGGGTCGGCGACCTGGTTGGCGCGCAGGGCGGCCCGGCGGAAGGCGCCGTGCCGTTGCAGCGACTCCACGAAGACGTCCGGCGGATCGCCCTCGTAGCCGACGAGCGCGGCGAGGTCGCGCAGCCGTACTCCGCGCCACCACTGGTCGGAGGTGGACCAGCCCTCGACGCAGGCGATGGGCAACGCCGAGCTGTGCAGCGGGAGTTGGAGGAGGTCGGCGCGGCTGAGGCGGACGGTACGGCCCTCGCGCCCCACCACGACCAGCCGCCAGGCCTCCTCGTCCGTCTCGACCGGGTCGATCCCGGCGTAGGCGGCGGTCTTGTTGATCTGGAAGCCGCCCGGCCCGGAGCCCGGGTCACCGCCTCCGTGCGGGGCGAACAGGGCGGTTCTGCGGAGCACGCCGTCGAAGTTCTGCCCGACCGTGGTGAGGAACAGCAGCAGCGAGCCGCTCCCGACGAACCAGAGGGCGCCGCGCCGGGACACGGTCGGCTCTGCGGGATCCGGTGACACCAGCTCGGTTCTCTCCTCACGGAGTTGGCGGAGATTGCGCAGCGCGAGGGGCGTCTTCAGCACGGCGTGTGCGACGAACGCGGCGAAGAACACCCACGCCCCGTAGAAGTGCAGCGGGTAGAAGGAGCCCGGGAAGACGTAGTCCAGCTGGACGTTGAGGATGCCGGTGACGAACTCGAAGAGGGCGCCGCCGACCAGGAGCAGCAGCGAGATCCGCTCCAGGGCGTGCGCGAGCGAGCGGGCCGGCGGCAGGGTGAACAGCTTGGGCACGACCGACCACAGCTTGGCCAGCAGGACGGGGATCAGGGTGATCCCGAGGGTGACGTGGACGCCCTGGGTGAGCCGGTACAGCCAGTGCGGGTCGGTCGGCCAGGAGAAGAGGTAGAAGCCGAGGAGCCCCTTGTCCGGGGTCTTGTCGTTCACCCGCGCGAGGTCCGGGTTGTAGGAGGCGTACGACAGCAGCCCTGTCACGAACAGCACCGTGATCCCGCCGAGGAGCACGACCCCGAGGACCGAGGTGAGCCAGGGACCGCGCAGCGGGCTGCGCCAGAAGGAGGGGGAGAAGACAGACCGTGCCATGCCCCGACCGTAGGCCCGTGCCGACCCGGAAACGGGCCCGCGAACCATGACGAAACTCTGACGTCGTCGCATGTCAGCCGTCCGGAGGAGGTCTCGCGACCTAGCGTCTTCGGCGTGAACCGGGACCTCCTTCGTGATCTGTACGCGGCCGTGTGCGCCGCGCTCCTCGTGGTGACCGCCGTCCTGGTCGGCAGGGCGATCCAGCACCGTGACGGCTCGCTCCGCGTCGACTGGCCGCCGCTGCTGGCGAGTTGGGACCCGCATGTCGGCCCCGGCACCCCGGCCGCGGTGGTCGTCGCGGCCACCGCGGTGGCGTACGGCCCCTCGCTCGCCGCCCGGCTCCCCTGGCGCCCGCTGCTGTTCGCCGCATGGGGCGCGAGCATGGCCTGGACGTGGTCCCTGGCCCTCGTCGACGGCTGGCACCGGGGGGTCGCCGAGCAGCTGACCACCAGGAACGAGTACCTGACGGTCGTCGGCCGCTTCCACGACATCCCGGCGGCCCTGCGGGACTTCACCCGTCACATCCTGATCGACTCCCCGGACAACTGGCCCGCGCATGTCGCCGGGCATCCGCCGGGCGCGACGCTCACGTTCGTGCTCCTCGACCGGGTCGGGCTGGGGGGTGGCGGCTGGGCGGGGGCCTGGTGCATCACCGTCGGTACGACGGCGGCGGTCGCGGTTCTCGTCGCCGTACGGACCCTCGCCGACGAGTCACTCGCCCGTCGGGCCGCGCCCTTCCTGGTGCTGGCGCCGGGTGCGGTGTGGGTGGGGACGTCGGCGGACGGGTACTTCGCGGCGGTGGGGGCGTGGGGGGTCGCGCTGCTGGCGCTCTCGGTGCGGGGGTTCTGGCCGAGGCTGAACGGGTTCTGCTCGGGGCTGTTGTTCGGGGTGACCGTTTATCTGTCGTACGGCCTGACGCTGCTGGTCGTCGTCATGGGGGCGGTGGTGTTCCTGGGGTCCCGGCGGCCTCTGTTCTTTGTGGTGGCTGGGTTCGTGGTGGTGCCGGTGGTGTTCACCTCGCTGGGGTTCGACTGGTGGGAGGCGTATCGGTTGCTCGTGACGCGGTACTACCAGGGGTCGGGTGGGGTTCGGCCGTACTGGTACTGGGTGTGGGGGAATCTGGCGTGCGCGGTTTTCCTCGTGGGGCCGGCCGGCGTTGCGGGGCTGCGGAGGATTGTTGCTGGGGTACGGGTGCGTTCCCCACGCCCCTTCGAGGTGCTGGTGGTCGCCGCCGCACTGGCACTTCTCATCGCCGATCTGTCCGGGATGAGCAAAGCCGAGACCGAGCGGATCTGGTTGCCGTTCGCCGTGTGGTTGTTGCCTGCTGGTGCGTTGCTGGGTCGGGTGCGGGGGTGGCTGGTCGCGCAGGCGCTGCTCGCGTTGCTGGTCAACCATCTGTTGCTCACGGGGTGGTGAGCGGCAGTTCGGTCCAGATGGTCTTTCCCTCGGGGGCGTGACGGGTGCCCCAGCGTTCGGTGAGCTGGGCGACGAGGAAGAGGCCGCGGCCGCCCTCGTCCTCGGTGCGGGCACGGCGCAGCCGGGGGGAGGTGCCGCTGCCGTCGGAGACCTCGCAGATCAGGGCACGGTCGCGGAGCAGCCGTAGCCGGACCGGGCCGGTGGCGTGGCGGATGGCGTTGGTGACGAGTTCGCTGGCGACGAGTTCGACGGTGAACGACAGCTCGTCCAGGCCCCAGGCGGCCAGCTGGCGGGTGACCGCCGCGCGGGAGCGGGAGACCACCGCCGGGTCGCTCGGCAGCTCCCACTGGGCGACCCGCTCGGGGCCGAGGGCGCGGGTGCGGGCGACCAGGAGGGCCACGTCGTCGCTGGGGCGGGCCGGGAGCATCGCGTCCAGGACGGCCTCGCAGGTCTCCTCCGGTGGCCGGTCGGCTCGGGCCAGGACGGTCCCCAGACGGGCGAGACCGGTGTCGATGTCCTGGTGCCGGTCCTCGATCAACCCGTCGGTGTACAGCACCAGTTGGCTGCCCTCGTCGAGTTCCAGCTCGACGGTCTCGAAGGGCATCCCGCCGAGTCCGAGCGGCGGGCCCGAGGGCAGGTCGACGAACTCCACCCTGCCGTCGGGTGCGACGACCGCGGGGAGGGGGTGGCCGGCGCGGGTGAGGGTGCAGCGCCGGGACACCGGGTCGTAGACGGCGTACAGACAGGTCGCTCCGACGATGCCGGAGTCCGCCTGGTCGCTGTCGACCGCCCAGCCCTCGCCGCGGTCCAGTCGGGCCACCAGGTCGTCGAGGTGGGTGAGGAGTTCGTCGGGCGGCAGGTCCAGGGAGCAGAAGTTGTGCACGGCGGTGCGCAGCCGGCCCATGGTGGCGGCGGCGTGCAGTCCGTGGCCCACGACATCGCCGACGACCAGCGCCACCCGGGCCCCGGAGAGCGGGATGACATCGAACCAGTCGCCGCCCACGCCGGCCTGCGCGGGCAGATAGCGGTAGGCGACCTCGACGGCGCTCTGCTCGGGGCGCCCCTTGGGCAGCAGGCTGCGCTGGAGGGCGAGCGCGGTGTTGTGCTCGCGGGTGTAGCGGCGGGCGTTGTCGATGCAGATCGCGGCGCGGCCGGTCAGTTCCTGGGCGAGGGAGAGGTCGTCCTCCTCGAAGGGGGTGGGCTGCCCGGAGCGGTAGAAGCTGACCACGCCGAGGGTCGTGCCGCGGGCCCGCAGCGGCACGGTGATCAGGGAGTGGATGCCGGCCCTGAGCACCCGCACGAGCCGCGCCGGGTCCTGGGCGAGCCAGCCGCCCGCCTGGGCGAGGACCGGTTCGAGCACCGCCCGGCCGGTCTCCAGGCTGCGGGACTGCGGGGTGGAGGGCACATAGCCGACCTGGTCGCCGACGCCGTACAGGTCGGGCTCCGCGCGCACACTGCCCACGGCGACGCGGCGCAGCGGGGTCTCCGCGCCGAGCGGGCCCGGTTCCTCGCCGTGCAGCACGAGGTCCGGTAGATCCACGGCGGCGAAGTCGGCGAACCGCGGCACGGCCACCTCGGCGAGCTCCTCCGCCGTCCGCGCGACGTCCAGGGTGGTGCCGATCCTCCCCCCGGCCTCGTGCAGCAACTCCAGCCGCCTGCGCGCGAGCAGGGCGAGCCGGCCCACGCCGGGATCGCCGAGGAGGAGCAGCCGGTCTTCGGTTCCGGGCGCGGGCGGCGCGCCGGGGCGTTCGAAGAGGGTGGGGACGACCGTCCGAACGGGGTGCTGCTCGATCACTGGTGAGGTCGAGACCCAGGACGTCTTCGGAGCTGCCGCTGTCGGCGCCGACGAGGCTCTGTGCAGGGGGGCCGCCTCGGGCACCGGCAGCACCCCGGTCGCCGTCGTCCTGACCACTCCCGCCCCCGGGAGGCCCGCTCCTCCGAGGATGCGTGCCTCGACCACCACCCCCGTCTCCCCCGCCGCTCCCCGCACCTGGCGGCGCAGCAGCATGGCGCTGCGGCCGCCCGACAGCATCACTTCGTCGAGGGTCCGGTGCGTCGGCGCGGCGAGGAGTTCCTCGGCCTTCTCGCGCAGGACGGCCAGGTCGATCCGGCCGAGACGACCGGCACCCTCGCCGTCACTCCCGCGCGTCATGTCCGCGTCGGTGGGCTGCTGCGGCCACCCGCCGGCGTCCCGCCCCGCACGCCGGTACGCGGCGAGCAGCGCCCGCTCCCGTTCCGTGGCCTGTTCCAGCAGCCGCGCCTCGATGTCCCGGGCGGCCTCACGGACCAGCCGCACCATGAGGGGGTCGCCGTCGTCCCGCAGACAGGTGAGGTCGAGTACGGCCTCGATGTGCCCGCTGAGTGGATTGCGCACCGGCGCGCCCGCGCAGGCGAAGGGCTGCAGACAGTCCGCGAAGTGCTCGCGCCCGACGACGTAGACGGGCCCCCGCTCGGCCAGCGCGGTGCCCACCCCGTTGGTTCCGACGACCTGTTCCGAGGCGTCGAATCCCGGGGCGAACCGCACCTCGTCCAGTCGCCCCCGCAGTACCCGGTCGCCGCCGAGCCGCTGGACCATCCTGCCCTGGCCGTCGCAGAGGGCGATCGCCATGCCCACCTCGGAGAGCGAGCCGGACAGCCGGTGCAGCACCGGCTCGGCGGCTCGCAGAAAGCCCTCGTCGAGAACCACATCGGCGGCGTCCGGCACCAGCAGCCGGTCCGGATCGACACCCACGGACCTGCACCGCTTCCAGGACTCGAGCACCGCGCCCCGGACGTCCGAGTCCACGCGGGCACCGGCCAGGAACCGTTCGTGGGCATCGACCAACCCGCCGATGTCGTCCCAGGTGACGGACAACGGAATCACTTCCCTCACCCGGAGAGGGCCCGGCCGCTCGCCGCCACTCGGCTCGCCCCACGGCGCTCTCCAAGCCCTTACACCGTAGACCCCTTGTGACGCGCATCACAACACCTGTCGGGAGCGGGTGCGGGCCCTTCAGGAGAGCCGGATCAGCAGGTGGCCACGCCGTCCAGCCAGGCCGGGCCCTTGATGTAGATGTTCGTCATCCACGAGCCGTCGGTGAGCTTCGACCAGGCGTCGTTGGTGTAGCCCTCGGCCGTGACCTCCTGGGCGTGCTTCTGGCAGACCACGTTGACCGTGGTGGGCTGGGCGAAGTAGTCGACCACGGCGGCGTTGACGTTCGGCTCGCTGTGGGTGCGCACCCCGGTGCCCCAGGTCTGGAACGCCTTGCTGCCGCCGGACGGCGGCGGAGTGGTGCTGCCGCCGCAGTCCGGGACGCCGGGCAGCCAGGCCGGGCCCTTGATGTAGATGACGGTCATCCACGAGCCGTTCGCGAGCTTGGCCCAGGCGTCGTTGGTGTAGCCCTCGGCGGTCACCGTCTTGGCGTGCTGCTGGCACTGGACGGACACCTGGGTCGGCCCGGGGAAGGTGTCGACGGTGGCGGAGCCCACGCTCGGCGACCGGTGCGTGCGCACGCCGGTGCCCCAGGTCTCGAAGACCGTGCCTCCGTTCGCGGGCGGCGGGATCGGGGTGCCGGAGCCGTTGATCCGTACGGCGCCCGCGTAGTCGCCGCCGGTGCGGACGGGGGCGACTCTGATGCGGGTGCCGGACTCGTACGCCTCGACCATCTGCCCGTCGCCCAGGTACATGGCGACGTGGTGGATGTGCCCGTTGCCCCAGAACATCAGGTCGCCCGGCAGCAGTGGGGCGGTGCCCTGCCCGGCGGAGAACCGGGCAGAGGCCTGCGAGGTGTGGTACTGGTCGTCGGCCGTGCCGTTGAGCAGGTCCTTGCCGGTGGCCCGGTAGTAGGCGTACCGCATCAGGCCGGAGCAGTCGAAGCCCTTGCGCTCGCCGTCGTGGAGGCTGTCCGGGTCGGAGCCGTCGTAGAAGCCGTAGCTTGCGCCGGGCGTCGCGGCGTGGCCGCCGCCCCAGCTGTACCAGACGCCGACCTGCGAACAGGCCGCGTCGACGGCGGCCTGGGCGGTGGCGGAGGCGCCGGACGCGAGGACACCGCAGGTGGCGTCCGCTGCGTCCGGGGCGGCCTGGGCCGGGGCGGAGAAGAACGCGGTGAGGGCCAGGGCCGAGGCGCCCAGGATCGCGCCGCTGGTCCGACGGCGTGTGCTGATGGTCGTCAAGGGACTCTTCCTTCGTCTGGGTGGGGTCACCGGGGTGCCGGTGACCCGGCGGAGTGGGGCCGGAGACGCACCCACCCCCGTGGGGTGCGCCACCGGGGGCCTGGGCCTGTCCGGCGGACAAGGCCGGCTCCAAGGAACGGCGCCTTGTCGGCGCAGGTGCGCGGGGCCATGGGGGTCCCCCTCTACGGGAGTGCGTGCCAGGCCCCGCGCCGCCGGCATGTTCCGTCGGACAGGTTTTAGTTGTGGAGCGCGGCGCGCATCTTGGCGAGGCCCCGCAGGCGGTTGCGCTGGACCGTGCCGCGGTGGGCGCCGAGGTGCTCCCCGGCCGTGTCGTGGGTGAGCCCCTCGAGGTCCACGAGGATCACCGCGGCCGCCTCCTTCTCGGAGAGCGTGCTCAGCAGCGCGAGCGCGGTGGCGGAGGCCTCGTAGGAGGCGAGTCCGCCGTCCCAGCCGGCCTCCGGCAGCTGGTCCGTGGTGCGTTCGCGGCGGGAGGGGTGCTGCCAGGAGTCGCGCAGCAGGTTGAGGGCTACGGCGCAGGTGTAGGCGTACGGATACTGCTGCCGCGTCAGGCTCCGGTCGCGGGCCCGTCGGGAGAGCCGCAGATAGGTCTCCTGGAGCAGGTCGTCGGCGTCGTGCGGATTGCCCGTCAGTGCCAGCAGACGTCTTCGCAGGCGTGGCATGTCGGCGGTGAAGGACGCGTCGAAGTCCCCCGGGCTCATCCGCTCGTCGGCGGCCTCGCGCGGCGGTGGCGGACAGGTGGCGTGACTGTGGTCCATTTCTTTCCCCCTTGCGGTGATCTCTTGCGGTGATCCCTCGCAGTGATCCCGTGCCGTGTTCTTCGTTTCGCCGCCCTGCTTCCGGTGGTCAGGCCGGAAAGCAAGGCGGTTCGGCGGGCCCGTAACGAGCGCTTGGCACCCTGCGCATCAGGGCCCAGTACCGGTCGCCGTACGACCAGTGCCACCACTCGGTCGGGTAGTTGACGAACCCCGTCGCGGTGAGCACGTGGCCCAGCAGGGCCCGGTTCTCGCGTGCCTCGGCACCGATACCGGGCGCGTCGGTGCGGCAGGCGCCGCCGCTCTCCTCCGGGGTGGCGTTGACCTCCGTGCCGAGCGGCAGTTCGCGGCCCGCGTGGTCGCACAGGGTCAGATCGACCGCACCGCCGCTGACGTGCGGGGCGACCTCCGGCGGCGAGATGTAGGCGCTGGCCAGCTCACGGATCCGCTCGGGAGCCGCGTCCGGATGGTCCCGCCGCAGCGTCGCCGCGTACTGCTCGAAGTACCGGCTCTGGAGTTCCGGCGGCCGGTACCCCTCCACCACCAGCAACCGCACCCCCGCGGGCAACAGCCGCTGCGCCCGCACCAGCCGCCGCAGCGCACCGACCCGCAGATGCGCATAGCTCCCCTCGTCGTCGGCCTGCCGGGAATCGAGCAGCAACTCCCCGTCGGCCCGCAGATCGACAAGCGGTTCCCCGCATTCGTCCGGTACGACGCCGGCGACCCGGGGATCGGCGAGCGTGATGATGTCGGTCACGGGAACAGGGTCGCGGGGCGGCCTGCAATTGCTCTGCAGATCACCTGTAGGCATCGGACCAACGGTTGTGCAGCGCGCCCCAAAGGGGCGCGGGGAACGGCGCGACCAGCCACATCAAACCCGCAGCCGCCCAACAACAGCACCCGGCACCCCAGTAGGCACCTAACCTCGCTCCCGCGCCTCCCGAGCCCCCAACTCCCGAAAAACCCCCATCGCCTCAGCCCGGGCCCCCGAAGCCACGCTCGACAACGCCTCCGCCTCGAACACCTCCGCCAGATCCCACAGCGTCCGCGCCCGCCACAGGGGAAGCCCCAACACCTCCCACCCACCCAGCGCCCGCTCCAACGACTCCCGCGCAGCAACCGCGTCACCGGCAGCCAGGTACCACTCCCCCAGCGTCCGCGACACCAGCGCCTCACCGAACCGGTCCTGCCGGTCGCGGGCCACCTCCAGACACCGTTCGAGCCGCTCCCGCGCCGCGTCGAGCCGCCCCTGCCGCAGCTCCACCTTCGCCAGCGACTGCTCCGTGTACATCACGCCGAACGTGTCGTGGAGGTCCGCGAACCCCCGCAGCGCGTCCCGCAGCATCCGCTCGGCCTCCTGCCACGCGCCCTCCGCCCGATGGCACAGGGCCAGCGAACGCAGGGTCAGCGCCTCACCGAACCGGTCGCCTTCCGCCCGGTACAGCTCCAGCGCCCGCGCGAGGGCCTCGCGGGACTCCGCCACTCTCCCCTGCTCCCGGTACACACAGCCGATGCCGTACAGCACCTGGGCCCGGGCACCGCGGTCACCGTCCGGCCCGTAGCGTTCCAGCGCGGCGCCGAGCAGCTCCAACGCCTCCGGGAAGCAGGCCTGTTCACGTCGGGCCGTGGCCATGCCGACGAGGGCCTGGCCCGTTCCCTGCGGTACGTCCTCAAACGCCTCGAACAGCCTCAGGGCGTCCCGGAAGTAGCCGTACGACTCCTCGAACTCGTCCTGTTCGTACCGCAGTTGCCCCAGCCCCGTGAGCAGCCACGCCTCCCCCTCGCCGTCCCCGCTGCGCCGGACCGCCGCCATCGCCGCGGTGTGCGAACGGGACCACGCGTCGAACTGGTTGTACAGCGCGACCGAGCTCGCGATCAACGCACCGGCGAGGTCACGCGCCGCGCGGTCCATGCCGTGGTCGGCGCAGTACTCCACCGCCGCCAGCAGACCGGCCTGTTCGGCGGCGAACCAGGCCGCGGGGCGGCTGAGCAGGTCCTCGTCGGCCTGTGGGTCGAGCGGGTCGACGGGCCGGACGGCCGCCGGTTCGGGGAAGTACCGTGCCGCGCCGCCGGGGCCCCGCGCCGCGGCCTTCTCGGCCAGTCCCAGCCAGCACTCCACCAACCGCCCCACGGCCGCAGCCCGTTCCTCGGGGCTCTCCTCCGACAGACACCGTTCGCGGGCGTGTTCGCGGGCCAGGTCGTGGATGCGGTAGCGGCCGCGGCCCGTGCCGTCCACGCCGATCACGTCGATGAAGTGGCAGTCCACCAGGCGTTCGACGGCCTCCTCGGCCTCCTCCGTCCCGATGTCCAGCAGGGGTCCGGCGATCCAGGCCGCGAAGTCGGGCAGGTCGAGTAGGGCCAGGCGGCGCAGGGCGATGCGTTCCTGCGGATCGAGGTCGGCGTAGCCCAGTTCGAGGCTGGTGCGCAACTCCAGGTCCCCGGCGCGCAGTTCGTTGAGTCTGAGCCGTTCGTCGCGCAGTCGGGCGGCGAGCCGGCCGGGCACCCAGTGCGGCCGGGCCGCGAGGCGTGCTCCGGCGATGCGCACAGCGAGCGGCAGCCGTCCGCACAGGGAGACGATCTCGGCGGTCTCCTCCGGCTCGGCGAGGACACGGTCCCCGCCGGCCACGCGGCGCAGGAGGTCGAGTGCCTCCTCCTGGTCCGGCACGGTCAGGTCGAGGTGTGCCGCGCCCTCCAGCGCGACCAGCCTGCGGCGGCTGGTGACGAGCACCGCGGAGCCGGGGCCGGGCGGCAGCAGCGGCCGTACGTGCGCCTCGCCGGCGGCGTTGTCGAGGATCAGCAGGATGCGGCGGTGGCCGGTGTGGGTGCGGTACAGCCCCGTCAGCTCCTCGACCGAGCTGGGCAGTGACTCCGGTTCGACGCCCATGGCCCGCAGCAGCCGGGCGAGGGCGTCGGCGGGTTGCAGTGGGGCGGTGTCGGCGGCTCTCAGGTCCACGAACAGGCGGCCGTCCGGGAAGAGTTCGGCGGTGCGGTGGCCGACGTGGACGGCGAGCGCGGTCTTGCCCGTACCGGAGCGGCCCGAGATCACGCCGATGGGCGGGGCGGTGCGGCCGTGGTCGTCGACTCCGCCCAGCAGCGAGACGGCCCAGTCGATCTGGTCCGACCGGCCGACGAAGTCGGCTATGTCCGGGGGGAGATGGGACGGGGCGGGTCTCGCGTGCGTGCCGGGGCCACCGACGTCGCCCACCGCACGGACCGTGACCTCGTGCCGGGTTCCCGGAGCACCGCCGGCTTCCCGCTCCTCGTGGGGCCGGGAGCCGCCGCCCCGCTCGCGGAACCCGGATCTGCTGTCTGACGGTGAGGGTTCCTGCAAACCGGAGCCACTGCCGGACGCCGAAGACTCAAAGAACCCGGAACCGCCGCCGCCCCGCTCGCGCACCCCGGAACCGCCGCCGGACGCTGAGGACTCGCGGACCCCGGAACCGCCACCAACCGCCGAAGACTCATGCAACCCCGAGCCCCCACCACCCCGCGAGGACTCACGCAACCCCGAGCCCCCACCACCCCCCGAAGACTCATACAACCCCGAGCCCCCACCACCCCCCGAAGGCCCGGCAGACCAGGAACCGCTTCCGGACTGCACGCGCTCCTGGAACCGAAGACCCGTGCCGAACCGCGAGGCGTCCCCGACCCGAGGATCGGCACCGAGCAGCGCGGGATCATTGGTCAGCACCGCCTTGTGCAGCGCCCGCAGCTCAGGCCCGGCGTCGATGCCCAGCTCCTCCCGCAGGACCTCGCGGCCCTCCTGGTAGGTGCGCAGGGCGTCGGAGACCCGGCCCGTGCGGAACAGGGCGGTCATCAGCTGGCCCCGCGGCCGTTCCCGCAGCGGGTGGGCGGCGACATGGGCGAGCAGGGGCGCGATCGTGCGGTCGGCGCGGCCGAGTTCGAGGTGCAGGCCGAAGGTCTCCTCCTGGGCGACCAGCCGCAGTTCCGCCAGCCGGGCCGCCTCGATCCGGGCGAACGACTGGTTCAGCCCTTCGAGGGCCTCCTGGCCCCGCCACAGTCCGAGCGCCTCCGACAGCAGGTCGGCGGCCTCCTCCGGGCGGCCCTGGGCGGCCTCGGCGCGGCCGGACGCGAGCAGTTCCTCGAAGCGGCGGGCGTCGACCTGGGAGCGGTCGAGCTCGGCGACGTATCCCGGTGACTGGGTGCGGATCACCTCGGCGGCGCCGACGCGGGTCAGCGCACGGCGTACCGCGGAGACATGGGTGGCGACGAGGGCGCCGGCCGTCGCGGGCGCCCGGTCGTCCCAGACGGAGTCGACGAGCCGTTCCGTGGAGAGCACTTCGCCCAGGTGGACGACGAGTGCGGACAGCACCGCCAGGGGTCTGGTCCCGCCGAGCGGGGCCCTTCGGTCCCCCTCCCACACCTCCACCGGACCGAGAAGACGTACCTGGAGCATCGTTCCCCGATCGCCGTACCGCCCGCCCCACGGATGCGTGTTCGACGATATCGACGGGCGGTGTCGGCGAAGAGTGAGCCGTGGTTCACCGTGGCCGGATCCGGTGGGCCGGTCCTCGGGAGACAGGCCTTGGAAGGGCCGCGTGCCCGGCACGGACGACACGTCCGCCCGACTCCCCCTCCGGACGGCGGTTGGCCGGATTTCGACGGAACCGCACAGGCACCCCTCAGCTGAGGGACAGCCCAGCGGGGGCGTTCGTATGAGTCGTCCGCGAAGTTTCCCGCGCCGGGAATTCCTGCGCTCCGAGGTCATACGGATGGGGCTTGAGAGGCGTCAACGGCCTGAAAGCACAAGCCGTTTCCCCGCGCCCGGGAGTCGCCCGATGCCACGCCGGACCTTGCTCCTCCTGACCGCCGCGCTGCTGTCGGCGACGCTCGCAGGGTGCGCGGACGGTACGTCGTCGGCACCGGCCGCCACCCGGAGCACGGACGCCGACCGAGCCCCCGGCACCGGCCGTCGGGCCTCCGCCGACCCGGAGCAGACTCTTCATCTCGCCGAGCAGCTCCTGATCAAGAAGTGCATGGAGAAGCGCGGATACCGCTACTGGGTGGAGGACCGGCCGGCGGCCGGTGGGGCGAACCGCTTCCCCTACGTCGTCGACGACCCCGCCTGGGCCGCCCGGCACGGATACGGCACCGACCTGTACCGCGAGCGGCAGCAGCAGGCCCTGCGCGACCCGAACCAGCGGTACTTCCGGTCCATGCCCGCCGACCGGGCCCCCGAGCTGGTGAGTGCCCTCAACGGGGCCGAACCGAAAGGACTCTCCGCCCGTCTGCCGAACGGCGTCCAGGTCACGCACAGCGACCAGGGCTGTGTCGCCGAGGCCGAACGGGCGCTGTACAAGGACCTGCCGGCCTGGTTCCGGGCCACCCGGGTCACGGACAGCCTGAGCGGTGTGCGCGTCAACTCGGTGCTCACCGACAAGCGTTACCTGGCGGCCGTAGCACCGTGGGCGCGGTGCATGCGGGAGAAGGGTTACACGTACCCGACCCCCGCCGGGGCCCGCGCCGCCGCCACCCGGCCCGACCAGGCATGGCCGCACGCCAAGGAGGTACGGCTGGCGTCGGCCGAGGCGGCCTGTGCCGGAAAGACCGGGCTGGCCTCCGTGGCGAAGGCCCTGGACACCGAGTACCGGGCCGAGCTGCGCCGGCGCTACCCCGCGCCGACGGCCGATCTCGACCGCCTCAGACGGGAGGCACTGCCCCGGGCCCGGGCGATCGTCGCGCACGGCGACTGAGCCCCGGCCACCCGCGGCCCCACAGACCACCACGGCACCCACCGTGGTCGCACCACCCGTCACCCACCCCTCACGAAACGAAGGAACCCCATGTCCATCAAGCGTGTCCTCACCCTCGCCGCCTCCGCCGCGGCCATCACCGTGCTCGTCTCACCGGTCACCGGCGCCGGCGCCGCGGAGTCGGGCTCCCAGGGCACCAAGTCGGCCCAGCTGGCCTCCGCGGACGGCTACCTCCACGTGTACACGCAGCCGTACGGCGGTGGCCGTGAGTGCAAGTGGTCGGGCAACTCCAACGACTGGGGCAGCTGCCGCAACCTGACCTCCGACATCTGGAACAACGGCTACGCGGGCGGCTTCGACGCCGTCGACCTGTACACGGCCCCCAACGCCGGCGGCGCCCACGCCTGCATCAGCCAGGGCGACCGCTGGTGGGACACCACCACCGGCAACTACCGCTTCACCTACGGCGCCGGCCTGGAGGAGTTCGGGCAGAGCGTCAACAACAACATCTCCTCGCACCGCTGGGTCGACTACTGCAGCCAGGGCTGACCAGGCCACGGGTCGCCCCGGCACTCCGACGCGGGTGCCGGTGCGACCCGTTTCCGCACCGCCGACCCACCCCGTGTCGCCCACCCGCCCGCGCTCCTTCGGCTGCCGGACATTTGAACGTCACACCGAGCGGGAACGTTTCCCTCGTCCCCTCTGCATCGCCTTGCCTCCGTCATGCCCCGTGTCCGCACGGGGCATGACGCGAAAGGACGACGTGCATCGTGTCCCTGCTTCCGCTGGACGGCCCCACCGGCCCGCTCCCCGCCCCCGCCGCCGTCTCCGCCGGGTCCCTCCCCGCCCCGGCGCCGTGTGCCATCGCCACCGATCTCCCACCGTCGGGCGGCGCACCCCGCTTCCTGACCCGTATGGGCCGCCCGGCCCGCCGTCTGCTCACCCTGCTCCCGCTCCTGCTGATCGGCGTGTGGGCGGTCCTGGACTGGCGTGCGCTGTACGACGGCACCGCACGGCTGGCCACGGCCGATCCGGGGTGGCTGCTCGTCGGGCTCTTCTACACCTGTCTGGGCTGGATCTCCGCCTCCGTCGTACGGCAGGGCGCGCTGCCCGAGCGGCTGCCACCGGGGCTCCTGGTCGCCTCGCAGTTCGCCGCGGGTGCCGCCAACCACGTCCTGCCGGCCAGTCTCGGCGCCCACGCCGTCACCCTGCGCTTCCTCCAGGGCCAGGGCATCCCGCTGGCCCGGGCCACCGCCTCGCTCGCCCTCTACGCACTGGTCAGGCCGATCGCCAAGACGCTGGTGCTGCTCGGTTTCCTGGTCACCCTGCCCGGTCTGCTGCGGCTCGGTGATCTCGTCCCGGACGGCCGCATGCTGTTCCTGCCCGCGGTGGCCGCGGGGCTCGGACTCGGCGTCACACTCCTGTTGTTGACCGTCGTACGGCCGCTACGGCGCCCCGCGGCCAGGTTCGTGCGCACCGCCCTGACGGACGCCCGCCGACTGCACACCATGCCGAGCCGGGTCCTCGCCCTGTGGGGCGGCGCGGCCGCCGCGCCCCTGCTCCAGGCGAGCGTGATCCACGCGGTGGGCGCCTCGCTGGGCATGACGCTGTCCTGGGCGCAGGTCGCATTCGCGTATCTCGCCGCGAGCACCGCGGTCGGCTCGGTGCCCGCACCCGGCGGCATCGGCCCGATCGACGCGGCCATGGTGTTCACCCTGGCCGTCTACGGCGTCCCGGTGAGCCTCGGCACGGCGGCCCTCATCGGCTACCGCGTGCTGACGGTGTGGCTCCCCCTGTTGCCGGGCGTGCTCTGCATGTCCGCCCTCGTGCACCGGAAGGTTCTTTGAACCTTCGCCCCATTGAATGCTTCATTCAACATCTCTAGCCTTCCAGGGTGGATTCATTCATCAACTTCAGACGTACGGCCGCCGCCCTGCTTCTGGCCCTCGGCCTCGCGGCTCCGGCGGCCCCCGCCGCGGCCGCGCCCCGGCAGTCCGCGCCCCAGGTCTGGCCGACTCCGCAGAGCATGAGTGTCGGACGCGGCCAACTCCCCGTCCCCGACCGGGTCGTGGAGGTGGTCGGCCCCGGCACCGATCCCTCCGCCCGACGGGTCGTCGAGGCGGCTCTCAAGGCCACCGGAGCCGACCGCATCACCACGGTCGACGCGGGCGACCGCCCGCCCGCTGCCGCCCTGACCGTCTATCTCGGCGGCCCCGGCGAGAACAGCGCCACCGCCCGGGCGCTGAACCAGCTCCAGGCCGGCTCCCCGACCGGCCTCGCCTCCGGCGGCTACGTCCTGGCCTCCGGGCGCAGCCACGGCCGGGCCCTTCTCGCCCTGTCCGGCGTCGACACCACCGGCACCTTCTACGCGGCCCAGACCCTGCGCCAACTCCTCGCCGACCGACATGAGTTGCCCGTCGTCAAGGTCCGCGACTGGCCCACCGCCGCCCTGCGCGGGGTCATCGAGGGCTTCTACGGCACCCCCTGGACGCACGCCGAGCGGCTCGCCCAACTCGACTTCTACGGCCGTACCAAGCAGAACGTCTACGTCTACTCCCCCAAGGACGACGACTATCTGCGGGCCCGCTGGCGCGACGAGTACCCGCCCGCGGAGCTCGCCCAGTTGAAGGAACTGGTCGACCGGGCGACCGCCGACCACGTCCGCTTCACCTACGCCCTCTCCCCCGGACTGTCGGTCTGCTACTCCTCCGACGCCGACGTCAAGGCGCTCACCGCCAAGTTCGACTCGCTGTACGCCATCGGCGTCCGCTCCTTCGCGATACCCCTGGACGACATCAGCTACACGAAGTGGAACTGCCCCGCGGACGAGCAGGAGTTCGGCTCGGGCGGCGGCGCGGCCGGGGCCGCACAGGCCCATCTCCTCAACACCGCCTGGAAGCAGTTCTCCGCGAACCACACGGGCCTCGAACCCCTGGAGATGGTCCCCACCGAGTACTCCGACCTCGCCGACTCCCCGTACAAGAAGGCCCTGCGGGAGCAGCTCGACCCGTCCGTGGTCGTCGAGTGGACCGGCGTCGGCGTCATCGCGCCCACCATCACCGCCGAGCAGGTGAAGCAGGCCCGCGAGGTCTACGGGCACCCGATCCTGGTCTGGGACAACTACCCGGTCAACGACTACGTCACCAGCCGCCTCCTGCTCGGCCCCTACACGGGCCGTGAACCCGCGGTCGCCTCGGAGGCGACGGGCGTGACCGCCAACCCGATGATCCAGGGCGAGGCGAGCCGGATCGCCCTGTTCACCTCGGCCGACTACCTGTGGAACCCGAACACCTACGACCCGCGCAAGGCGTTCCTCGCCTCGGTCCGCGATCTGGCCGGTGAGGGGACCGGCGCCGCCAAGTGGCTGCGGATCTTCGCCGAGAACAACTACTCCTCCCAGCTCGACGCCACCGAGTCGCCGACCCTCACCAAGCTGATCGCCGCCTTCCGTGAGGCCTACGAGCAGGACAGCGGGCTCGATCAGGCAGCGGAAGCGCTCACGGACTACTTCGCCGACATGGCGGCCACGCCCGCCCAGTTGCGCGCCCGTCTCGACAACCCGGGGTTCCTGGACGAGACCTCCGCCTGGCTCGACAAGCTCGGCCGCTACGGCAGCGCGGGCGAGACGGCCGTGAAGCTGCTGCTGGCGCACAAGGCCGGTGACGCGGACGCGGTCTCGACGTACTGGGCCCAACTCCGCCAGGACCGCAAGGAGTTGGACGCGATCCCGCAGCAGGTCTCGCCGGGCGTGATGGACCAGTTCCTCTACACGACGATGCTGGAGAACGCCCCCGACCCCGGTGTCGACGCGTCCTTCTCCCCCAGCTCGCTGTCCCTGAAGCCCGGAGCCTCCGCGACGGTCACCCTGGACCTGTCCGACGCACAGGCCAGGACGGTCAGTTGGAGACTCGACGTACCCGAGGGCGTCACCGCCACCCCCTCCGAGGGCACGGCCACGACCCCGGACGCGAAGGTCACCATCACCCTCATCGGCAAGGCGGAGGGCGTGCACTCGGTCGTCGCCGAGGGCACCGGCATCCTCAGCCGCGCCCTCCCGGTCCAGGTCACCGACGGTACCGGCACACCTCGCGCCCTGACAGCCAACTTCAGTGGCGCGTCGGTGAGTTCGATCGACCTGTCCACGGACACGACGACGGACATCGCCGTCGGGAACAACCCCGGCGAGGTCGTGGTGAGCGCGGACGGCCGTACCGCGTACGCGGCCAACCAGGGCTCGAACTCGGTCAGCGTGATCGACGTGGCGAGCGGCAAGGTCACCGCCACGGTCGCCGTCGGCAAGGTCCCGGCCGGCCTCGCGCTCACCCCTGACGGTGACACGCTCTGGGTGGCCAACTACACCGACGGCACTGTGCAGTCGATCGACACGGCCACGCTGAAGACCGGCACACCGGTCCCCGTCGGCTCCGGCCCCGAGAACATGGCGATCACGCCCGACGGCAGAACCCTGTACGTGGCCGACATCCACGACAACACGGTCAGCCCCGTCGACCTCACCACCGGCAAGGCCGGCCCGGCGATCCCGGTCGGCCCCAGCCCCTTCAACGTGGTGGCCGCCCCCGACGGAAAGACGGTCTACGTCTCCAACTCCGGCGGCTCGACGGTGACCCCGATCGACACGACGACCAACGACACCGAACCGACGCTCCTGGTCTCCGGCCAGGCCTACGGCCTCGGCCTGTCACCGGACGGCCGAACCCTGTGGGTGAGCCCCAGCAACGGCGACACGATCACACCGGTGGACACGGTCACGGGCGCCCCGGGCACTCAGGTGAAGGTCGGCAAGTCCGCCTTCGACGTATCCCTGGACTGGAACGGCAGCACGGCGTACGTCACGACGGCCGACGGCAACACCCTGGTCCCGGTGGACACCAGCACAAGCAACACCGGTAAGCCCTACACAACCGGCGCCTATCCACTGGCGGTCGCCCTGACTCCGGTACCTGTCAACTGAGGGAGGAGCAACCCACCCAGGGGCGCGGGGAACTGCGCGACCAGCCCCCACCGGCCCGCAGCTCCCCGCGACACCCCAGAAACCCTTACGTGGCCGTACGCCGAACCCGCCCCGCGTACTTCTTCTCCAACTCCAAGTTGCCCTCAAAACCACCAGGCACGTTGGCCGACACGTAAACCGGCGGCCGCTGACCTGCAGCAAGCAGCAACCCCGAAGCCTCGGCCACCACCATCTGCACCAGCATCACCCCGGTCAGAGTGGACAAAGCCCCCACCGCCCCACCCCCCGGCAACGACACCAACGCGTCCCCGACCGGCGCCGCGTTGTCCAGCACCACATCCGCCAGGTCCACGAGCTTCTTCCCGCTCGTGTGCCCGGCCGGCACAGCCGACGTGTGGGTGAGAGACGTGATCGCGAGAACCCGGTGCCCCTGCGCCTTGGCATGCAGCGCCATCTCCACGATGACGTTGTTGACACCGGAGTTGGAGATGATGACGAACAGGTCCTGGGTCTGCGGGGCGGCGAGGTCGTAGAGACGGACGGCCACCCCCGGCTGCCGTTCCAGCAGCGGGTCGTCGAGGACGCTCGGTGCGTCACCGCCGTAAAGGACGAGGTCGGAGATCTGGAGGCGGTTCGTGGGCACGAGCCCGCCCGCGCGGCCGGCGACCTCCAGGACCATCGCCTGGGAGTGGCCGGTGCCGAAGGCGTGGATCACACCGTCGGCGCGGATGCAGTCGGCGATCAACTCGGCGGCGCGGCGCACGTCCTCGCGGGCGGACTCGGTGACGTGACGGAGGACGTCCAGGCTCTGTTCGGCGAAGCCCTGGGCGCTGACTGACTCGACGGACACGCGACACTCCCCACTGATGGATTGAACCACCATACAATCACCCATCGATGAATCAATAAATCACAGTGCGGTCCTGGTATTCAATCAGTGGCCCTAAGGGTGGCTGATACCTTCTTTCCATGCCTCCGACCGACGTCACCACACTGATCCGCACCGAGCTGCCCCGGCTGGCCGGTTCCCTGCGGAAGGTCGGCGAGCTGATCCTGGAGGATCCGGCCGCCGTCACCCACTGCTCCGCCGCCGAGCTGGGCCGCCGCACCGGAACCTCGCAGGCCACGGTGACCCGTTTCTGCCGGGCCATCGGGCTCGACTCCTATCAGCATCTGCTGATCGAACTGGCCCAGGAACGCGGTCGCGGCGAGGTCTCCGACTGGGGTTCGGCCGAGATCGGTCCCGACATCTCCCCGGACGACAGCCTGGAGCGGGTCGTCCAGGTGGTCGGCAGCGCGGATCTGCGGGCGATCCAGCAGACCATCGAGCGCATCGACCTCGACGCCCTGGAGCGCGCGGCCCAGGCACTGGCCAAGGCCCGCCGGATCGATGTGTACGGCGTCGGCGGCAGCGGAGCGGTCGCCCAGGAGACCGAGACCCGGCTGTTCCGTATCGGCTGCCAGGTGCGCGGCTGGACCGAGGTGCACGGCGCCGCCACCTCCGCGGCCCTGCTCACCCCGGCCGACGTGGCCATAGGCATCTCCCACTCGGGCGCCACCCGCGAGACCCTCGAACCCTTCGAGATGGCCAAGGAGCGGGGCGCGACCACCATCGCCATCACCACCGACCCGCGCTCCCCGCTGGCCAAGGCCGCCGACATCCGGCTCATCTCCGCCACCTCGGAGACCAGCTTCCGCACCGGCAGCATCGGCGGCCGGCACTCCGTCCTGATGATCGTCGACTGCCTCTACGTCCGGGTCGGCCAGGTCGCCTACCAGCGGGCCAGCGCCTCCCTCGCCCTGACCGACCACATCACCCCGCAGCACGCGGTGAAGGCCCGCCGTTCGCGTTGACCGTGACCGATCATGCATGGATGAACCACCGAGATGACGTAAAGATGGTTGTTTGAATCATCCTCTCGGTGCCAGGATGGGGCTCCCCCCGAGTCATCTCGTAGGAGCCCCATGCGCGTCACCTCTGTTGAGTCGACCGAGCTGTTCGTCGGTACACCCGAGCAACCGCTCCAGGTGGTGGCGGCCGAGATCGAGCACGTCCCGGGCCGCTCGGTCCGCGTCACCGTCGAGGGACGCGGCACCGGGGAGACAGTCGTCACCGTGGGCGAGGGCGGCACCGTACGGGCCGAGATACCCGTGACCGGCACCGACGGACCGATCACGGTCACCGCGGCCGACGGGGACGAGAGCGCGAGCGCGACCGGCGAGTTCACCGTCGCGGAGCCCGGCTGGACCATGTTCATGGTCAGCCACTTCCACTACGACCCCGTCTGGTGGAACACCCAGGGCGCCTACACCGAGACCTGGGACGTGGCCGACGACCCGGCCGGCACCGGCCTCACCGCCCGCACCTTCGACTCGCGCGGCCAGTCGGGCATGAGCCTGGTCCGGGCCCACTCCGACCTGGCCCGGCGCGACCCGGCGTACACCTTCGTGCTCGCCGAGGTCGACTACCTCAAGCCGTACTGGAACGCCTTCCCGGAGGAGCGCGGCTTCCTGCGCGAGCTGATCCGCACCGGCCGCGTCGAGATCATGGGCGGCACCTACAACGAGCCGAACACCAACCTCACCGGCGCCGAGGCGACCGTACGCAACGCCCTGTACGGCGACGGATACCAGCGGGCGATCCTCGGGGCGTCCCCGGAGACCGCCTGGCAGCTGGACGCGTTCGGGCACGACCCGCAGTTCCCGGGGCTGATGGCGGACGCGGGGGTCACGTCCAGCTCGTGGGCGCGCGGCCCCTTCCACCAGTGGGGCCCCACCCTCTCCGTCTTCGGCGAGGAGCCGCGGGACCCCAAGCGGATGCAGTTCCCGGCCGAGTTCGACTGGATCGCCCCCTCGGGGCGCGGGATCCTCACCGCGTACATGGTCAACCACTACGGCGCGGGCTGGCGGATCGACAACGCGCCGACGCTGCCCGCGGCGGAGGCCGAGGCCCTCAAGCTGTTCAAGGGCCTCAAGCAGGTCGCCCTCACCCGCAACGTGCTGCTCCCGGTCGGCGGGGACTACGCGCCGCCGTGCCGCTGGGTGATGGACATCCACCGGGACTGGAACGCCCGTTACGTCTGGCCCCGGTTCGTCTCCGGCATCCCCCGGGACTTCTTCGCCGCCGTACGCGCCGAGTTGGAGACCGAGGGCCGCAAGGCCTCACCGCAGACGCGGGACATGAACCCGGTCTACACCGGCAAGGACGTCTCCTACATCGACACCAAGCAGGCCCAGCGGTACGGCGAGACGCTCCTCGCCGACGCGGAGGCCTGGGCGACCCTCGCCTCCCTCGTCACCGGGCACCCCTACCCGGACGCGGCCCTCGACAAGGCCTGGCGGCAACTCGTCTACGGCGCCCACCACGACGCCATCACCGGCTCCGAGTCGGACCAGGTGTACATCGATCTGCTCACCGGCTGGCGGGAGTTGGCGGACCTCGCCGAGACCGTGCACGCCGACGCGACGAAGGCGCTGGCCGACCGGGTGGAGCCGGGCACGGGACCCGACCTGGTGGTCTTCAACTCCACGACCTGGGAACGCCAGGACGTGCTCACCGTCGACGACCCGGGGCTCGTCCCCGTCGGCGACGACTTCCAGCCGCTGCCCGCCGTGCGCGAGGAGGACGGCACCCTGCGGGTCGTCGTCCCGCAGGTGCCCGGCATGGGCCTCAAGGCGCTGCCGCTGGCGGCCGGTTCGATCCCCGAGTGGACCTCGGGCGAGGGCACCACCATCCGCAACGAGTTCTACGAGGTGACGGTCGACGCGACTCGCGGCGGTGCCGTGAGCAGTCTCAGGTCCTTCACGGAGGGCGGCCGGGAACTCCTGCCCGCCGGTGACATCGGCAACGAACTCGTCGTCCAGGAGGAGTTCGCGAGGCACCCCCGGTTCGGCGAGGGCCCCTGGCACCTCACCCCGACCGGCACGACCGCCGCCCGCAGCCGGGACGTGACCGCCGACATCGATGTCGATCATTCCCCGGCCGGCTCCCGCATCACCGTCCGCGCCGACCTCGGCCTCTTCAAGTACACCCAGCGGCTGACCCTTTGGGCGGGCGTCGACCGCCTCGACATCACCACGACGATCGACGGCTACGACGGTGCCGACCGCCTGATCCGGGTCCGCTGGCCCTCGGACGTGCGGGGCGGGCTGCCCGTGCACGAGGTCGCGGACGCGGTGATCGGACGCGGGTTCGGCTTCGTGGAGGTGAACAGCGAGGAGTTCCCGTGGACCCTGGACAACCCGGCCAACACCTGGTTCGCACTGGGCTCCACGGCACGGGTCGCGCTCCAGGACGACACCGGGGCCCAGCTCGGCCAACGGGCCTTCGGCGTCGCCGAGTTGGTGTACGCCGACTGGGACGAGGCCGGTGAGCTGGGCGCCCCGCTCGCGGCGGCCCTCGTCCGTGCGGGCGTCACCGCGACCTCGACCATCGCCGGCGGCCCCCGCTACGGCGACCTCGAAGTCGACTCCAACCTCCCCGACCTCCGGATCGCCGTCGGCGGCCCCGACCGCAACTCCCTGGTCGCCGAGGCCCTCGCCATGGACCCGGCCGCCGGCCGCGAGCTGCGCCGCCAGATCGCCGGGCAGGGCGTGGCCGCCGTCTGGGTCGCACCCCGGGCCTCCCTGCGCGAGGAATGGGTGCCCGGCGCCGACCTGCGGGACCTGGAACGGCTGCCGCTGCTGGTGATCGCGGGCGCCGACCCCTCGGGGGACGCGAAGGCGGTCGACGTGCTGATCGCGGATCTGGAGGACTTCACCGTCACGGCCACGGCGGCGGGCGGCGGCGAGGCACTCCCGCCCGGTGACGCCTGGGACGGTCGCGGCTTCGCCGTCCTGAACCGGGGCACGCCCGGCTGTGTGGTCACCACCTCCGGCGACCTCTACATGTCCCTGATGCGCTCCTGCACCGGCTGGCCGTCCGGCATCTGGGTAGACCCGCCCCGCCGCACGACACCGGACGGCTCGGGCTTCCAGCTCCAACGCTGGTCGCACACCTTCGAGTACGCGGTCGTCGCGGGCGAGGGCGACTGGCGGGACCTGCAACTCCCGGCGCGCGGCCATGAGTTCAACCACCCGCTCACGGCCCGGGTACGAGGCGAGGGCGAGTCCGCTCTCCTGCCCCGCGAGCTGTCCCTCCTGGCGGTGGAACCGGCCCGCGAGGTGCTCCTCGACGCCCTCAAGCCGCTCGGCTCCCCCCTGGCCCGGGGCAGTGTGGCGCCGGCGGACCCGGGACGCGGGGTCGTGGTCCGCGTGCACGAGGTGAACGGCCGCCCGGTGCGGGCCCGCGTGCGCGGACCGGTCACGTGGACGGAGGGCGCCCGTGCGGACGTACTGGAGAGGCCCGGCGAGTCCCTGACGCCGGACGCCGAGGGGGCCCTGGAGACCGGGCTCACCGGCTTCGAGGTCGCCACCGTCCTGGCCACGCCCCCACAGGCACCCGAGCCGACGACCGACCCCGGCATCGCGGCCCACGAGCCGGCCCAGCCCGTCCACACCCGCTACTGGCTGCACAACTCCGGCCCGGCCCCGCGCGGCAACATGCCGGTGTCCGTCTACGTCTCGCCCACCGCCCTCACGGCGACCGGCCCCGTCACCGCGACGGTCCGGGTCGGCTCGGAGCTCACGGACACGTCGACGAACGGCACGGTGGTCTTCGACGTGCCGCCCGGCTGGTCCACCGAGCCGGCCGAACTGCCGTACGCGCTCGGCCCCGGCGGCTTCTCGCTGGCCGAGGTCACGGTGACCCCGCCACCGGACGCCGAGCCCGGCCGCCACTGGCTCACGGCCCGCCTCTCGTACGGCGGCCAGACCTACGAGGACGTCGTCGGCCTCGACGTGCCGGGCTCCCCACCGGCCGGTCCGGGACTGACGTGCGAGCTGAACGCCGACCGGGTCACCGTACGCAGCGGTGAGCGGGCTCAGGTTCCGGTGAGCCTGCACAACACCACGAGGGGCCCGGTCGGCGGGCAGCTGTGGGCGGTGTCGTCCTGGGGCACGTGGCGGGGCGTGGCGCCGGGCTTGCAGGGCTTCACGGTGCCGGGCGGAGAGCAGCGGGAGGCGGTCATCGAGGTGGACGGTTCGTCGATCCCACCGGGTTCGTACTGGCTGATGGCGAAGGCGGCGTGGAACGGCCAGGTGGCGTACACGAAGACGATCCCCCTGGAGGTGACTCCGTGACGCCGGAACACGCGGCACTGATAGACGGCGAACCACTGCCAAGAGAACGGGTGGACTCGTTCCTGGACAGGCGCCCCTTCAGGGGCGCGGGACTGTATCAATCTGCGGCTCCGCCGCGGGGCGCGACAAGCCACGACGAACCGGCACCCGCCAGACGCCAGACAGAGGCACCCTCTGTCGCGAGACAACGCCGCCGCTGGGCCACTCAAGTCCTGGTGACGGACGAACTCGCCCGAAGGGCCTGCGCGGACCGGGGTCTGAAGGTGCCGGAAGAGGTCTCCCCGGCCAAGACCCTCACCCTGGCCGAGTCCGACGTCGCAGACCTCGGCAGCATCGTCGCGGCAGCGTTGGCCCACTCCCCCGCCGCCCGCACCCTCCTGGCCGCCCTGGAGTCCGAACAGACGGTCCCGGAGACCGCCGTACGGGACTACTACGCCCGCAACCAGGACCGCTTCCTCACCCCGGAGGCGTTGAGGCGGGGCGTCACCCCCTTCGACGGGGCGAGCCCCGACGACGTACTGCCGTACGACCAGGTCCGCGAGGGCATCGAACGCGAACTCCACCGGGCAGCCGGCCGCCAGGCCTTCTTCGGTTGGCTGGACCAGGCACGCAGCGGAGTCGTGTACTCCCACGGCCATGAACACCCCGGCGACCCCTCGCACCCGGACCACGAACACCGTCACTGATCTCGTACGGAACCTAAACGCAACACGGGAAACCATTGACCTCCGATGAATTCTGGTCCACCTTTTCATCAATCGGAGTCGGAGTTGGTTCATTGAACCAGCCATGGAGGGGCATCACATGCGCGCAAAGAGACTGACCCGCACCCTGACCTGTATCGCCGTTCTGTCGCTGACGGCCGCCGGCTGCGGCCTGTCCGGCGGCGGATCCGACAGCGGTGACGCCACCGCCGGCGGCTGCAAGGTCGACAAGGGCAACGTCGGGTCGGGGAAGCTCACCGGTGAGGTCAAGGGCAACATCACCTTCCAGACCACCAACCTGAAGAAAGACTTCGGGAGCTTCTTCAACGGAGTGATCAGCGACTTCGAGAAGGCCCACCCCGGCACCAAGGTCAAGTGGATCGACGACCCCGGTGACAACACCTTCACCAGCCGGACCGTCGCCGACGCCCAGGCCTGCACGATGGCCGACGTCATCAACGTCAACGCGCCGACGGCGACCGCCCTCACCAAGGCCGGCTACCTGCTGGACATCGGCACCAAGGACCCGGACGCCGCCAAGCCCTTCGTCCCCTCGTTCTGGAAGACCAGCACCTTCGCGGACGCCTCCGGCAAGTCGATCCACACCACGCTGCCCTGGTACACCGGCGGTGTCATCCTGACGTACAACAAGGACCTCCTGGAGAAGTCCGGCGTCGACCCGGCCAAGCCGCCGACCAGCATCTTCGGGCTCTTCGCCGACTACGAGAAGGTCGCCAAGGCCGCCGACGGCAAGTACTTCGCGACGATGGCCAACCCGATCTGGCGCATCCCCGCCGACTTCGACCAGATGGGCATCAAGGTCCTCTCCCCCGACGGCAAGTCCGCCGTCTTCGGCGACGACCCGCGGACCACCCAGTGGGTCGCGTGGATGGCGAAGCTGTACAAGGAGGGCGCGATGCCGAAGGACTCGCTGTCCTCCAGCAACGACCCGTCCACGCTCTACAGCCAGGGCAAGGTCGCGTACGGCTCGACGAACCCGAGCTTCGTGCGGTTCGTGAAGCAGAACAGCCCGTCCGTCTACGACAAGACGGCCGTCGGCCAGCAGCCCTACGACGCCCTCGGCCGCGCCTCCGCCGGCGCCCCGCAGTACATCTCGGTCGCCGCGACCAGCAAGCACGCCCCGGTGGCGCTCGCGTTCGCGGAGTTCCTCACCAACGCCGAGAACCAGACGGCCTGGTGCAAGGACCCGAACGTGGTGATCTTCCCGACCACCACCGAGTCGCTGAACGACCCGTTCTTCCAGGACGTCACCGGCAGCGACCCGTTCTCGCAGGCCCGTAAGCTCGTCGCCGACCAGCTCAAGACGGCCGACACCAACCAGACCAACCTCTCCCCGGCCGTGCAGAACGCCATCGTGTCCCAGGTGCAGCTGGCCATGCAGGGCAAGAAGAGCGCCGCGGACGCAGTGAAGGACGCCCAGGAGAAGTCGAACGAGCTGCTGAAGCAGGGCAGCTGACGGTGACGGCACAGACCATGAAGCCGGTGTCCGGCGTGGCGGAGTCCCCGACCCCCACGCCGGGCCCGGGCCCGTCCCGCCTCCGCCGACTCGCCAGGGCCGCGCTGCCCGGTCCCGCTCCCGGGGCCAACGGAGCGGCCATGTACCGGCGTTGGTGGCTGCCGTGGCTGTGGACCGCCCCCGCGATCGCGTGCGCGGTCGTCTTCGGGGTGTTCCCGTTCCTCAACACGGTCCTGCTGTCGTTCACCAACGCCAAGCCGCTGGGCGGCACCGCGGGTTTCGTCGGACTCGACAACTACACGCGGATGCTCCAGGACGACGACTTCTGGCTCGCCACCCGCAACAGCATCCTGTACGCGGTGATCGTCGTACCGCTGATGGTGCTGCTGCCGCTGATGCTGGCCGTCCTGGTGGAGAAGAACCTCCCCGGCATCGGCTTCTTCCGGTCCGCCTTCTACACACCGGTGCTGGCGTCCAGCGTGGTCGTCGGTCTGAGTTGGCAGTGGTTGCTCGCCGACGACGGGTTGGTCAACACCTGGCTGGAGAAGGCCCACCTGATCAGGTCGGCCATCCCCTTCCTCTCCGACTCCTGGCTGATCCTGCTGTCCGCGATGGGCCTGACCCTGTGGAAGGGCCTCGGCTGGTACATGGTCTTCTACCTGGCCGCCCTCGGGAACGTGCCCAGGGAACTGCACGAGGCCGCGCAGATGGACGGCGCCGGTGCCGTGCGCCGCTTCTGGCACATCACGATCCCCGGAGTCCGGCAGGCCATGATGCTCGTCGGCACCCTCACCGGCATCGGCTCCCTCAGGGTCTTCACCGAGATCTACATGCTCGGCAGCTCCACCGGCGGCCCGGGCGGCGCCGACCGCACCCTGCCGTTCTACATCCGGGACGTCGGCCTGGACCCGATCACCGGCAACGCGGGATACGGCTCGGCCGTCAGCGTGGCCCTGTTCGCGCTGACGCTGGGGCTGACCCTGCTGGCGCAGCGTCTGACGAAGGAGGACGAGTCATGACGACGAGCGTCGTCGAGACCAAGGGCCGTCGCCTGATGCCGCGCTGGCGGGACTACGGCCGCCCGCGCGAGCTCGTCGTCCGCTATCTGCTCCTCCTCCTGGTGCTCGCCCTCACCGTGGGCCCGCTGCTGTGGCAGCTGCTGGCCTCCCTGAAGGGCACGAGCGAGGACGTCTTCGGCGCGAACGCCACCCTGCTGCCGCACCACCCGACCCTGCGCGCCTACCGCACGGTCTTCGACCAGGTGCCGGTGTGGTCGTACATCAAGAACAGCCTGATCGTGGTCGCCCTGTCGGTCACCAGCCAGCTGGTCTTCTCCACCACCGCCGGCTACATGCTCTCCAAGCCCGCCTGGAAGGGCCGCAAGGCGGTCTGGGTGGTGCTGGTCGCCTCGATGATGTTCCCGTTCGAGTCGATCATGGTGTCGCTGTTCATCAGCATCCGCGACCTGGGCCTGGTCGACAGCCTGGCCGGCGTGTGGCTGCCCGGTTTCGTCGGCGCGATCAACGTCCTCCTCATGCGCGGCGCGTTCCTCGCGGTCCCGCGCGAGATCGAGGACTCGGCGATGCTCGACGGCGCGAACGAGTGGCAGCGCTTCCGTTACCTGTATCTGCCGTCCGCGTGGGGCGCGATCATGGTGGTCGTCATCAACACGTTCATCAGCGCCTGGGACGACTTCCTGTGGCCGCTGATCGTGCTGCGCTCGGAGAGCAACATGACGCTGACGCTGGGCCTTTCACGGCTCCAGTCGTCCTCGTTCGGCTACGACCAGCGGATGGTCATGGCCGGTTCGGTGATCTCCGTGATCCCGGTACTGGTGCTGTTCGTGATCACGCAGCGCTGGTTCTACAAGGGAGTGTCCGCGGGAGCGGTCAAGATCTGAGGTCCAGGGTCAGCGGTACGGCGGTGAGGGCCGCCCGTGCCGACGGGGCGACCCGGACCTCGACGACGTCGGCGCCGGCCAGCTGGTCGGCGCCGAGTCGTGTCGCGACCGTGCGGGACTCGCCCGGCGCCAGGCCGACACCCTCGAACCCGCACAGTTCCAGGGTGCGCGGCCAGGTGGGGGTGATCAGGCGCCGCAGGTAGACCTGGACGACCGAACGCCCGTACCGCTGACCGGTGTTCGTGACATCGACCTCGACCGTGCGTCCCGTCAGGCGTGGCTCGCCGAACTCGAAGCTCGTGTACGACAGCCCGTGCCCGAAGGAGTACCGCGCCTCGGCGCTCTCGTCCACGTAGCCGCCGTACTCGGTGTCCTTGTGGTTGTAGTGGACGGGGAGTTGGGCCGCCGAGCGCGGCACGGAGACCGGCAGCCGGCCCGCCGGTTCCGCGAGCCCGAGCAGTACCTCGGCGATCGCCTCACCGCCCCAGGGGCCGGGATACCAGGCGGTGAGCAGGGCGGGCGCGGTGTCAGGGACGACATGCGGGCGCCCTTGCACCAGCACGACCGCGGTCGGTGTACCCGTCGCCACGACGGCGTCAAGGAGCGCGTACTGGGCCGCTCCCAGCCGCAGTCCGGCGAGGTCGACACCTTCCCCGCAGGTCATCTCGGAGACGGCCTTGAGCGCGGCCCCGTTGGCGTCGAACTCGGTCTCGGGCGTACGGGCGCTGCTGCCGCCGAGCACCAGCACGGCGAGGTCGGACCCGGAGGCCTCGGCGATCGCCGCCGGGATGCCGGAGAGGTCCGTGCCGGTGAGGGTGCAGCCGGGGGCGTGCCGGATGTCGAGGCCGGGCGGGGCGAGCCGGCGCAGGGCGTCGAGGACGCTGCCGCCGGTGCCGGGGCGCTGCGGGGCCGTGTAGTCGCCCAACTGGTGTGCGGTGGTGGCGGCTTGGGGTCCGAGTACGGCGATCCGGGAGACGTTCCCGCCGATGGGCAGCACGCCGTCGTTGCGCAGGAGGGTGACCGCGGCCCGGGCGACTTCCTTGCTGAGCTCCGCGCCACCGGTCGGCGGAGAGGCCGTCGCGTGCTGCTGCTCGAACAGCCCCAGCCGGAACTTGAGGCGCAGGACCCGGGCGACGGCGGTGTCGAGAGTTCCCTCGCTCACCAGACCGCGCTCGACCGCCTCCTCCAGGTGAGTGAAACCCTCGTCCCAAAGGCTCAGATCCACACCGGAGTTGAGGGCCAGCGCACCCGCTGAGACCTTGTCGCCGGTGATCCGGGCCAGCCGGTCGACGGCGAGACCGTCCGCCATGACCAGCCCGTCGAAGCCCCAGTCCTCGCGCAACAGCCCGGTGAGCAGCGCCCTGTTGCCGGAGCAGGGCATGCCGTCGACCTCGTTGTACGCGGCCATGACGGCGGCGGCGCCCGCGCGGACACCGGCGCGGGCGGCGGGGAGGTGGATCTCGTGCAGCTCACGCCATCCCAGCTCGGACTCGGCGGAGTTGCGGCCGCCGACGGTGGCGCCCTGCCCGGCGAAGTGCTTGAGGACGACGGGGGCCTTGTCGGCGGCGAAGACGCCATCGGCGGAGGGGGCCCCTTGCATTCCCCGGACCAGCGCCTCCGTCAGCCGGGCGGCCAGGTGGGGGTCCTCGCCGAAGCACTCCTCCGTGCGGCCCCAGCGCGGGTCGCGGGCGATGTCCAGGGCCGAGACGAGGGCGATGTGACCGCCGCGGGAGCGCAGTTCGGCGGCGGCGTGGGCGGCGGCCCGCTCGTACAGGTCCGGGTCCCAGGTGGCGCCGACGGCGAGGTTGACCGGGAGGACCGTGCCGTCGAGGGCCATGAGGCCGTGCGGGACCTCCTCGACGAAGAGCGTGGGGATGCCGAGGCGGCTCCGGCCCACGACATGGCGCTGCACCAGCTCGGCGAGGGCGGCCCCGTCCTCGGCGCCGGGCCCGCTCCCGTGGGCCACGCCGGACCAGGCGTCGGCGCGCTGGAGGCCGTAGAGGGCGCCGAGTCCCTCGAAGCGGTCGGTCTCGGCGTGGAGGACCTCGGTGAGTTCGAAGTCGCCGTCGGGAGTGCGGCGGTAGGCGTCCCAGCCGTACATCCGCTGGTTGAGCTGGCCGACCTTCTCGCGCAGGGTCATCCGGGAGAGGAGGTCCTGGACGCGGGCGTCGGTCGGGGCGGTGGGGTCGCGGTACACGGCATCGCTCATGACAGGTGCGCCAGCCGTGCGAGAGCGACCGCGCCGGGGCAGCCGTCGGCCACCCAGTCGAGGCTCAGGGCGTGGGCGCCGAGCCGCTCGGTCAGCGGGGCCGTGAGCGGGCCCTCGGGTCCGAGCAGGCCGCCCGTGGCGACGATCCGCTCGCCGGGACGCGGTTCCAGCGCCCGTACGGTCTCCAGCAGGTGGTCGGCCGCCTCGCCGATGATCTCCTGGGCCACGGCGTCCTTCTCGGCGGCCGCCTCGGCGACCAGCGGGGCGAAACGGGCCAGCCGGATCGGCGGATCGGCCATCACGGCGGGCAGCAGATGGCGGCGGAAGTCCTCACGCCGGGCGCGTGGCCAGCCGGGGACGCCGGTGCCGGGGGTGCCGGTGCCGACCGGACCCGCGGTGCCGCCTTTGTCGTACGACGGAATGCTTCCCGTGGGCAGGACGTCCACCGGCAGGCCCAGGGTGCGGCCGACCCAGCCGGCGAGGACGGTGGCGCGGCCGCGGCCGTCGGCCATGCGCAGGGCGGCGCGGACCGCGCTGCGGCCGATCCAGAAGCCGCTGCCCTCGTCGCCGAGGAGCCAGCCGTCGCCGTCGACCGTGGTCGTGGCGTGCCGGTCGGTGATGCGCATGGCGACCGCGCCGGTGCCCGCGACCAGCGCGAGGCCGTCCGACGGGGTGCCCGGGGCGGCGGCGAAGGCGGCCTCGATGTCGCTGCAGATGCCGACCCGGTCGGACGGGATGCCCAGGCGGCCCAGGGCCTCGGTGAGGGCGGCGCGGGCCCTGACAGTGCCGGGGTCGTCCGCGGAGGCCGCCGTGGCGCCCGCGAAACCGCCGGTCACAGCCACGACCCGGGCGCGCGCCGCCTCCGGCACCACCTGGGCGAGTGCCTCGACGAGGTGCTCGGTGAGCTGCGGGATCGGCACGGTCATGGCGTTGCCGGGGCCGCCGACGGCCTCGCCCAGCACCCGGCCGTCGGTGGCGGAGGCGGCGGCGAGGAGCGCGCGGGTGCGGGTGCCTCCGGCGTCGAGGCCGATGACCAGGGCGCCGGGGTCTCGCGGATCGTGGTTCAAATAATTACCCATCGATGACTATGGTGATTGATACATTCGCCCAGGACAAGAGCGGAACCCGAGCCGGGCCGAGGTCGGACCGGGCCGAACCCGAGGAGGATCCCATTCCCACGCTCCGCTTCGGCGTCAACTACACGCCCCGCCACGGCTGGTTCCACGCCTGGCACGACTTCGACCCGGCCCGCACCCGCGAGGACCTCGCCCAGATCGCCGGACTCGGCCTCGACCACGTCCGGGTCTTCCACCTCTGGCCGCTCCTCCAGCCCAACCGCACGCTGATCCGCACCGCCGCCGTGGACCAGCTGGCGCAGCTGGTCGACCTGGCCGCCGAGGCGGGCCTCGACGTCATGGTGGACGGCGTGCAGGGCCACCTGTCGAGCTTCGACTTCTACCCGGAGTGGACCCGCAGCTGGCACCACCGCAACGTCTTCACCGACCCGGAGGCCATCGCCGCCCAGGCCGACCTGCTGCGCACCCTCGGCCGCGCCCTGTCCAGCCGCCCCAACCTCATCGGCCTCCAGCTGGGCAACGAGCTCAACAACCTGATCGAGCACAACCCGGCGACGGTCGAGGAGGTCGACCACTACCTCGACTCGCTGCTGGCGGCCGCCCGGGACGGCATGGGCCCGTCCGGCCTGGTGACGCACTCCGCGTACGACGCGGCCTGGTACGGCGACGACCACCCCTTCACCCCGGAGGCCTCGGCCCGCAAGGGCGACCTCACCACGGTCCACCCCTGGGTCTTCTCCGGCGGCTGCGCCCGCCTCTACGGCCCCCGCTCCCCCCAGGTCCTGCACCTCGCCGAATACGGCACGGAACTGGCCAAGGCCTACGCCGAGACCCCCGGCCGCCCGGTCTGGATCCAGGAGACAGGCGCCCCCGAACCCCACATCCCCACCGCCGACGCCCCCCACTTCGCCCGCGAGACGATCCTCAACGCATCGGGCTGCGCGGACCTGTGGGGCGTGACCTGGTGGTGCTCCCACGACGTGGACCGCTCCCTGGCGGACTTCCCGGAACTGGAGTACACGCTGGGGCTGTTCGACGCGGAGGGCCGGGCCAAGCCGATAGCGAAGGCATTGGCGGAGACGATCTCCGAACTCCGCGCCGGACCCCTGACCCTTGAGCCCCGGGACACGGCCCTGGTCCTGGACTGCACACCGTCCACGCGCTCAATGTCGGGCCCGGGCGGGGCGTACTTCGAGGAGTGGATGCGGCTGCGGCAGCAGGGGGTGCGCCCGGCGGTGGTACTGGCGGAACGAGCGGAGGACGAGGGTTACCTGAAGGCCCGCGGAATCAAACAGCTCATACGACTTCCGTGAGGTGTGCGTCCCTTCAGGGGCGCGGGGCTGTATCGATTTGCGGCTCCGCCGCGTGGGCGCGACAAGCCCCCACCGGCCCGCAGCCACATCACCGCGCCCCGACCAGCACCTCCGCCACCGCCCGCAAATTGACCTTCCCCCGCCCGTAAGAACACACCGCACCGTCCTCCGAAAGCCCCGTGGCGACCCGCACCGCCCCCGGCCTCCGGGCCAGCAGCTCATCCCGCATGCGGGCCTGCCACGGGTACAGCCCCGCATCACACGTGGCCACGACCAGCGCCGCACCCCCGGCCTTGGCCAGAATCCCCTCGACCACCCCGCCCGGATCAACCGGCGCCCCGGCCACCGCCGTCCCCGTAGCCGTCGGATCGACAGCCAGCACCTGGGTCAGCAAATCCTCCCCACCCCAGTTCAACGCGGGATGCGGCGCCGGGAACAGGTCCACGACATGCGCCCCCCGCACCCCCACCGGAGGTACCCGCACGGCCCTCCGAGCCGCCTCCAGCCCCGCCTCCGCGTCCCACGGAGTGACCTCGTCGTCCGGCGTCGCGTACCGCGAGACCAGCCGCTGCACCCGCCCCGCCGCCTCCCGGACCCGCTCCTCGCCCAGCACCCCGTCCCGCAGCGCCTCCAGCACCGCGTCCCGGCACTCGAGGGTGACCGCCAGATCGGATACGGCGACGATGACCTGGTCCGCCCCGGCCGCGAGGGCGATCCGCGCGCCCGCGGCCTCCCCGTACAGGTCGGAGATCGCCTTCATCTCCAGCGCGTCGCTGACCAGCACCCCGTCGAACTCGAGCTCGTGCCGGAGCAGATCCCCCAGGATGCGCCGACTGAGCGTGGCCGGCCGGTTCGCGTCCAGCGCCGGAAAGACGACATGCGCGCTCATCAGCATCGGCACACCGGCCGCGATCGCGGCCCGGAAGGGTTCGAGGTCGAGCTCGTCGTACGGCCTCGGGTCGACGGCGAGTTCGTGGTGGCTGTCGGTGACCGTGCCGCCGTGCCCGGGGAAGTGCTTGGCGCAGGACGCGATGCCCCGTGCCTCGGTGGCCGCGATCCAGGCGCTCAGGTGCCGGGAGACCAGCTCGGTCTCCTCGCCGAAGGCACGCGTGCGCACGATCGGGTTGTCGGCCTGCCGCTGGACGTCGGCGACGGGGGCGTAGGAGGCGGTGATGCCGAGCGTGGCCAGGTGCCCGGCGAGCGCGTCGGCGCAGCGGGCGGTGAGGTCCGGGTCGTCGACGACTCCGAGGGCGTAGGAGCCGGGGACCTCCGGGGCGCCCGCGGCGACCAGGTGCCCGATGCCGCCGCCCTCGTTGTCGATGGCGACGAGCAGATCGGGGCGCAGGGCCCGCAGCGTGTCGGTGAGCCGGCGCACCTGTTCCGCGTCGCGCACGTTCCGGGTGAACAGGATGACCCCGCCGAGCCCGCGGTCGATGAGCCGCTTCAGGGTGTCGGGGACGGCCGTGGTGCCTTCGAACCCGGCGACGAGACAGCGGTGGGCCGCCTCGTCGAGGTCGACGGGGAGGGCGGTGCGGGCAGACGGGCGCTCGGTGTGGGTCACCCCCGGAATCCTGTGGCTCGTTCAGCCGAAAGTCAACATACCAACGGTTCGATCATTCATCGCTGCCGCTCCCAGCCCAGCCCGTCGGTGGACGCGACGAGCCGGCCCGGCGCGGCGGGCGCGGTGTCGTCCAGCGGGCCGCCGTAGAGCGCCTGCTCCTGGAGGTCGTTGCCGGTCCGGAAGGTCTCACCGACGATCCGCGTGGACAGCAGCGGGTTGGCCCGGTCGCCCGAGGCGGCCAACCGGCCCACCGCGCCGTCCAGTTCGGCCGCCGCGGCACTCCACTGGTCCCCGAACCGCTCCGGTCCCAGCACCGCCGTGTCACCCGAGACCAGTCCGCCCGCCAGCTCGGCGAAGGCCGCCACCTCGGTGCTGTCGACCTTCGTGACCTTCTTCGCGGACCAGAAGTACGACTCGTCGTTGCGTTCCATGTCGTAGAAGGCGATGAGGAACTCGTAGAACACCCCGTACTCGCGCCGGTAACGGGCCTCGAACTCGGCGAAGCCGCGCTGCTCGGGCACACTCCCGTCGAGCGCCGAGTTCACCGCGCGGGCCGCCAACAGGGCGCCGTAGGTGGCCAGATGGACCCCGGACGACAGCACCGGGTCCACGAAACAGGCGGCGTCACCGACCAGCGCCATACCGGGCTTCCACAGGGACTTCTTCCAGTACGACCAGTCCTTGCGCACCCGCACCCGGTCGTACGGCGGCTCGGTCGCGGCCGGCACTCCGTCGAGCAGTTCGGCGACCTCCGGGCAGGCCCGGATCATGTCCTGCCAGGCGGCGCGCGGATCGCGCTGGACGGAGGGGTTGTGCTCGGGCGAGATCACGGCGCCGACGCTGGTCAGGTCGTCGCGCAGCGGGATGTACCAGAGCCAGCCGGCGTCGAACGCGGCGCAGAAGATGTTGCCCCGGTTCGGTTCGGGGAGCCGGCGTCCGCCCGCGAAGTAGCCGAACACGGCGAGGTTGCGGAAGAAGTCCGAGTACACGCGCGGTCCGCCCACGCCGGAGTGGATCCGGCTGGTGTTGCCGGACGCGTCGATGACGTAACGGCCGTGAGCGGTACGGCTGTTGCCGTCCGCGTCGGTGTACTCGACCCCGCGCACCCGCTCCCCGTCGGCGACGACCCCGCGCACCGTGCTGCCCTCGCGGACCTCGGCGCCGACGCGGGCCGCGTTGCGCAGCAGGATCTCGTCGAAGCGGGAGCGCTCCACCTGGAAGGCCGTCGCCGTGGGCTCGGGCAGCCGGGGTGTCATGGCGAAGGAGAACTGCCACGGCTTCGGGTCGCGGCCCCAGCGCAGGGTGCCGCCGCGCTTGAGGGTGAACCCGGCCTCGGCGACCTCGTCGGCGACACCGAGGATGCCGCACAGGCCGTGCACGGTCGCCGGCAGCAGCGACTCGCCGATCTGGTACCGCGGGAAGGTCTCCCGCTCCAGCAGCAGCACCCGGTGTCCGCGCATCGCGACGGCGGCCGCGGCGGTCGAGCCGGCCGGCCCGCCACCGACGACGATCAGGTCGTACTCGGGGTCCATCGTGACCTCCAGTTCTTCGTATCGGGCTTCGCGCGGGTCGTGGGGTCACCTGGTCAGCCAGGCGCGGATCGCCGCGGCCGTGGATTCTGCGTCCTGGTGGACGACGGTGTAGTGGTCGCCGGGCACGTCGGTGGTGTCGTGCGGCAGCGGCCAGTGCGGCAGCCAGTCCCCTTCGGGGTCGATCCCTCGCATCTCCGCGGTCGGCCGGCCCCGCAGCAGCAGGGTCGGCACCGGGGACGGCTCGGGGTGCCATCCCTCCAGCACCCGCGCATAGCCGCCCCCTGCGATCAGCAGCGAGTCGTCGAACTCCTCGACCACGTCGTCCGGCAGGGCGGCACCGGCGGCCATCAGGGCGAGTGCGCGCGCGTCACCGCGCTGCAGGACGCCCGCATGGGAATCGATCAGGACGACTCCGGCCGGCGGCTCCCCGGAAGTCACCAGATGACGTGCCACCTCGTGGGCGATGACTCCGCCCGCGCAGTAACCGACCAGCACCACGGGGCCGCCCGGCGCGATCCCGCGCACCGCGTCGGCGTGGGCCCGCATCAGCGTGTCCATCGAGTCCGGCACCGCCCTGCGGGCACCGAATCCGGGGTGCTCCAGCAGATACAAGTCCCGTTCGCCGTCGAACTGTTGGGCAAGACCCGTGGGGACGCGATGGAAGGGAGCGAGGTAGTCGGGGAGGTATACGAGCGCCGCGGCCGTACCCATGCCGCGGCCACGGGCGAGCCGGACGGGTGCCACCGTGTGACCGGCACGGTCGGCGGAGGTGAAGGACGGCAGGGCGTACGACGACAGGTACCGCAGGGTCATCGCCTCCAGCGGACCCCTTTCGCGCAGGACCCGGTGGTAGACGGTGGTGAACCGAGAGCCGGCCGACGGAGCTTCGGCCGCCGTCCCGGTCTCCGGCAACGCCCCCGCCTCCCGCAACACACCCAGGACATGCGCCGCCAGCCCCTCCAGCGTCGGGTGTTCGAGGACCACCGTCGGCGCCAGCCGGACCCGCGTGAACGCGCTGAGCCGGTTGCGGAACTGAAGGGCCGTCAGCGAGTCGAAGCCGAGCTGGCCGAACTCCCGGTCGGCGGGGAACGCGTCCGCGTCCGGGAAGCCCAGCACCGCGGCCAGTTCGGCACGGAGCAGACCGGCCAGCACGGTCCCGCGCTCGGCCTCGGGGGTCGCCGCGAGCCTCTTGCGCCAGGAACCGGGAGCCTGGGCTGCGGTCGTCGACGCGACGGCGACCGGTGCGGGGCGCGCCGGAAGCAGGTCCGCGAGCAGCGGGTGCATGGTCGACCCGCTTGCGCCAGCCCGCCCGAACGGCACGGGCACCAGCACGGGTTCCGCCGTGCGCAGTGCCGCCTCCAGCAGTTCGACGCCTTCCCGCTCGGTGATCGCGGGCACTCCGCCCTCGGCCATCAGGTTCGGTGCGACCCGGCCCGCCATGCCCTCGTCGTCCGCGGTGGTCCACGGACCCCACGCCAACGACTGCGCGGGCAGCCCACGGGCGGCCCGGTACTCCGCCAGCGCGTCGAGGAAGCCGTTGGCGGCCGCGTAGTTGGACTGCCCCGGCCGGCCCAGCACCCCGGCGGCCGAGGAGTACATGACGAACGCGGACAGCCCCAGGCCCTTCGTCGCCTCGTGCAGATGCCAGGCGGCGTCCGCCTTGGCAGCCAGCACCTGCGCCAACCGCTCCGGAGTCATCCCGTCCACCACTCCGTCGGCCACCACTCCGGCGAGATGGAACACGGCGGTCAGCGGCGGCCGACAGGACGCGACCAGGGCGTCCACGGCGGCCCGGTCGCTCACGTCACAGGCCACCACCCGTACCTTCGCGGGCAGTTGGGCCGCCCAGTCGGGCGTACGGCCGCTGCGGCTCGCCAACAGCAGGTGCCGTACGCCGTGTTCGGCCACGAGGTACCTCGCGAGGCTCGCGCCGAGTGCTCCGGCGCCGCCGGTGACCAGCACGGTGCCGTCGGGGTCGAGAGCGGGTGGCTCGGTGGTCTCCGGGTCCGTGGTGGTCAGCCTGGGCACCATGACCGTGCCGTTGTGCAGGGCGAGTTGGGGCTCGCCGGTGCGCAGGGCGGCGGCCAGCGCGGCGGGCGTGGCGGTGCCGCCGCGGAGGTCGACCTGCACGATCCGGCCGGGGTGCTCGGACTGGGCGCTGCGCACGAGTCCCGCCACCGCGGTCTCGGCCGGGTCCGGGTTCTCGCCGGTGGCGTGGTGGGTGAGCACCAGCAGACGGCCGGGACGGGCGCCGGCGACCCAGTCGCGGACGCGGGCGAGCGTGGCGGTGACGAGATCCCGGGTTCGGCCGGGCATGTCCTCGGCGTGCGCGGCCGACAGGTCCGCCACATCGAGCAGTTCGTGCTCGGTGTCGGCCTGTCCCGCGCCGGCGGCGGGTCGCCAGGTCACCTTGTACAGCTCCGCGGGCCGGACCCTGATCACCCGGGTGACCAGGGACTCGACGCCGGCCAGCGGCCGTCCGTCCGCACCGGTCAGCGTCACCCGTACCTCGTCAGGGCCGAGCCGCTCCAGACGCGCCCTCGCCGCGGTGGCCCCGGTCGCGTGCACGGTCACCCCGGTGCAGGCGAGCGGGACCCGGGCCTCGCCCGGCCCGTCGGCCAGCAGTGCGGCGTGCAGGGCCGCGTCGAACAGCGCAGGATGCAGGACGTAGGCGCCGGCTTCCGCCGCCTCGGTGGGCTGGAGCGCCAACTCGGCGTAGATCTCGGTGTTCCGCCGCCACAGCCCGGTAACCGCGCGGAACGCCCTGCCGTAGTGGTGGCCGTACGCGGCGAGCCGCTCGTAGTCGACCACGACTTCCTCGGCGCCGACGGGGGGCCAGGTCTCGTCCGCGGTCGGGGCATGGGCAGCGATGGGAACGACTGTCGCACGGGCGTGGCGGGTCCACCCTCCCGCCGCCTCGGCCCAGACGGAGACCTGGCGGTGCCCCTCCGGGTCGGGCGCCTCGGCGACCACCTGGATGCGCACCGCGTCCGACGCGGGCAGCACCAGCGGCTCGTGGAAGGACAGTTCGGCCAGCCGTGCGGAACCCTTCGCCGTCCGGAGTGCCAGCTCGGCGAAGACCGTCGCGGGCACCAGCGTCCGCTCGCCGATCACATGGTCCGCGAGCCACGGCTGACGTGCGGTGGACAGCACCCCGCTGTACCGGGTCCCGGGCCCGTCGGCGTCGGGCTGCGCCTCGCCCACCAGCGGGTGGCCGCCCTCGCCCTCGCCCTGGCTCCGGCGGAGGCCCTGGTCCAGCCAGTAGCGCTGCCGTTGGAAGGGGTACGTCGGCAGGGGGCGCCGCCGGGCACCGCTACCGGCGTACACGGACCGCCAGTCCACCGGCACACCGTGCACATGCAGCTCCGCCAGCGCCACGGCCGTGTCGGCACCCGAGGTGAACAGCGCCCCGGAACCCGGCTCGACGCACTCCTCGGCCGCCGCGCTCAGCGTCGCCGACGGCCCGGCCTCCACATACGCCGTCACTCCTGCCCGCGCCAGCCACTCCACCGCGTCGGCGAAGCGCACGGTCTCGCGCGCCTGCCGTGCCCAGTACTCGGCAGTCCGGACGGCGTCCGGCTCCGGACGGCCGGTCAGCGTGGACACCACCGGTACCGAGGGCCGGTGGTAGGTCACCGACTCGGCGACCTCCCGGAACCCGTCCAGCATCGGGTCGAGCAGCGGCGAGTGGAAGGCGTGACTGACCCGCAACCGGGTCGCCGTCCGCCCGAGTCGACCGGCCAGCGAGGTCACCGCCTCCTCGTCGCCGGAGAGCACCACGGACTCGGGCCCGTTGACGGCCGCTACGGCGACCCCTTCGGTGAGCCACTTCTCCACCTCGGCGAGCGGTGCCCGTACGGCGACCATCGCCCCGCCGTCCGGCAGCGCCGCCATCAGCCGGCCCCGCGCGGCAACCAGCCGTACCGCGTCGGCGCGCGAGAGGACACCGGCGAGGTGCGCGGCGGCCAGCTCTCCGACGGAGTGGCCGACCAGGAAGTCCGGTCGTACACCGCACTCTGCGAGCAGCGTGTGCAGGGCCACCTCGTAGGCGAACAGGGCGGGTTGGGCGTAGTCGGTGCGGTTCAGGAGTTCGGGGTCGTCGATCACGTCCCTCAGGGGGCGGTCGAGCAACGGCGTGAAGGCGGCGCAGAGTTCCGTGAAGGCCCTGTCGAAGACGGGGAAGGCGGCGGCCAGTTCGCGGCCCATGCCGGCGCGCTGGGAGCCCTGGCCCGCGCAGAGCAGCGCCACCTTGGGGTGGCGGCGGGAGGGGCTCCGGCGCACTGCGGGACTGTCGGTGCCACTGGCCAAGTCGCGCAGTCCGGCGAGGAGTTCGTCGGCATCGGTGCCGAGGACGGCGGCGCGGTGGGGAAGTGCCGCCCGGGTGGTGGCGAGCGAGTACGCCACGTCCAGCGGGTTCGCGTCGGCGAGTGTGTCCGCCAACAACCGTGCGTGGGCGCGGAGTCCCGGCTCGTCGCTGCCGCTGACAAGCCAGGGTGTGGTCGTACGCCAGGTGGGTTCGACACCGGCGTCGATGCTCTCCGGCGGCTCCTCGATGATCACGTGCGCGTTGGTCCCGCCGATGCCGAAGGACGAGACGCCCGCCCGGCGCGGCCGGTCGCGTTCCGGCCAGGGCCGGGCCCGGTCCAGCAGTCGTACCGACCCGTCGGCCCAGTCCACATGGCGTGAGGGCTGTTCCGCGTACAGCGAGCGGGGCAGTTCGCCGTGGCGCATCGCCTCGATCATCTTGATGACCCCGGCCACTCCGGCCGCGGCCTGGGTGTGTCCGAAGTTCGACTTGACCGAGCCGAGCCACAGGGGGTCGGCCGGGTCGCGGTCCCGGCCGTAGGTGGCGAGCAGGGCGCCGGCCTCGATGGGGTCGCCGAGCGCGGTCCCGGTGCCGTGGCCCTCGACGACGTCGACGTCGGTCGTGTCCAGCCCGGCATCGGCCAACGCCAGCCGGATCAGCTCCCGTTGGGCCTCGCCGTTGGGGGCGGTCAGGCCGTTGGACGCGCCGTCCTGGTTGACGGCGGAGCCGCGCAGCACGGCCAGCACGGGATGGCCGTTGCGGCGGGCGTCGGACAGTTTCTCCAGCAGCACCAGGCCGACCCCTTCGGCCCACGCGGTGCCCTCCGCGCCGTCCGCGAAGGACCGGCAGCGGCCGTCCGCGGACAGCGCGCGCTGCCGGCTGAACACGACGAACGGCTTCGGACCGGCCAGCACGGTCACCCCGCCGGCCAGCGCGAGCGTGCACTCGCCCGCGCGCAGGGCGGCCGCGGCCAGGTCCATGGCGACGAGGGAGGACGAGCAGGCCGTGTCGACGGTCAGGGCCGGGCCGCGCAGGCCCAGCGTGTAGGAGATCCGCCCGGAGGCCACGCTGCCCGCCGACCCGACGCCGAGGTGCGCTTCCAGCGCGTGCCCCGGGGCCGCCCCGCCGCCGTAACCGCCGTGCATCAGACCGACGTACACACCGGTGGCGCTGCCGCGCAGCGAGGGCGCGGGGATGCCGGCCCGTTCCAGCGTCTCCCAGGCGACCTCGAGCAGCAGCCGGTGCTGCGGGTCCGTGGCCGTGGCCTCGCGCGGTGAGATGCCGAAGAACAGCGGGTCGAAGTCGGCGGCGTCGGTGAGGAAGCCGCCACGCCGGGTGTACGTCGTCCCGAGCCGGTCGGGGTCGGGGTCGTACAGGGCGTCGACGTCCCAGCCGCGGTCGGTCGGGAACTCCCCGGTGGCGTCCACACCGTCGGACACCAGCCGCCACAGGTCCTCGGGCGAGCGCACCCCGCCCGGGTAGCGGCAGCCGACGGCCACGATCGCGATCGGCTCGGCGGCGGGACCGCGGCGCGGGGCGGTGCCGGCGGGCGCACCGCCGTGCAGCCGCTCGTCCAGGTGGGCGGCGACCGCGGCGGGCGTCGGGTGATCCCAGACCAGGGTGGCGGGCAGCCGCAGCCCAGTGCGGAGACTGAGCCGGTGCCACAGGGTCATCGCCGCCATGGAGGTGAGCCCGAGGTCCGCGAAGGCGCTGTGGGGGTCGATGGCCGCGGCGTCGGTCACGGGGGCCTCGGGGCGGACGCCGGTGTCACGGCCGAGGGTCGGCTCGCGCCGGAGGTTTGGCTCACGCCCGGCGTTCGGCTCACGCCGGACGGCACTGCCACGACCGAGGGTTGGCTCGCGCCCGGCGGTCGACTCACGCCCATCGCCACTGCCACGCCCGACGAACGGCTCACGCCCGGCGCCACTGCCACGACCGACGAACGGCTCGCCCCCATCAGCCATTTCGTGCCCCGTGACGACCCGCCCGAGCGCGGGCGACGCGCCGTCGGTCGCGGTCCCTCCACCGAACATCACCGACCGGTCCCCGGCGGCGACCTCACCATCTACGGCCGTCCCACCCGGTGTCGTCGCCTCACGCAGGGCTGCCGCCCCACCGACCGGCACACCCTCGCGGACACCCACGCCCCCGTTGCCCACCGCCGCCTGGGCGATGGCCGCCGTCTCCGCGCACACCAGCTCGGTCAGTGCCGCCCGCCGCTCCCCCGGGGGCCGGTCGGCGAGCCCCGCGAGGGCCTCCTCGGCCGGGCGGGCGGCGAGGCCCTCCCGGAGGACTGCCCGGCGTGGCTTGCCGGCCGCGGTGCGCGGGATGGCCGGGGTGAACAGGACGTCGTCGGGCACCTTGTGCGCGGAGAGCACCTCGGCGCAGGCCCGCAGCAGCACGCGGGTGTCGAGGCCCTCTGTCTCCGGTACGACGAACGCGACCGGGACCTCCCCGAGCAGCGGATGCGGCCGAGCCACCACGGCCGCGTCCAGCACCCCGGGCAGTCCACGCAGCACCCGCTCGACCTCGACGGGGTCGACGTTCTCGCCACCGCGGACGATACGGTCGTTCACGCGCCCGGTGACGGTGAGCGTCCCGTGCTCGCCGAACCGCCCGAGGTCACCGGTGCGGTACCAGCCGTCGCCGTCCGCCGCGTCCCCGTCGTGGTAGCCGAGCATGAGTCCGGGCCCGCGCACCCAGATCTCCCCCTCGGCGTCGACGGCCTCCTCCCCGCTTCCGGGGTCGACGAGCCGCACTTCCGTCCCCGGAAGCACCGCCCCGCTGCTCCCCCGCACCCGGGGCCCCGCCAACGACTCCATCGCGATCTTGCCGCAGGTCTCGGTGGAGCCGTACCCGTCGAGCAACGGCGCCCCGACCCGCGCCTCGACCCGTTCCCGCAGCTCCGGGTCGCTCGGCGCGCCCGCGGTGACGCACACCCGCAGCGAGGGCACCGCGTCCAGTCCGGCGTCGAGCAACTGCTGGTAGGTGAGCGGCACTCCGCCCAGCACGGTCGGCGCGAACTCACCGATCAGCCGTACCAGAGCCGCCGGTTCACGCGAGGCGGTGATCCGCGCGCTCGCCCCGACCAGAGTCGTGCCGAGGACGCAGAGCGAGTGGGCGTAGGTGTGGGCGAGCGGCAACGGCCACAGCAGCCGGTCCTCCTCCGACAGCCCGAGCCGGGGCACATAGCAGGCCACCGGCGACCAGAGCGCGGACCGCTGACTGGCTACGGCGGCCCGGGCGTTCCCCGAGGTGCCGGAGGTGTAGAGCAGCCAGGCGGGCTCGTCCAGCCCGAGATCGTCGCGGGGTTCGGGTGAACGGCCGTCCGTCACCAGGTCGTCGAAGTGCGCGACCCCCTCCGGCACCGGCCCCTCCCCTGTCACCACCAGCCGCGGCGACCGCTCCCCGACCACACTGGCGATCCGCGCCAACTGCCGCCGGTCGACGACCAGTACGTCCGGATCGCAGTCGGCGAGCAGCGCCGCGAGTTCGGCATGAGTCCCGCGCGGGCTCAACGGCACCCCGACAGCACCGGCCCGGACCGTCGCGAGCAGTCCCTCGACCAACTCCACGCTGTTGTCGAGACAGAACGCCACCCGTGCGCCCCGCTCCACACCGAGCGCCCCCGCCAACCGCCGTGTCCGTAGCTCCAGTTCGGCCCAGCTGACCTGCCGCCGGTCGTCGGCGAACGCGACCTTCCCGCCGTAGCGCGAGGAGTTCCCCACCAGCAGCTCCGCCACGGGCCGGACCTCGGCCACTCCCCCGACACGCATCCGGGCCTCCCTCTGGATCACCGAATCCGCACCGTATCCCGCCCACGCGCCGGACACCGCATCGCAAAGGGTCTGCACTTGGCCGGAGTTGACCGATCGAAGCCCACAACCGCCGGCCACCGCCCCCGGACCCGACCCACCCGCACGGCATCAGGTCACTCCACGGTCCGAGCAGGACGATCTGCTGAAGCTCACGGCGCAGCTTGGGGGATGTGCGCCATCCGAACGAACACGCCCATGTCCTGCTGTTGAGCGAGGTGGCTCCGCGGGGCCGGGGAAGCGTGGGCGGCGCGTCGGTTCTCTCCGCCGGCCGTTCCTGGAGAAGGGCGTGTCGGAACTGGTAGACCGGCCCGACCTGGCGGAGCACGCCCAGTCAGTGAGCCTCCGCGAGAAAGGTCTGCAGACGCCAGGGCAGATCTCCGGCCAGTGCAAGTACGGCGCCAATTCAACCCGACCGCGGGGACGTACTCGACTCCCAACTCATGTTGCTCGACAGGGATGTCCGCAAGCGCCCCGTGGCCGAACTCGCCGCGGATGCCGCCGCCGCAGCGCACGCCTTCAGCCGCCGGCCAGCCGATCCGACTGATCGCCCCGCAGTCCGACCGGCACGCACGCCCACCCTTCCGGGCTCGTCCCATCCGAGGCCATTTTCCACTCTTCGCATCATGGGTAACAAATTACGCCAAAGGACTTGTTGATCGATTTCGGTCGCGGCACACTGCTGCCACTCGATTACGCGAGGCCGCTGAACCCGGAAACCCTGCCCCATCGAAGCTCATACCGGAATCGCACCTCTCGATTTCCAGTGATGTGCATTTCTCCGCGATACCTGAACTCGCCGGCATTCAAGGGGGCAGAGTGCCTGAAATCATCCGCTGGTCATTTTCGGTGAATGTTGCCCAAGGACCGTCGGTGTCCGCATCGGACTCCGTCAGAGTCGACGCGTACGACAGATTGAGCATCCCCCTCCCTGCAGGGGCCAAGGACGTCGAGGTCGAGTTGCAGCCGGCCAAGACCGCGAAGCAAGTGAGCCTTCTCGTCGTACGGGCGAGCACGCCCGCCGCCGATGTCACGCTGACTGCCGACGGGGGCACGCCCCATCCCCTCGACGGGCCCTTCGTGCTGATCGGATCAGGGGCCGTCCAGTTGCTCGCCGACGCCCTGCAGACGCTGCGCCTGAGCAATGGCACCGCCGCGGACGTCACGGTCGACATCCTCGTCGGGCGCGATCCCACTCCCTGAAGGCCTCTTCCGAACACCCGGTCCCTCACGAAAGGGTCCCCGAACCATGGTGACTACGTCCTACCCCGGTGTGTACATCCAGGAGCTGGACTCGGGCGTGCGGGCCATCACCGGGGTGTCGACCTCCATCACCGCCTTCGTCGGCCGGGCCCGGCGCGGTCCCGTCGACTCCCCCACCAGCGTGGGCGACTTCGGCGAGTACGTCCGCCGATTCGGCGACCTGTGGGACGAGAGCCCCATGGGCCACGCCGTCGCCCAGTTCTTCGCCAACGGCGGCTCGGAGGCGCTGATCGTCCGGGTACACCGTCCGAGCCCCTCGAACACGGACGGCGACCGCACCGCCGCCGACGTACCCGCCGACGGCGGAACACCCCTGCGGCTCGTGGCCGCCACACCCGGCACCTGGGGCCGGCAGGTGCGCGCCGTCGTCCCCTCGCACCCCGCGGACAACACGGCCTTCCATCTCACCCTGCTGGAGGTCTCGGCCGCCAACCCGCGCCAGGTCGTGCACGAGGAGCGCTTCCTCAACCTCACCACCGCCAAGGACGATCCGCGCTACGTCGGCGGCATCCTGGCCGCACAGTCCCGGCTGGCCGCCGTCGACACGACCGCACCGCATCCGGCCGACCGGCCCCGGACGACCCAGGAGCCGATCGCCTTCACCGGCGGCGACGACGGCCGACGCATCACACCCGCCCAGGTGTCGGACCCCGGCCTCCAGGCCGAGCGGAAGGGCATCTACGCCCTGGACGGGGCCGACCTGTTCAACCTGCTGTGCATTCCGCCGTTCGCACCGGACGTGGACCCCGACCAGGCCACCTGGGACAACGCCGCAGAGTACTGCGCGGACCGCCGGGCGATGCTGATCGTGGATCCGCCCAAAGGGTGGACCGACCCGCTCGGTGTGCCCGCTGCCCTGCCCTCGCTCATGACACGCTCCGCCAACGCCGCCGTCTACTACCCGCGGATCCGGGTCGCCGACCCACTCCGCGAGAACCGGCTGGGGACCTTCGTCCCCTGCGGCGCAGTCGCCGGTGTCATCGCCCGCACCGACGCCACGCGCGGTGTGTGGAAGGCTCCCGCCGGCCAGGAGGCCACGCTGAACGGCGCCGCCGAGCTCACCGTGCGGCTCACCGATCAGCAGCACGGCACGCTCAACCCCGAAGGGGTCAACTGCCTGCGCACCTTCCCCTCGGCGGGCCGCGTCGTGTGGGGCGCCCGCACCGGCAAAGGCGCCGACCAACTGGCCCACCAATGGGCGTATCTGCCGGTGCGGCGGCTCGCGCTGTACATCGAGGAGAGCCTCTACCGCGGCACGCAGTGGGTGGTCTTCGAGCCGAACGACGAACCCTTGTGGGCGCAGATCCGGCTCAATGTGGGCGCGTTCATGAAGGGGCTGTTCCGTCGGGGCGCCTTCCAGGGCACGACACCGGCGCAGGCGTATTTCGTGCGGTGCGACCGGACGGTCAATCCGCAGGAGGAGGTCGACCGCGGCATCGTCAACATCGTCGTCGGCTTCGCCCCGGTCAAGCCGGCGGAGTTCGTGGTCATCAGCATCCAGCAGATCCGGCCGGGGGCGTGATCATGGCAGAGTTCACCGTCAACACCCAGCGTCTCGACCCCTACAAGAACTTCAAGTTCCGGGTGATGTGGGACGGCCGCTACGTCGCCGGGGTCAGCAAGGTCAGTCCCCTCAAGCGCACCACCGAGGTGGTGAACCATCGGTCGGGTGGGGATCCCAGCAACGGCAGTCCACAGCCGGGGCGTACGTCCTTCGACGCGATCTCACTGGAACGAGGCGTCACCCACGACACTGAATTCGAGCGCTGGGCGAACAAGGTGTGGAACCTCGGTTCCGGACTGGGTTCGGAGGTCTCGCTCGCGGACTTCCGCAAGGACATCACCCTGGAGATCTACAACGAGGCGGGCCAACTCGCCCTCGCCTACCGGATCTTCCGGTGCTGGGTCTCCGAGTTCCAGGCGCTCGCCGAGCTCGACGCCAACGCGAACGCCGTACTGATCAGCAGCCTGAAACTGGAGAACGAGGGCTGGGAGCGCGACTACGACGTCACCGAACTCACGGAGCCCTCCTTCAGCGAACCGAGTGTGTGATGAGCGGCCGTCCGGGGGACGAGCGGGCCCTGCTCGGCATGCTCGACACGGGCGAGGGACTGTCGGCCCATGAGCAGGCCCTGCTGCTGGCGGGGGCGGAGGGTTCGGCGAGCGACATCGCTGTTGCCGAGCTGCCGCTCGGGGTGCGTGATCGGCGCATTCTGCGTCTGCGCGGTCTCCTTTTCGGTGCGTCGGTGAACGTCCAGGACACCTGCCCGCACTGCGCCGAGGTGATGACCTGCACGCTGACGCTCCATCAGCTCAATGATGTCGCCACGCCCTCGGCCGTTCCCGCGCGGGTGGAGGCCGACGGCTGGACGGTGATCTGCCGGGCGCTGACGAGCGCGGACCTCACTCACGCGCTGCGCGCATCCGACCGGGCCGAGGCAAGGCTGCGGCTCCTGACCTCATGTGTGGTCGATGCGGAGCGGGACGGGCTGCCGGTTCCAACCGCTCAACTCCCGCCCCCGGTCGCGGCGTCGGTGGTCGAGGCCGTCGCCGAGGCGGACCCGTTCGCGGAGATCCGGCTGCGCCTGGTGTGCGCACAATGCGGCGGCTCGTGGGACGCGGTGCTCGATCCGGCGCGCTACGTGTGGTGCGAACTGGCCGAGTGGGGACGGCGCTTGACAGAGAACGTGCACGTTCTCGCGCGGGCCTACGGGTGGCGTGAGGACGATGTGCTCGCCCTGCCCGCCTCACGCCGGGCGGTGTACCTGGGGCTGGTGGGTGATGGGTGACTACTTCGACCGGCTGCTGGACCGGGCCGAGGGGACGGCGTCCGTGCTGACGCCGCCGCGTGCGGGGCCGTATGAACGAGTGGAGCGGGCCGGCGGGTTGTTCGGGGATGCGGACGCGGCTCAAGAGGTACCTGAGGTCCTTCAGGTCCCTGAAGGACCTGAGGTTCCCGTGGCGCGCGAAGTGGCCAACGCACTGGAAGTGCCCGGGGTTCCACGGGTGCCCGAACGCGCCGAGAATCCGCCGCCCGACGCCCCTCACCCCACGGCCACGCCGATCACCCCACAGCCCCGGCCGACTCGACGCCTGTCAGCGCCCCAACCTGTTCATGGCGAAGCCGAGACGCGGCAACCGCACCCCTCCCCACCCCCTCCACCGAATCCGCCGCCGGTCACCCGAGCGGCCCCGGCCCGCCCGAACGGGCAGACGCCCACGACCGTACGAACGCAGCGACCCGCCACTGCCCCCGCCCCCGCCCTCGACTCCCGACTCCCCACGGCCGAACCGCACGCCCCGCCCCCGGCGCCCGAACCCGCCCCGGGCCGTGAAGAGCGCCCTGCTGTCGGCCCGTTGGCCACCGGCTCGCCCTCGCGGGCCCCGGTCGCCGTCCCCCGGCCTGTCTCCGAGCAGCACATCGTGGTCCGCGTACGCATAGACCGCGTGGACGTACGGGCGCACCCCTCGCCGCCCCCGCCCGCCGCGCCCCGGTCCGCCCCCGCGGCACGGGCCGCCGCCGCGGACAGCTCACCGCTGAGCCTCGACACCTACCTCGAACGAGCCCGGCGGCGGTCATGAGCAACCATCTGGCACTCGCGGGAGTGACGGCCACCGTCGTCGAGCTGCTGAACGATGTGGTGGGTCGCGATCTGCCCGGCGCCACCGCCGCGGGGGGACGACCGGACAAGAGCCTGACGGATGCGCGCCCGCACGTGGTGGTGTTCCTCTACCGGGTCGAATCCAACGCGGCCTGGCGCAACGAGGACCTGCCGACCCGTGCGGCCGGCGGCGAGCTCCGTACACGGCCCCGCGCCGCCCTCACCCTGCACTACCTGCTGACCTTCGCCGGCAACGAGAGCGAGTACGAGCCCCAGCGCATGCTCGGCAGCGTCGCCGGGGCGCTGCACTTCCATCCGGTGCTGTCGCGCGCGGACATCGCACGGATGACCGCCTCCCGCGCTCCGGGCCACCCGCTCGCCGGGGTCGACGTGGCCGCCCAGCCCGATCTGATCAGACTCACGCCGGTGCCCCTCAGCACGGGCGACCTGTCCGGTCTGTGGTCGTCGTTCTTCCAGGTGGACTACCGGCTGTCGGTGGCCTACCGGGCCGAGACCGTGCTGCTGACGCCGCCGTCGGCGCCCGCGTCGCCGCGTCCGGTCCGTGAGCGGCGCCTGGTCGTGTCGACCGCGCGCGGGCCGGCGCTGCACCGGGTGGTCGCCTCCCCGGACGCCGAGGAGCCCCTCTTCGCGGGGAGCTCCGTGGCGCTGACCGGGGCCGGCCTGGCCGGTGACGAGGTGACCGTCGTGCGGTTCGGCGACGCCGAGGCGGTGCCGTCGTCGACGAGCCCGGGGCATCTGCTGGCCACCGTCCCGGACACGGTCCCGGCAGGCACGGTTCCCGTGGTCGTGGAGCATCGACGGCGGCTGGGCAGCCCGCCACGCCTGCGTCCGTCGGGCCGCTCGAACGTCCGCCCTGTCGTCGTGCACCCCCGGATCCGTCACACCCCTGGCGGCTACAAGGTCTCGGTCACCGACCTGGTACGGGACGCTGAGGGGCTGCGCAGCGGCACTCTTCGCATGACGGTCGATCCGGCCGTACGGGCCGCGCAGGACGTGTCCGTGCTGCTCGACCCGGTCGGCGGTGGGGCCGGGTTCGCCTTCTTCGACGACCGCCGCGACGGCCCCGGCAGCCCTGCCGAGACCCATGACCTCGCCCTCCCACTCACCCGTCTGCCCGGCGGCGACTACCTGGTCCGCCTTGTCGTCTCCGGCGCCCACAGCCCGCTGGACACGGCCGAGGACGGGACCCCCGTGGAACCGCGGGTGAGTGTGTCATGACGACGTCCTGGGCCACTCAGAACCAGCGCTGCACCACGCTGCTGGTGCGGCGGGTGGCGGCACTGCTCGCGAAGGGGCCGGACGCGGACGTCACCGCGATCGAGGCCGAACTCGCCGAGCTCCGGGCCGGAATGGCACAGCCGCCGGTCATCACCGCGCTGCGCGAGGCCTTCGGGCTGAGCGGGTTCGAATGCGATGTGGTCATGCTGGGTGCGGCCTTGGAACTCGACTCCGGCGTACGGCGGGAACTGCTGCGGTCGGCGGACGGCCCCGGCCTCGCGGCGGTGACGTTCGGGGTGGCGCTGGCCGTACTGCCCGAGCCGCACTGGAGCGCGCTGGCCCCGCAGGCGCCGCTGCGCCGTTGGCGGCTCGTCGAACTCGGTCCCGGTGCCGGTCCCGGACACATCCTGACGGCACGCGAACTGGCCGTCGCCGAACGCGTGTTGCACGCCCTGGTCGGGGTCCGGTATCTCGATGAGTCGACCGGGTTACGGGCGCCGGGCGAGACTCCCACTCTCACGTCAGGGCAGTCCCGCACGGCGGAACAGGCCGCGGCAGCCCTGGCGGCGGGGGCGGCGCCGGTGGTCCAGCTCTTGGGCCGGTCGGCGGCCACGGCGACCGGCGTCGCCTGCGCCGCCGCGCGTGAGCACGGGCTCGCCGTGGCCGTCCTGGACACGGCCGACGTACCCGCGGACGGTGCCGGGCGGGCGGCTCTGGCCCGCAGGCTCGAGCGGGAGGCCGTGCTCGCCGGTGTACTGGTCGTCGTCGACACCGTGAACGGCTCGGGCGAGGCGGCTGCCCTGCTGGCCGACGAGCTGTCCGGGCCGGTGGTGCTGCTGGCGCGGCATGCTCTGCCGACCCGCCGCGCCGACTTACGGCTCGCGGTCCCGGGCGCCACCGCGCAGGAGCGGCTGCGCGTGTGGGCGAGCGCGCTCGGTCCGGCCGCGGCCGCGCTCGACGGCCAAGTCGTCCGGGCCGCCGAATGGTTCGACCTCGACCCGGCCGCGATTCGCGCGACCGCCGCCGAGTTCGCCGTACAGGACGAGCGGGACGCCACACGCTTCTGGCACCTCGTACGTGAGCGGGCCCGGCCCCGGCTCGACCATCTCACCGAGCGGGTCACGCCCCAAGTGGCCTGGGACATGCTGGTGCTGCCGCCGGACCAGCTGTCCGTCGTGCGCGATCTGGCGGCACAGGTACGGGTCCGGGCGAAGGTGTACGGCGAGTGGGGCTTCGAGGCGTACGACAGCCGCGGCACCGGGATATCCGCGCTGTTCAGCGGTCCGAGCGGGACGGGCAAGACGATGACGGCCGAGGTCGTCGCCACCGAACTCGGACTCGATCTGCACCGCATCGACCTCAGCCGGGTCGTAAGCAAGTACATCGGCGAGACCGAGAAGAACCTCGCCGACGTCTTCGACCAGGCCGAGGGCGCGGGCGTCATCCTCCTTTTCGACGAGGCCGACGCTCTCTTCGGACGGCGTGGCGAGGTGCGCGACAGTCACGACCGCTACGCCAACCTGGAGGTCAGCTATCTGCTCCAGCGCATGGAGACGTACAACGGCCTGGCCGTCCTCACCACGAATCTGCGCGAGGCCCTGGACCCGGCCTTCCTGCGCCGCCTGCGTTTCGTGGTGCCCTTCCCCTTCCCCGACGAGTCGGCCCGCGCCCGGATCTGGCGTCGGGTCTTCCCGCCCCAGGTTCCCCTGGAGGGCCTGAACTTCGGACGGCTCGGGCAGCTCAATGTGGCCGGCGGCAGCATCCGCACGATGGCCCTCAACGCCGCCTTCCGTGCCGCCGCCGAGGACACGCCGGTGCGGATGGCCCACGTTCTGCGCGCCGCCCGTACCGAGTTCGCCAAGCTCGACCGTCCGTTGCCGGAAGCGCAGGTGCGCGGATGGACGTGACCTTCGAGCTGACCGTCGGCCACCTGACCGCCGACGGTGTCGGGCAGTGCACCGAGCGCGTTCTGCGGGCGGGCATCGAGCGGCACTTCGCGCTGCTGGTCGCGGAGCGGGGGGTGCCGGGCGAATGGCTGTCCGAACCGACCGACTGTGCCGCCCGTTCGTGCGTCGTCCTCGACCTCGGGTGGGACGGACGGGGCGGTGACGAGGGATTGGCCCGGGCGCTGGCCGCCTGCCTCTACGACGCGGTCTTCGGCGAGGCGGGCGGTGGTGGGGGATGAAGGCCACCGCCGAACGACGCCGCGCCGGCGCTCCACGACCTGCCGGGCAGGCGCGGACCGTTGCCCGCCCGCTGCCCGCCCCCGGGTCCGAGCGTGTGTCTCTGCCCTACCGGTCACGGCTGGAGGAGCGCTTCGGGCGTCCGCTGGACTCGATCCCCGTCTACAGCGGACCGCAGGTGGGTGCGGCGCTCGACGGGTACGACGCGCTCGCTGCGGTCCAGGGCGGGTGCGTCTTCCTGGCCGACCGTGAACCGGACCTTCGCGTGGTGACCCACGAGGTGGTCCACGCCTTGCAGCGTGCGGTGCCCGGTGGCGGTTCGGTGGTCGTGGAGCCGGGTGCGGCGGCCGAGCGGGAGGCCGTGCGCGTCGCCGACTCGGCTGCCTTCACCTTCGGGGCGGCGCAGGCACCGCTCTCGGTCGAGGCGGCGCTGCCGTGGCAGGCGGTGGCGTTGCTGCGGAGGTCTCCTTCGGCCGGCGGGATGGCGCAGGACGAGGGGCCGCCGGTACCCGTCGAGGCCGCGCACGGGCCGGAGATGGACGCGGCGCGGCTGACGCCCGCCGTGCTCCCGACCTCCACCGCGCTCCCCGCTCCCCCTGTTCCTCCAGCCCTCGCCGCGCTCTCGCCCCCGACCGCATCCCCCGCCCCGGCCGTGCGGTCGGACCCGGCCGCACTGCCGGCGGTCCCGACGGCACTCGGGGAAGTCCCGGCGCCGGCAGCGGAGAAGCCCGCCCCGGCCTCGGCCGCCCAGTGGCTGCGAGCCTTTGCCACCGCACCCCCGACCGCCAAGGCCCAGCAGGCCTCCGGCCTGGGCAACACCGTCGCACGCCTTGCCGACGACGAAGCGCGATCGGTCCCTTCCGGCGTCCCCGAGCTGCGCGCCCGGTCGGAGGGGGCCGCGGCGCCGCCCGGGCCGACGACGGTCACCGCTCCGGCGCCCCGCACGATCGACGTGTCCGGATCTTCCGCGGCCCCGGCACCGCGACCGCAGATCCAGACACCGCCACCACTGGCCGCCTACACGCCCCCGCAGGACGTGTACCTCCCCTTCAACGGGCTCACGACCGCCGCCCCCGAGGTCGTGGCCGACCGGATCGACGTGTCCCTGAGCGCCGTACCCACTCAAGATCCCGATCTGCGGCGGTCGTTGGGGGCGGCCCCCGAGATCGCGCTGACCGGGGACCAGGACCCGGCGCGTCTGACGGCGGCGCAGTCGGCCGCGCACGAGGAGGCGGGCACGGCCGGTGCCGAGGCGGCACGTGCCGTGCTGGAGGGTCCGGGCGCGGAGCGGGTCCAGCCGCGAGACGTGGACGAGGGGTTCGCGGTCGGCGAGCTGGTGGTGCAGCCCGTGGTGGTACCGCTCGCCGAAGCGGCGCAGCAGGCCCCGGTGGACGGCCCGCAGGCGTACCTCGCCCTGGGGCTGCCCGCGGAGGTGCAGGCGTCGTTCGACCGACAGCAGGCGGCGGCCATGCAGCGGTCGGCCACCGGGGTCGCGGAGCAGGTGGAGGCGGCGACGTCTGCCCGTGACCAGGCCCGGCAGGCAGCCGTCTCCGAGGCGGAGAGCGCCACCGCCGACCTGAACGAGTCGGCGCGACAGCAGCAGGCCGACGCCGTGAGCGAGGCCCGGGACGAGATCAGGACCGCCCGCTGGGAGACGCTGGAGGCACAGACACGCGAGGTCGACCGCGTCGCGTCTGACGCCGAGACACGGCGCCAGGCCGACGAGGAGTGCATGCGGACGCGGGTCGCCGACGACCGGCAGAGGATTCATGCCGAGTACGCGGGCGCGCAGACGCGGATCGACGCGCACGTGACCGAGGGCGAGCGGAGGGCCGCGGAGGAGAAGGACCGGGCCGAACGCGCGGCCGAGGAGGAGAGCTGGTGGGACCGTGCCGTGGGCTGGGTCAGGGCCGCTTTCCAGGCGCTGGTGCGCGCGATCGGCGTGATCTTCGACGCCGTGCGGGCGGCGGTCAACGCGGTCCTCGACGCGGTGAAGGCCGCCGTGCTGGCTCTCATCGACGGGGTGGCGGCCTTCCTCCGGGAGGCGATCGCCGTCTTCGCGGGGCTGCTCAAGGCCGCCGTGGAGGGGCTCCTCGGACGGATCTTCCCTGAGCTGGCGCGGGCGTTGACCCGGCTCATCGACCAGGCGGCCGCGCGCGCGACGCGTGCGGTGGACGACGTCGCGAACGGCCTCAAGGCCGGTGTCCAGGCGCTGACGGAGAAGCTGCGCACCGCTCTCCTCGCGACGATCGACGCCTTCCGCAGCGCGGTCACGACGGCGATCACCGTCATCGGGGCCGTCGTGACCGGCGACTGGGGAACGCTGGCGCAAAAGGCCCTGGAAGCGGTGCTGGCTCTGCTCGGGGTGGAGCCGAGTGCCTTCTATGCGTTCGTCGGGCGGGCGCGGGAGACCTGGCAGATCATCGTGTCCTGGCCGGGAGCCTTCCTCGGGCATGTCCTCGACGCGGTGTCCGGGGGCGTACGGGGCTTCGGCCAGAACCTGGGCACACATCTCCAGGCCGGTCTCGTGGGCTGGCTGACCGGTGCGCTCGGCGGTGCCGGGATCGTGGTGCCGCGGACGTTCGATGTCATGGGGGTGCTCGACCTCGCACGGCAGATCCTGGGCCTGACGTGGGACCGCCTGCGGGTGAAGGCGGCCCGGCTGATCGGCGAGAAGAACGTCGAACGCCTCACGGTGGTCTACGAGTTCCTCAGCACTCTGGTGACTCAGGGCTGGTCGGCGCTCTGGGCAAGGATCATGGATTCGGTCGGGACGGTCCGGGACACCGTCTTCGGCGCCATCCGGACCTTCCTCGTCGAGCGGGTCGTGAGGGCGGCGATCACCAAACTGGCCTCACTGTTCTCGCCGGTCGGTGCGCTGGTCCAGCTGGTCCTCTCGCTCTGGAACCTCTACACGTTCCTGCGGGATCAGCTGCGCAGCCTGGGCGAGCTGGTCGCGAGCGTGGTGAACGCGATCGGCGACATCGCACGCGGCCTGACCGGCAAGGCCTCCACCGCCGTGGAGGGCGTGCTGGCCCGCCTCCTACCCCTCGCCATCGACCTTCTGGCCCGGCTGCTCGGACTCGGGGGCGTCGGCGACAAAGTCCGGGAGATCGTGGAGCGGATCCGGGGCGTGGTCGACCGGGGCATCGAGGGGCTGCTGCGGCGGGCTGCGGGAGCGTTCGGCTCCCGCAAGGGTGGTTCCTCGAAGAAGGCAGCCGCGGGCCCCAAGAGCCCAACGGTCAAACGGGACGCCCTTGCTCAGGCCGCACGTCGCCTGACGGCGGGACAGTTGTCCTCCCCGGACCAGATCGCAGATGTCGTCGCAACCGTCTTCAAGGAGTTCAGGCAGCGCGGGCTTACCTCACTGCGGTTCGACATCGTCGAGGCAACGACCCTCAAGGGACGTCTCGTCGCCGCCGCGAGCCCGCCGGAGCAGAGGGTGATCGAGTGGACCGAGATATTCGGAGTCGGCGATCCGGCAAAGGCTCTCTTCACCGTCCAGCCGAGAAACGAGACGCACGCGGCCATCGCGTTCAACGGCGAGCGTCAGGGTGAGGTTGCCCCCAGCGACAGGAACCGACACGCGGAACAGAACCTGCTCGACCGCTACTGGCACGGGGTGGTTGCTCGTGCGAGGGAAGCAATCGCCGAGAACCGGAATGCCAAGCCGGTGATCGCTGTCGCGATCAACCGAGCTCCGTGCCGCAGCTGCACGACGAAGCTCGTCAACGCCCTGAACGCGGTCGAGGAATCACTGAAGAAGCGCGTCCGCTTCGTCCTCACCCCGACGGGCTTGTACGAGCCGACGGAGGCACTGGAGGCCTCCGTCATCGACGCGCAGCGCAAGGAATTGGGGGAATTGGCCAAAAAGTTGGGCCGCTCGAAGGAAGCCCTGATCCGCGAGCGGCTGAACCGCGTGCAGCTCACCGACGACAAGACGACCTTCGGCGGTCTCGTCCAACTAGCCACCGCGGGTTGGGAGCTCAGTCAACTCAAAGCGAAATCGAAGCAGACCGTCAGCGGCCGCATTTTCGCCGAGGCCGCGCACACCGCGATGGAACGCGTGAAAAGGGCCAGGGCCGGAACCACCTCCTAGGCATCCGCAGCACACGTCAGAAAGGCAAGTGCGATGGCGAGCCCGATCTCCCCACCCGTCTTCAAAGGCGCCCTGGTGACCACCGACCCCCTGCGCCCCGCCACCGGCGTCATCGTCTTCCAGTACAACCCGGAGACCCTCACCCGCACCCTCACCGCCCGCACCGCAGGTGACCAGAGCGGCACCGGCCCTCCCCGGTTCGCCGGGCTCGCGGAGCAGACGCTGAAGCTGGCAGTCGAACTGGACGCCACCGATCAGTTGGAGCAGGGGGACCCGCTGACCAGAGCCGTGGGGATCGCGCCCGCGCTGGCGCGGCTCGAACTGCTGGTGCAGCCTGCCGCTGCGACCGTCATCGCCAACGAGGCGCTGCTGCGCGCGGGAGTCGTCGAGATCCTCCCCGCCGAGGCTCCGCTGACCGTCCTCGTCTGGGGCGCCCAGCGCATCCTCCCGGTCCGAGTCACGGAGCTCTCCGTCACTGAGGATGCCTTCGACACCACCCTCAACCCGATCCGCGCCAAGGTCGATCTGGGCCTGAAGGTCGTCAACCACCCGGACGTGCCGATGCTGAGTGAGGCCGGCGCGCTGTCGATGGCGGCACATGTGGGACGAGAAGTGCTCGCCGGACTGGGATGGTGATCATGACGTACGAGACCGGCAGCCGCTACCTCGGGCTGGAGACCGTCCATCTCCAAGTGCCGGACGTCGACGGGACGTTGCGTACTGTCGCCTACACCCGGCGCCGTGTGATCCCCTCCTACGAGGACCAGCCGGTCCTCGCCGAGCACCGGGTCGCCGAGGGCGAGCGCCTCGACGTACTGACGGCCCGTCACGCCGGGGATCCCACCCTGTTCTGGATGATCTGCGACGCGAACTCCGTCCTCGACCCCGCCGAACTCGAAGCGGTGGGCCGCGTCGTGCGCATCGCGATGGCGAGGCGGTGAACGGCGTGCCCGATCTCGGAACACGGCTGCTGCTCTGGCTGGGGGCGACCGTGCCGCGCCCCGCTCCGCCGTACGTGCTGCACGCCCTCACCTCGGCCGAGGTCACCGCCGACCGTGAGAAGGGAGACGGCTTCCAGCTGACCTTCTCGCTGGTGAAGGACCGAACGCTCGACTTCCCGCTGCTGCGTGAGCCGTTGTTCACGCCCGGCACCAGGGTCGTCATCGGCGTACTGACCGGCATCGTCCCGCACATCCTGATGGACGGGACCCTCATCCATCAGCAGGTCAGCGGGGACACGCTCACCCTCACCGGACAGGACATCGTCGGCGGGGTGATGAGCCTGGAGGAGAAGGACGACACCTTCGAGAACCAGTCGGACTCGACGATCGCGACGCGCATCATCACGCGGTACGCACGCTTCGGCCTGATCCCGGACGTCACCAACACCCCCCACGTGCCGCTGTCCGTGCAGCACACCCCGCAGCAGCACGAGACGGACCGCGCCTTCCTCGAACGCATCGCCCGGCGCAACGGATTCGTCTTCTACGTCCAGCCCCTGACCCTCGGCGTCAACACCGCGCACTGGGGGCCCGAGATCCGCCTCGGGCTTCCCCAGCCCGCCCTGAGCAAGGACATGGGCTCGATGTCGAACGTCAAGTCCCTGTCCTTCTCCTTCGACGCCCTCGAACCCGTGCAGCCCCAGGGCGTCTTCACGGATCCCCTCTTCAAGTTGAGCCTCCCGGTCCCTGCCCTGCCCTCCCTGAAGATCCCGCCGCTGGCCGCCTCCCCCGCCCCGGCCCTGCGCTCGACGAAGCTGCGGACCACCGCGGGCAAGGACACGGTTGCCGCGGCGACCGAACTGCTCGCCACCGCCACCGCGGCCCCGAACGCGGTGTCGGGCGAGGGCGAACTGGACACCAGCGCCTACGGGCACGTCCTGCGCCCACGCAGGCTGGTGGGCATCCGCGGCTGCGGCCTGTCCCTGGACGGCCTGTACCTGGTCGACTCCGTCACCCACAAGCTCGCACGCGGTGAGTACACCCAGCGCTTCCGGATCAGCCGCGAAGGGCTGGGAACGACGACCCCGGGGGTTCCCATATGAGCGATGAGGCCAAGCACTTCGGGAAGTACCGGGGAGTCGTCGTCGACAACGAGGACCCGGAACGGACCGGGCGGATCAATGCCCGAGTGCCCGCCTTCGGCGACCGCGAGAGCGGCTGGGCCCTGCCGTGCATGCCGTTCGCCGGTTCCGGAATGGGCTTCCTCGCACTGCCCGCGAAAGGGGCGTGGGTGTGGATCGAGTACGAGCAGGGTGACCGGGACCGGCCGATCTGGTCGGGCTCGTGGTGGGGGGCGGCGGCCGAGATGCCGAGGTCGGCCGTCACGCCGCCGCAGGCGGGCAAGGTACTCCTGCGCACGGCGGACGGGGCGAGTCTGCTCCTCGACGACACCCCCGGCACCGGCGGCATCACGCTCCAGACCGCGGCCGGGCAGAAGATCGTCCTGTCGGCGAACGGGATCGAGATCGACAGCGGTACGGGCGCGAGGATCAGCCTCCAGGGCCCCCGCGTCTCGGTCAACGACGGTGCGCTGGAGGTGACTTGAGTGCCCGGCCCGCTCCTCGACGTCTCCGCGACGGTGTCCTGCACGCACGGCGGCAGCGCCACCCCCACGATGCCGAGCCCGCGCGTCCGGGTCGGCGGCAACCCGATCACGGTCATGAGCACCCCGCACACGGTGACCGGCTGCCCGTTCAACGCCGGCGGCTCCCCGATGCCGTGCGTCCTCGCCCAGTGGACCTCGGCCGCGACCCGGCTGACGTCGCTCGGCTCTCCGGTGCTGCTCCAGGACAGCCAGGCGGTGTGCGCCCCGAACGGCACCCCCGCGACGATCAGCGGCGGCCAGAACCAGGCGAAGGGCGTGTGAGATGACGTACCTGGATCATCCCTTCGGCATCGGCGGCGACGGCCGTACCGCCACCACCGGCGCCGAGGACCACCTGCGCGCCCTGGTGGAGCAGGTGCTGTTCACCGCGCCGGGCGAGCGGGTCAACCGGCCTGACTTCGGATCGGGGTTGCTCGGCCTTGTCTTCGAGCCCCACAGCGAGGCGCTGGCCTCGGCGGTGCGGGCCCGCGTGGAGGCGGCCCTGCACCGGTGGCTCGGTGAGCTGATCCAGGTGGAGACGGTGACCGTCGAGGCGGTCGAGTCGACGCTCGCGGTGCGGGTCGGATACGTGGTCCGGGCGACCGGCGAGCGGACGAGCGCCGCCTTCCGCGGGCCGGTGGCGCCATGACGGACCTCGACTGCTGCCGTGACGACCGCCGCGAAGCCATCCGGCGCGACGGCGTGTCCAACGGCATCGACTACCTGGAGGTACACGACGGCCCCGGGGTACCGGCGGCCGACCGGCAGCGGTTGCTGGACGTCCACTTCCTCCGCGCGCCCGCTCCGGCGCTCGTGTCGGCACTCACCTCGGACTGTGTCGCCGTCACGGGCGGAGTACGGATCCCCCAGGTGCCCGTGGAGAGCGTCGCGTGGGCGAACGAAGTCCTCACCGTGCGGGTCGGACGCCCCGGCGACCACTCCGTCTACACCCTGCGGCTGCGGACACGGTCGGGAGCGCCCCTGCCCGATCTGGACGAGCGGCTCAGCGAGATCGGCTTCTCCTTCAAGGCGGACTGCCCCTCGGACTTCGACTGCGACCACCGCTGCCCGAGCCACGGCCCCGAGGCACTCCCGCTCCAGCCGCCCGACATCGACTATCTGACCCGGGACTACGCCGGTTTCCGCCGGCTGATGCTCGACCGGCTCGCCGTGCTGGCCCCGGAGCTGCGCGAGCGCCACGCCGCGGACCTCGCGGTCGTGCTGGTGGAGGCACTGGCCTACAGCGCCGACCACCAGAGCTACCGCCTGGACGCGATCGGCATGGAGTCGACCCTGGCCACCGCTCGCTCGCGGATCTCCGCCCGTCGCCACGCCCGTCTCGTCGCCCATCGTCCGCACGACGGCAGCAACGCCCGCACCTGGGTCCGTATCCTCACCACACCCGGCGCCCCTGACACGACCGTCCCGGCGGGCACTCAGCTGCTCACCCGGCTCCCCTGGCTCGGCCCGGTCGTGGAGCCCGGCTCCGCCGCGTATCACCAGGCGCTGTCGGAAGGGCCGGTCGTCTTCGAGACGATGCACGACGCGGTCGTGGCCGTGGGCCGCGCCGAACTGCCGCTGTACACCTGGGGCGACGACGAGTGCTGCCTGCCCGCGGGGGCGACGTCGGCGACCGTGCTCGGCCGTCCGCCGCTCGATCCCGATGATGTCGTCGTCCTTGGCGAACGCGTCGACGCGCGCACCGGCACGCCGGCCGGCGCCGACCCCGCGCACCGGCACGCCGTACGACTGACTGCGGCCACCCCCGGTACCGACCCGCTGGGTGGGATGGACGTCACTGAGCTGACGTGGGCCGACGAGGACGCGCTGCCGTTCGATCTGTGTCTGTCGGCGCGGACTGCGGACCGGGTGATCCGGGACATCGGCGTGGTGTGGGGGAACATCGTGCTCGCCGACCACGGACGCACTCGGACGGCACAGCGCATCGCGACGGTCCCCGATCCCGATTCCCGACTGGCGCTGCCCGGCGCCGACCGCCGTTGCTCTCCCGGACGGGCCGGCCTCCGGCCCGCCCGCTTCACCCTGCCCGTGCCCGAGCCGGACGTCACCATGGTCAGCACGCTCGGCCGGGTCCTGCCCGGCGGCCGCCCCGGGGACATGGCCCGGTTCGACCCGGGCGCCCCGGCGGCATCCGCGCCGGCCTGGGAGCGCCGCCATGTGCTGCCCGCCGTACGGCTGAAGGACGGTGCGGGTCATGCCTGGAGGCCGGTGCCCGACCTGCTGGGCAGCGACGCGTTCGCCCGCGATTTCGTCGTCGAGGTCGAGTCCGACGGCACGGCCGTCTGCCGCTTCGGAACGGAGGGGCACGGCATGCGCCCGCACGCCGGCACGGTCTTCGACCTGATCTGGCGGCAGGGCAACGGCCGGGCGGGGAACATCGGCGGCGACACCCTGGCCCACATCGTCACCGCCCTGCCGGGCATCACCGGGGCCACCAACCCCCTGCCGGGCCACGGCGGCACCGACGCCGACAACCTTGCCCGGATACGGCAGGACGCTCCCGCCGCGTTCCTCGTCCCCGAACGGGCGGTGACCGCCGAGGACTACGCCCGCATGGCGGCACGCCACCCTGAAGTGCAGCGCGCCGTGGCGGTCGCCCGCTACACGGGCTCCTGGTACACCGTCTTCCTCGCCGTGGACCGGTCCGGCGGGCGGCCGGTGGACGCCCGATTCGCCGCCGGACTGCGGGAGTTCCTGGAGAAGTACCGCATGGCAGGGGACGACCTGCGGATCGACGGGCCGTACTTCGCCGCCCTGGACGTCGTCCTGCGGGTCTGCGTGGGCCCGGACTACCACCGCTCGGACGTGGCCGCTGCCCTGCTGGAACGGCTCGGCCCGGGCCGACTGGCCGACGGGCGCAGGGCGTTCTTCCACCCCGACAACCTCACCTTCGGCGCTCCCGTCGTCCTGAGCGCGCTGCTGGCCGCCGCGCACGAGGTCGCGGGCGTCGTCTTCGTCGAACCCGTCACCTTCCGGCGCCGTGCCACCGCCCGGCGGGCGACGGTTCCCGTAGCCGAACTCCCCATGGGACACCTGGAGATCGCCCGCCTCGACAACGACCCCGACTTCCCCGACCGCGGAACCCTGACCCTGGAGCTGGAGGGAGGCCGATGAGCGTGGCCGCCTGCCGCTGCGCGTGCTGTCTGGGCCCGACCGCGCGGACTCCGATCGAGATCGTCAACCGGCCCGGGCTGCCCGCCGTCGCCTACCGCACCGGAACCTGGGCGGCGTTCCGGGCGAGCATGCACGCGAAACTGACGGGGTCGTCTGCGCTCGCCGCGCTGCGTACGCGCGCGGACGACGATCCGGCGATCGCGCTCATCGACGCCTGGGCGGCGGTGGCCGACGTGCTCACCTTCTACACGGAGCGGATCGCCAACGAGCACTATCTGCGTACGGCGACGGAGCGCCGTTCCGTCAACGACCTCACCGCGCTCATCGGTTACCGTCTCGCGCCCGGAGTGGCCGCCCGCACCTGGCTGGCGTTCTTCCTGGAGACCGCGCCGGGAGCCCCGGCAGCGACGGCGCTGCCGACCGGTACCCGCGTGCAGTCGCTGCCGGGGCCCGGCGAGAGGCCGCAGACGTTCGAGACCACCGAGGACGTGACGGCGGTCGGGGCGTGGAACCGGCCGCGGTGGAAGGCGACGGGGCCGCGCCCGCCCCGCACCGGCGACTCGACCGTGCTGCTCGACGGGACGGCCACCGGGCTCAGGGCCGGGGACGCACTGCTGTTCGTGGCCGGACGACGGCCGTGGTCAGCGGCCCTGCGGTGGACGAGGGCCCACGTGGTCGACGTGACGCCGGACTCTGCCGCGGGACGGACGGCGGTCGTCTTCACTCCGCCGCTGGCCGGGCTCGCCCTGGTGGCCGGGGACGAGGTGACCGTTCATGTACTGGCCCGGCAGGCGGCCCTGTTCGGCTTCAACGCGCCGGACCCACGGCTGTTCGACCCGTCCGTCAGGTCGGGGCTCGACCTGGTCGCAGAGCCCCGGATCGACTGGAAGTTCGCGGCGCTCACACCGGCCGGCATCAAGCTCGACGCACTGTATGAGGGGACCGTCCCGGCCAGTTGGGCCGTGCTGACGTCGGACACCGCCGTCGCCCTCGCCCGGGTGGACGCGGTGTCGGTCACCTCGGCCGCCGACTACGGCGTGAGCGGCCGTGTCACCGTCCTCGGCGTCCAACTCCTCCAGGGGGCACTGAACCAGCACGGGGGCCCAGCCACCCGGCGGACGGTCGTCGAGTTCCAGAGCAGTGAACTCCCGCTCGCGAACGTCCCGTTGACCGAGCCGCTGACCGGCCGGACCGTCCCGCTGGCGGAACCGCTGCCGCCGCAGCCCGCCGACCGTCAGGTCCTGGTCCGCGGCAAACGCGCCCGCGCACGGCTGCAGATCACCCCGGCCGTGCGCCCCAGGCCGTTCGGCCGCCACCGGCCCCGCCCGACACCACGCCACGTCGAGGCCACCGTCCTGTCGGTGCACCCCGTCGCCGAACTGCCGGGCCTCCTGAGGTGGACGGTCCGCACCGACGACGGCATCGACCACGTCCAACTCGCCCGGCGCGAAGCCGTGGAGTACCTGCCGGCGCGCCCCGAGGACGAGACCGTCGGCGAGGTCGTCACGGTGACGGCCTCGCCGACGCCGCTGTCCGCCCTCACCTTGCGCACACCACTCACCCACGTCTACGACGTGCTGGGTCCGACGCCCATCGAGCTCTACGGCAACGTCGCGACCGCCACCCACGGCGAGACCGTCACCGACGAGGTGCTGGGAAGCGCCGACGCCGCACGGCCGTACCAGCGCTTCACCGTGCGCCACAAGCCGCTGACCTGGGTCCCCGCCCAGACCGTCACCGGCGCCGCCTCGACGCTCCGGCTGCGGGTCAACGGCCTCGCCTGGCACGAGACGCAGGTCCTGTACGGCACCGGACCACGCGATCGCCTCTACACGACCCGGAGCGACGAGAACGGCTCGACCACGGTCGAGTTCGGCAACGGGAGCAGCGGCGCGGCCACGCCGACCGGCGTCGACAACGTCATCGCCACCTACCGCTGGGGCATCGGTGCCGACGGCAACGTACAGGCCGGGCAGCTCACGCTCCCGATGGTCCGCCCGCTCGGCCTGGGCTCCGTCACCAACCCGCTGCCGGCCACCGGCGGGCAGGACCCGCAGAGCACCGCCGACGCGCGCACCAACGCCCCGCGCAGCGTCCTCACACTGGGCCGGGTGGTCTCCCTGCGCGACTACGCCGACTTCGCCGCCTCCTACGCCGGTGTCACCAACGCCACTGCGGCGTGGACCTGGGACGGGGCGCGCAAGGGTGTCGCCGTGACCGTCGTCCTGAACGGGCCCGCCCCGGACCTCCTCACCTCCCTGCGCCAGGCGCTGTCGGCCGCGGGGAATCCCCGGGTCCCCCTCGTCGTGGCCGGCTGCGACACGGCGTCCTTCGCCGTCCGGGCGGTGCTGCGGGTGGCCGCGGACCACGACGCGCCGCGGGTGCGCGCCGCCGTGGTGGACGCGCTGCTGGCCGCCTTCTCGCTGCCCGCACGGGACTTCGGCCAGGACGTGTCGCTCAGCGAGCTCACCGCTGTGGTCCATTCCGTGGCCGGGGTGGACGGAGTCCGGGTCGACCGGCTCCACCGGCGGGGCGAGTCGGTCGCGCTGCACACCCGGCTGCCCGCCTACGCCCCGCTCCCGGGCGGGCCGCCGGACGCACCCCCGGCCGAGATCCTCACTCTGGCGCGCGACGGCCTGGATCTGGAGGTGGGCTGGTGAGCATCCCGCGCGACCACCTGTACGAGCTGCTGCCTGCCCTCTACCGCGAGCGGGACGCGGCCTCCGGCGGTGCGCTTCGGGAGTATCTCCGGCTGCTCACCGACCAGTTGGCGATCGTGGCCGACGGGATCGATCAGCTCCACGACGATCTCTTCGTGGAAACGGCCGCACCGTGGGTGTTGCCGTATCTGGCAGATCTGATCGGTCTGCGCGGGCTGCCGGGCCGGGAGGCGGCAGGGCTTACCTCGCGCGCCGAGGTGGCCAACACGATCGCGTACCGCACGCGCAAGGGGACGGCGGCCGTGCTGGAGCAGGTCGCCCGCGACACCACCGGCTGGCCCGCCCGTGCCGTCGAGTTCTTCGAACTGCTGGCGACGACCCAGCACGTCAACCATGCACGGCCGGGCAACCACTCCACGGTCGGCATGCGATCCGCCACACAACTGGCGTGGCTGGGCGACGCGTTCGAGCGGGGCCGAGCGGCGGATCTCGTCCACCTGCCTGAGATGCGGCGCGCCGCGACGCGCGGCGGGCGCTACGGCATCCCGAACGTGGGCCTGTTCCTGTGGCGGCTGCGGGCCTGTCCTGTCTCCGACGTCACCGCCCGCCCCGCCGCGCCGGGCGACCCGCACCGCTTCCTGCTCGATCCGCTGGGCGCACCCGTCCAGTTGTTCACCAAACCTGTCGCCGAGTCCGACCTCACGCGTTTGGCCGAGCCCGTCAACCTGCCCATGCCGCTGACCCGTTGGGCGATGGACGCCGACCTGGCGTCCTGCTACGGCGCCGGTCTCTCCGTCCACGTGCACGGCGTCGTGCGCGAGCTGGTCGAGGTGTGCGACCTGAGCGACGTGGCGCCGGGCGGCCCGTGGGCGCACACACCCGTCCCGGGCGGGCGGGTGCGGCTGGACCCCGCGCTGGGCCGCGTGGCGTTCGGCGACAAGCAGGCGCAGGCGCCGACCGTGTCGTACCACCGGGGATTCGGCGCCGATCTCGGCGGCGGCGAGTACGAGCGCGTCGGCAGCTTTGCCGTCACCGACCCCCCGGCCCTGGTGTCCGTACGGGCGAGCGGCGGTGCCGATCACACGACGATCGCGGGCGCGCTGGCGGCGCTTCCGGCGGGGGGCGGGGTCGTCGAGATTCGGGACAACGCCCGCTACAGCGAGGCGCTCTCCCTCACCGCGCACTCGGTCACCGTGGAGCTGCGCGCCGCCGACCGGTTCCGGCCCACGGTCGAGTTGCGGGCGGACCTCGACGTCACCGTCTCCGGCGGCGGTGCGGTCGTGCTGAACGGGCTGCTCCTCGCGGGCGGCGCCGTGCGCGTCGCGGGCGACGGCAGTCTCGGCGTACGCCACTGCACCCTGGTGCCCGGCATCGCCCTGGACGCGGCGGGCGCTCCCGTGCGGCCCGGCGAGCCCAGCCTGCATGTGGACACCGGGGAGACATCGGTGGCCGTCGAGCGCAGCATCCTCGGCGGCGTCCGCTGCCACGTCGACGCCGAGGCCGCCTTCCGTGACTGTGTCGTGGACGCGGGCGGGGCGGGTGTCGCCCATGCGGCGCCGGGCGGCGCGGCGACGGGTGGCGGGCGGGTCGCGTACGACGCGTGCACGGTGCTCGGCCGGGTCCACGCACGGATCCTGGACCGGCTCTCCAACTCGATCGTCCTGGCCGACGACGGGGCCGGGCGGCCCGTCCTCGCCGACCGGCGTCAGCGCGGCTGTGTGCGCTTCAGCAGTGTGCCCCCGGGCTCGCGCACCCCGCGGCGCCACCGCTGCGTGCCCGAGGACGTGCGGCTGCGGCCCGTGCTGGAGTCGGCCCGCTACGGCGACCCCGCGTACTGCCGGCTCGACCGGCGCACCCCCGACGCGGTGTGGCGGGGCGCCGACGACAGGTCGGAACTCGGTGTCTACCACCATCTGCGCCAGCCGCTGCGCGAGGCCTACCTGCGGGCACGCCTCGACGACTACCTCCGTTTCGGCCTCGAAGTGGGCCTTGTGTACGCAACCTGAGAGGACGGGTATGAAGGGCGACTTCAGCCGGCGCACGCACCAACCGCACAAGCACTACAGCGCGGTGCTGCACGAGCAGGGCCGGGTGCTCACCGACGCGGACTTCGACGAGGAGCACCGGATCCTCTCCGGCGCCCACGAGACGGCCGTGGCCGATCTCGCGGGCCTGTGCGGGGCGCCGGTGGGTGCGGCCGGGTTTGCGGTGACCAGCCCGGACGGGGTGGGTCTGCGGCTGTCGGCCGGACGCTATTACGCCCACGGCGTCCTCGTCGTCAACGAGGAGGACGTCGCTTACGACGCCCAGCCCGACCGGCACACCGAGCACATCGACTGGCCGCCCGCGCCGGGCTCGTACGCCCTCTATCTCGATGTGTGGCGGCGCCTCGTGACCGCGCTGGACGATCCGTCGATCCGCGAGGTCGCGCTCGGTGGGCCGACGGCATCGGCGCGGGAACGCACGGTGTGGCAGGTCAGGCAGGTCCCGGTGAAGCCCGGCTGGACCTGCGAGGACGGGCTGCCCCTTCCCCAAGGGACCACCGGGCGGATGGCGGCGCAGGCCGATCCGGAGGCCGCGCCGACCAGTCCCTGTCTCCTGCCGCCGCTCGCCGGCTACACCGGTCTGGAGAACCAGCTCTACCGGGTGGAGGTGCTCGTGACCGGCCCGGCCCTCGACCTCGGCCCCGCCCCGCTGCTGCCTGTGGTCGCCTTTCCGGAGGGCACGGACGACAGGGTCGAGCTGTCCGCGGCGGATGCGGCCACGCTCGCCGCGGGCGATGTCGTCGAGCTGGTGGCGACCGGGCCGGGCAGCAACCCGTTCGACGCCACGTTCGCCCAGGTCGTGGAGGTCGACCGGGCGACCGTCACGCTCACGGGGCGGGTACCGCACATCGGGCCCGCCGACGCGCCCACCGTGCGCAAGGCCCGGGCCGCGGTGGTGGTCTCCCGTGAGAACGGGTCGGTGGTGACCGGCGTGACCCGGGTCGACGGCACTCAGGTGACGGTCACCGACCTCGGGCCCGACAGCGTGCTCGGCTTCGCGCCCGGCCAGTGGGTCGAGCTCACCGACGACACCGTCGAACTCGAAGGTCTGCCCCGGCAGTTGAGGCAGGTGGAGGCCATCGACAAGGACCTGAACATCATCACGCTCAGTTCCCCGGCGGTCCGGCTGGCCGACCTGGCCGACGGGGTGGCCCCGGACCGCCATCCGAAGCTGCGCCGCTGGGACGCGGCCCGTGCCGTCACCTTCGGCCAGGACGGATCCGGCTGGATCCATCTGGAGGAGGGCATCCGGATCAGGTTCACAGCGGGCGACTACGTCAACGGAGCCTACTGGCAGTTCCCGGCCCGGACGGCCGTGGTCGACCGGGAGTCCGGCACGATCGAGTGGCCGCACGACGACAACGGCGACCCGGTGGAGGCGCCCCCCGCCGGGGTCGTGCACCACTACTGCCCCCTCGCCCGTGTCGACGTCACCAGGCGGCGGACCGAGGTCGCCCACGACTGCCGCCCCCTGGTCCCTCCGCTGACGGACCTGACGAATCTGCTGTACGTCGGAGGAGACGGGCAGGAGGTCCGGCGGGCCTCCTCGGGGGCGCCCCTCACTTTGCCGACCCCGCTGACGGCGCGTGTCGCCAACGGCCCCTTCCCGGTCCCGGGAGCCGAGGTGGCCTTCCGGGTGACCCGGGGCACGGGCCAGGTGTCGCCGCAGCAAGCCACGACCGACGACCACGGCATCGCCCGGGCCGACTGGACACCGGACGGATCCACCCCGGCACAGACGGTGGAGGCGCGTCTGCTCGATCGCGGCGGCACGGAGATCGCCCATCAGGTGGTGGCCTTCAACGCCCGGCTCGGCCGGGAGGACTGCTGTGTCTCCGTGGGCCCCGCCGGGGACTTCCCGACGGTGGACGAGGCCGTCTCCACCCTCATGGACCGGGGCGAGCTCGTCCTGTGCCTGTGTCTGGCGCCGGGCGATCACTTCGTCAGGGGCGGCACTCTCGACGCCGGGGTGCGGCGCCGCCCGTTCCACCTCTCGCTGCGCGGCTGCGGCCGCGGCACCCGGGTCTTTCTCCGGGAGGCGTGGGAACTCGCCGGCTGGGCCTCGGTCCGGCTCCTCGACCTCGACCTCTGGCTGCCCCGCGGCGGCGGACTGACGACGTGGGACACACTCGAGGTACGGCTGGAGAACGTCCATGTCACCGGCGTCGTCGACGAGCGGGCACAGGTGCGGATCCACGACGCGCAGCGGGTGTCGGTCATCGGCTGTCGCCTGGTGCCGCCGGCCCTGAAGGCACTGGGCCGGCTGTCCGGTCTGCTGGAGGACCTCAAGCCGCTGGACCGCCCCTGGCTGGAGGACCACGAGAGGTTCGCGGACGCGGTGCGCGCGCTCGCCGAGGAGCTGGAGGCGATCCCCGCGGACCGCCGGGCCGAGCTCGGCGGTGCGCTGCGCCGGCTGGCCGCCGACGGACGGCGACGGCTGCCCTGGCTCCTGGAACGGCGACTGGACCACCTCGGCCGGCTCCTCGCCCACGACGTCGTCACCGCACCGGCTCTGCTGGCCGCGCTGGAACTGCTCCCGGCGGCGCTCGGCGGGTTCGAGGCGGGCGTCGCCCTGGAGATCGGTCCGCGGGACGGGTTCCAGGACGCCATCGAGCAGCCCGCGTTCACCCGTGAGGCCGAGGTGGTCGTCGCCCGCAACGACATCGCCGGCGACCTCAGCCTTTACGGTGTGCGCTCCCGGGAGGAGCTCACGAGCGGGGAACTCGCCGAGCTCGGGGGCTGGGTGAAGGGCGGAACGCTGCTGACCGCCCACGGCGGAAGCGTCCATGTGCGGGAGAACCACCTGCACCGGCTGACGGTCTCCGAAGGAATGATCAGCGCCCTGCGCACCAGGATCACCAACCAGATCGCGCTGACGACCGTGTACGACACCCTCCACGTCGTGGACAACGTCTTCGAGAACCGGGACAGCATCACCCTGGCCCGCCACATCACGCTGTCCGGCAACGAGTTCACCGACGGAGCCGTCCTGCCACCGGCGCCCAGCGCGGCGGCCCCTCTGCGAACCGCCGCCCTGGCGATCGCCGACTCGGCGGTCGTCTCCTCCAACCACGCCAAACCCGGCGGCGGTTTGGTCCAGATCCGCCAGGTGACCAGAACATTCGTGGGAGGCCTGAACATCGAGGTCGGGATCGTCTGACCGCGCGGAGCACGCCCTACCCCGGCTACGGCTGGCAATGGCGGTCCCCGTGGAAGGGTGCGACGGGTAGCAGTACGTTCGCCACGGTCAACCGACTTCACCCTGCCCATTGAGGTGATCGGCCACGAACTCACTCACGGCGTCACGCAGTACACGGCCAACCTCAAGTACTACGGCGGGCATTCACGTCGAAAGGCGGAACCCATACCCGAGGTCGTGGTCAAGGCCGTCACCTGGGACGATTCGGGTGCGCGGCCGGATCAGCTCTCGTCCGGCGTCAACCGCAACGAGATGCTGTTGATGCAGTACCGCTGGTCGGTGGGGGTCGGGTACCCCTCGCCCGCGAACACGTGCCCGAGATGCGAGCCGCACCGAGCGCACCGCACCTCGGTGCGGACCATCCCGTGGGACCGGTCCTCGATCAGCTCGACCGCGTCGGTGTCCTTCGGGTCGTAGAAGGACGGCCAGCCGCAGTGCGACTCGAACTTCGTGGTGGAGGTGAAGAGTTCGGCACCGCAGGCGCGACAGGAGTACACGCCCTCGGTCTTGGTGTCGGTGTACTCACCGGTGAAGGCGGGCTCGGTTCCGGCCTGGCGGAGTACGGCGTACTCGGCCGGGCTCAGCTCCGCACGCCACTGCTCGTCCGGCTTGTCGACGTCGTACGACATGACTGTCAGCCCCTTACTTCGCGAGACGGTCCAGGATCAGCGGGCCGAGGTCGGTGACATCGCCCGCACCCATGGTGAGAACGAGATCACCGGCCTTCGCCATTCCCGCGACCACCGCCGGCACGTCCGCCTTGTCGTGGACCGGCGTCACGTCCGCGCCCGCGGCCCGTGCCGCCTCGATGATCAGCTCGCTCGTCACCCCGGGGATCGGGTCCTCGCGGGCCGGGTAGATGTCCAGGACGACCGAGGCGTCCGCGAGCGCCAACGCGTCGCCCATCTCCTTGCCGAGTTCCTGCGTGCGCGAGAACAGATGGGGCTGGAAGACGACGAGGATGCGGGCGTCGCCGGCCGCCGCGCGCATGGCCTCCAGGTCGGCCGTCATCTCGGTGGGGTGGTGGGCGTAGGAGTCGATGACCTGGACCCCGGCCGCCTCGCCCTTCAGCTGGAGGCGCCGCTTGACGCCGGTGTACGCGGCCAGGGCCGGCGCCAGCTCGGCGGCGGGGACCCCGAGGGCCACTCCGGCGGCCAGCGCGGCCACCGCGTTGTGCGCGTAGTGACGGCCGGGGACGGAGACCGTGAAGGTGAGCTCCGCGCCCTCCAGCACCACGGTCACCTCGCTCTTCAGGCCCTGCGGGACGACCGACAGCACCCGCACGTCCGCGTCCTCGGCGTCGCCGTACGTCACCACGCGCACGCCACTCGGCGTGACGCGCCGGGTCAGCTCCCGGGCGCCCTCGTGGTCCGCGTTGACCACCAGCGTGCCCCCCTCGGTGACCCGGCCGACGAACGTCTCGAAGGACTCGTAGATCTCGTTCATCGAGGCGTAGTTGGCGTGGTGGTCGAGCTCGACGTTGAGGACGATCGCGACCTCGGGGGCGTACTTGTGGAAGCTGCGGTCCGATTCGTCCGCCTCGGCGACGAAGATCTCGCCCTCGCCGTGCAGGGCGTTCGAGCCGGGTGCGTCCAGGTCGCCGCCGATCGCGTACGACGGCTTGAGGCGCAGTTCGGACAGGGAGACCGCCAGCATCGAGGTCGTGGTGGTCTTGCCGTGCGTCCCCGCGACCGCGATCGGCCTGAGGCCGTCCATCAGCGAGGCGAGGGCGTCGGACCGGTGCACGACCGGGATGCCGAGTTCGGCCGCGCGGGCCAGCTCGGGGTTGTCGGCCCGGATCGCCGAGGACACCACGACGCAGGTGGCGTCGGACGCCAGGTGCTCCGCCGCATGGCCGATGTGCACGGTCACGCCGAGCGCGCGCAGGGCTTCGGCGGTCGCCGACTCCTTGGCGTCGCTGCCGGCCACCTTCGCTCCGCGCTGGGCGAGGATCTTGGCGATCCCCGACATCCCGGCCCCACCGATCCCGATGAAGTGCGGTCGGTCCATGGCGGTAGGAAGGCCGGGTGCCATGCGTGTGTCTCCCCAGAGTGGTGCGGTACGGATGCGGGGCTCAGCCTATGCCTTGCTGTGCGAGAACAGCTTCAGCACCGGTACGCCCACCTTGTGACGTGCGCGGGAGGCCCAGTCCCGGTGGAAGAACTCCTCCACGTAGTGGGGGTCGGTCAGCACGATCACCTCGTCGGCGCCGATCTCCTCGACCAGGGCCTTCAGAGCGTCCAGCGGGTGGTCCTCGATGAGCCGCCCCTCGGCCTCGCTTCCGGAGGCTCTGAGCGCCTGCAGGGACACCTCGAGTGCCCGCTCCCCCATGCCCTTCGCGGCCTCGCCCTCGGGTGTCTCCCGCTCCCGTACGGCCTCGTCCAGCTCGCCCAGCGCCACGTCGTCGATGGCCCGCAGGAGCCGGTCCGCCTGGTCCCCGCGTGGCTGGAGCAGCACGTGGAACGCGACTGACTCGTCCCCGTGCAAGGTGGTGACGAACTCCACGTCAGCGGATGTCAGGGCCTTCTCGATCATCAAAACGCTTGTGAACACCGGGCGTCCCCTTCTCTGCGCTCTGCGGAAACCATCCTGCCCCGTGATCGCACGGGTACTGCCGGATTCAGTGTGCCCGCCGGAAGCCAACCGGAACGACAGATTCCACCGATGTCGGCGTCAGCGGTACCGATCGAACCCCCGTCCGAGCGGTCACGCCCTGCGGTACCTGCTGAAGAGGAACCCGTCCTCCTCCAGCAGCGAGTCCAGTACGAACCGCGCCGGAACCGCGACCGACGGTCCCCCGGCGATCCGCTGCGCGTCCCCCGCGGTGAGCATCGGGGACAGGGTCAGACAGAGCTCGTCGAGCACCCCGGCCGCCACCAGCTGCCCGAGCAGCCGGGGGCCGCCCTCGGTCAGCAGCCGGGTGTGTCCGAGGGCGGCCAGCTCCCGTACGGCCCGCACGGGGTCCACGCCGACGCCGTCACCCGCGATCACCACCTGGGCCCCCGCCTTCTCGGCCGCGGCGATCCGGTCCGGGGCCGCCGCCGCGCCCGTGAGGATCAGCGTGGGCACCAGGGGCGAGGTGTACAGCGGGAGCGAGAAGTCCAGGTCCAGGCTGGCGGTGATCACCGCGATCGCCGGGACCGGGCCCTGTCCGGCGGCCTCCCGCATCCCCGCGAACTCGTCACGCACGCGTGCGGGCCGGTAGCCCTCCTGGCGGACCGTTTCCGCACCGGCGATCACCACGTCCGCCAGCGCCCGCAGCGTCCCGAAGATCCGCATGTCCGTCGCGGTGGAGATGGGCTGCGAACGACCGTCATGCTGGGCGGCCCCGTCGAGGGTGGAGACCATGTTGGCGCGCAGCCACACCTCCGGAGCACCGGGGCCGGAGCCGGGCCCCAGCTCGGGGTAGACGTAGGCGGCAGCCAGCTCGGCGAGGCTCCATTCACGATCACCGGCACCGGACCCCTCGCCGGGACGGGGGCCCTCACCGGGACGGGGGCCCTCGCCGGGACGGGAGCCTTCGGCCGCACCAGAGCCCTCGCCGGGACGGGAGCCCTCAGCCGAACCAGAGCCCCCGCCAGCACGGGAGCCCTCAGCCGCACCAGAGCCCCCGCCAGCACGGGAGCCCTCAGCCGCACCAGAGCCCCCGCCAGCACGGGAGCCCCCGCCCGCACGGAAGCCCTCGCCCGCACCGAAGGCCTCACCGACCCCGGCCGCTCCATCAAGCCCGCCGGCACCAGTGATCCGGCCACCCCTGGGAGTCACGTCGGCCCCGGAGACCGCACCGGCCCCGGGAGCCGCACCACCCGCCTCCTCCGAGGTCCGGGCCACTGTCTCGTCGGTCACAGGGAACAGGCGTCGCATGTCGTGCAGTGTGGCACGGCCCTTAGCATGGTGAACCGTGTCTACTTCCCCCGCCGCGTCCGGGTTCGGCCCGATAGCCGACTCCGCCCCGCTGTCCCTGTGCGCCCGTGAGCCGCACGTCCCCGCGGACCGGCTGGTCGCCGAGATGGTGCCGCCGCCGCGGTTCGACTCGGTGCGCTTCGACACGTACATCCCGGACCCGAACCAGCCCAGCCAGACCGAGGCCGTACGGATCCTGGAAGGCTTCGCGGCGGGACTCGGCGGGGCCCACGCGGCCGGCGGCGGCAAGCGCGGCTTCTTCGGCTTCGGAAAGCCCCGCGAGAAGGCCCCCGCCGGCCCCCGAGGCGTCTACCTCGACGGCGGCTACGGCGTCGGCAAGACCCACCTGCTGGCCTCCCTCTGGCACGCCACCCCCGCCGAGCCCTCCCTCAAGGCCTTCGGCACCTTCGTCGAGCTGACCAACCTGGTCGGCGCCCTGGGCTTCCAGAAGACGGTCCAGACGCTCTCCGGCCACCGCCTCCTGTGCATCGACGAGTTCGAGCTGGACGACCCGGGCGACACCGTGCTGGTCTCCACCCTGCTCGGCAAGCTGGTCGACGCGGGTGTGGCGCTCGCCGCCACCTCCAACACCCTGCCGGGCAAGCTCGGCGAGGGCCGGTTCGCCGCCGCCGACTTCCTGCGCGAGATCCAGGGCCTCGCGGCGCGCTTCCGCCCCCTGCGCATCGACGGCGAGGACTACCGCCACCGCGGGCTGCCCGAGGCACCGGCGCCGTTCGCCGACGAGGAGGTCACCAGGGCGGCGCACGCCACCGAGGGCGCCTCGCTCGACACCTTCCCGCAGCTGCTCGTGCACCTCGCCAAGGTCCACCCCAGCCGGTACGGCGCCCTGACCGACGGCCTGAAGGCGGTGTGCCTCACGGACGTCCAGCCGGTGCCCGACCAGTCCACGGCACTGCGTCTCGTGGTGCTCGCGGACCGCCTCTACGACCGCGAGGTCCCGGTCCTGGCGTCCGGACTGCCCTTCGACCGGCTGTTCAGCGAGGAGATGCTGAACGGCGGTTACCGCAAGAAGTACTTCCGCGCGATATCCCGACTGACCGCCCTGGCGCGCGACGCCAAGGGTCTCGTCGCTTAATCACAGCGAAACCTCGCACGTCAAGGGCCAGTTCGCGTCAGCGACCCGGCGCGCTTCAGCCTCTCTTCAGCCGGAAACGTTAAGTTAACCCTGCAAACAACTTTGCCGAGTTAAGGTGTTTCTTGACCGACCGTTGACCAACGGTTGGTCTGGACTAGAAGTGTGAACTGCCGAGAGGGGGGCGCATGTTCCGAGGTGCGACGGTACGGACCGTAGTAGCGGTCCTCGCCGCCGTTCTTCTGGCGCTCCCGTTCTTCGCACCGTCCGAGGGATTCGCAACCGCGCACACAGGACGTCAGGCTGAGGCCAAAGCTCAGGCCGGAACCAAGATCTCCGGCAAGGCGTCACGCGCCGAAGCCTCCGGCAAACGTCACTGCAACCACGCCGGGGACCCGACCGGTCCCCTGCGCACCCGCGACCGGCACCGCGCCGTCGACTTCGCCCCCGAGGGGCCCGAGCGCTCACTGCCTGCTCAGGAGCAGGCGGCCGCGCCCGAGCGGGTCGCATCAGGCGAGTTCCCCCTGTCGAGACCCTCGACAGCCCATGCTCCGGCGGCACTTCAGGTTTTCCGCTGCTGACAGCAGAGCAGTGCCCCACCTCTGTTCCCCCACCTGTCATGTAAGCCGACGCGCCCTTCGGCGCGCCTGGTAACCCGACGCGCCCCCACGGCGCGCCAGGAGGAGTCACCACATGCAGCCCCTCATCGACAACGCCCGTACGTTCGGACAGCGCCCTGAGGAGTTCGCCCCGCTGGCCCAAGGCCAGTCCCCCCAGGTTCTGTTCATCACCTGCTCGGATTCCAGGGTCGTCCCTGCCCTGATCACGGGCGCCCGCCCGGGCGAGCTCTTCGAGCTGCGCACCGCGGGCAACATCGTTCCCCCCTACGCCTCCGAGCACCCCACCAGCGAGGCGGCCACCATCGAGTACGCCGTGGAGGTGCTGGGCGTCCGCGACATCGTGGTCTGCGGGCACTCCCACTGCGGCGCCGTCGGCGCCCTCGTGCGCGGCGACGACCTGGACGCCGTCCCGGCCGTCCGTGACTGGCTCAATCACGCCACCCCGCGCCCGGTCGGCGCGGTCGAGGACCCGGAAGTGGCCGAGGGCGTGCAGAGCCATGTCCTCGCCCAGGTGCTGCGCCTGCGGTCGTACCCGTTCATCGACAAGAAGCTGGCGGAAGAGCAACTGACCCTGCACGCCTGGTACTACGAGGTGCACACGGGCGCGGTGCGCGTCCACCGCACCGAGACCGACGCGTTCGAGGGTCTGTGATCGGCATGATGACCAAATACCCTCACCTGCGGCAGGACTTCGCCGCCTCCCTGGTCGTCTTCCTGGTCGCGCTCCCGCTCTGCGTGGGCGTGGCCGTCGCCTCCGGTGTCCCGGCCGAACTCGGCCTCGTCACCGGCATAGTCGGCGGCATCGTCACCGGCCTGATGCGAGGCAGCAGCCTCCAGGTCTCCGGCCCCGCGGCCGGTCTGACCGTCCTCGTCTTCGAAGCGGTGAACGAGTTCGGGCTGCCCGCGCTCGGTGTCATCGTGCTGGTCTCCGGACTGATCCAGCTCGTCATGGGCGCCCTGAAACTGGGGCGCTGGTTCCGCGCGATATCCGTCTCGGTCGTCGAGGGCATGCTGGCCGGTATCGGTCTAGTGATCATCGCGGGCCAGCTCTACTCGGCGGCCGGCCTGAAGGCCCCCGCCTCCGGACTCGACAAGATCCTCGGCCTGCCCGGCGCCGCCGCCGACGCGCTCGGCAGCACCACGGCGCTCGCCTCGCTCGCCGTCGGCGCGGGCACCATCGCGGTGCTCGTGCTGTGGAAGAAGCTGCCCAAGAAGGCGCAGACGGTGCCCGGCGCACTCGCCGCGGTCCTGCTGGCCACCCTGGTCACCCAGGTCTTCGGTCTGTCGATCGCCACCGTCGAGGTGAACGGCCTGCTGGCCTCCATCCAGCCGCCCGGCATGGACGCCTTCGGCGAACTGGCCAACCCCGCCATCTTCGGCACGATCATCGCCTTCACCCTGATCGCCTCCGCCGAGAGCCTGTTCAGCGCCGCGGCCGTGGACCGGCTGCACGACGGTCCACGCACCGAGTACGACAAGGAGCTCATGGCCCAGGGCGTGGGCAACACGGTGTGCGGCGCGCTCGGCGCCCTGCCCATGACGGCGGTCATCGTGCGCAGCTCCGCCAACGTCCAGGCGGGCGCGAAGACCAAGGCGTCCCGGGTCATGCACGGCGTGTGGCTGCTGCTGTTCGCGGCCCTGCTGCCCTCGACGCTGGCACTGATCCCGCTGCCCGCGCTCGCCGGCATCCTGGTCCACGCCGGATTCAAGCTGATCCCCTTCAAGGAGATCGTGTCGCTGTGGCGCGGACACCGCGGTGAGGCGCTGATCCTGGTGGCCACGGCCGTCTCGATCGTCGCGGTGAACATGTTCGAGGGCGTGCTGATCGGTCTGGCCCTGTCGGTCGTCAAGACCGCGTGGGAGGCCTCGCACCTCAAGCTGGAGATCGTCGACAAGGGCGCGGGCCCGATCCAGGCCCACCTGTCGGGCAACGCGACCTTCCTCAGGCTGCCGAAGATCCTCGACAGCCTGGAGTCGCTGCCCCAGGACCGTCCCGTGGAGCTGGACCTCTCCGGTCTGCACCACCTGGACCACGCCTGCAAAACGGCCCTGGAGAACTGGGCCGAGCGGCACAGCGCGGTCGGCACGGAACCCGTGCGGGTCACGGAGCCGGAGCCGGTGAAGGCCACCGCCGCCCCGTAGTGCTCTCCCGCCCGGTCCGGGGCCGTCGTGGCCCCGGACCGGGCACCGGGCATATCGTTACAGGAGCAGACATACGGACCTCTGGACGAGGAGGTCGGAATGCTCCAGGAACTGTTGACGGCGGCCGTGGCGGCCGGTTCCGCGGGGATCGTCTACCTCGCGGCGGCGGCCCGGGTCGTCAAGCAGTACGAGCGCGGGGTGGTCTTCCGCCTCGGACGCCTCGCGGGCGAGGTGCGCGAGCCCGGGTTCACGGCGATCGTGCCGTTCGTGGACCGGCTGCACAAGGTCAACATGCAGATCGTCACGCTGCCGGTGCCGGCCCAGGAGGGCATCACCCGGGACAACGTGACCGTGCGCGTGGACGCGGTCGTCTACTTCCGGGTCGTCGACGCGGCGAGCGCGCTGGTCAAGGTCGAGGACTACAGGTTCGCCGTCTCCCAGATGGCCCAGACCTCGCTGCGCTCGATCATCGGCAAGAGCGAGCTCGACGACCTGCTGTCCAACCGCGAGAAACTCAACGAGGGCCTGGAGCTGATGATCGACAGCCCGGCCGTCGGCTGGGGCGTGCAGGTGGACCGCGTCGAGATCAAGGACGTGTCGCTGCCGGACGCGATGAAGCGGTCGATGGCCCGGCAGGCCGAGGCGGACCGTGAGCGGCGGGCCCGGATCATCAACGCCGACGCCGAACTCCAGGCCTCCAAGAAGCTCGCGGAGGCCGCCAAGGAGATGTCCGAGCAGCCCGCCGCACTCCAACTCCGGCTGCTCCAGACGGTCGTGGCGGTGGCCGCCGAGAAGAACTCGACGCTCGTCCTGCCCTTCCCGGTGGAGCTGCTGCGCTTCCTGGAGCGGGCGCAGGAGCACCCGACCGGGACCTGACGGGCAGGGACACGCTACGCGCGTGGTTCCCGCGGGCCGAGCCAGGTGATAGACACAGCGGCGTCACAGTCCTGTCCGCCAGCAGGAAGGTTGCTTCGCCATGTCCGCAACACGACGTCAGGTCCTGGCCCGTTCTGGGGCCTTGGGCGTGGGTATCGCCTTCAGCGGCGCCCTCTCCGAACTCTTCGCCGGTACCGCCGCGGCCCAGTCCCTCGGCCACACCGGCTACGGCCCCCTCGTCCCCGACCCGAAGGGCCTGCTGGACCTCCCGAAGGGCTTCCGCTACAAGGTCCTTTCCCGCGAGGGCGACCAGCTCCGCTCCGGCGAGGGCAAGGTTCCCTCCAACCACGACGGTATGACCGCTCTGCCCGGCAGACACGGCCGTGTCCACCTGGTCCGCAACCACGAGAACCGCCCCACCGCGCCTCTCGCCGTCCCCACCGTCAAGGGCCTGACCTACGACCCGGCCGGCAAGGGCGGCTGTACGGCCCTCACCCTGGACGCCCGCGACAACGTGCTGTCGGAGCGGGTCGCCATCGCCGGCACCGCCGTCAACTGCGCGGGCGGGCCCACCCCTTGGGGCACCTGGCTGACCTGCGAGGAGACCGAGGACAAGGCCGGCACCAACGGCTACACCAAGGACCACGGCTTCATCTTCGAGGTCGACCCGGTCGACCCGCACCGCTCCGGGGCCGTACCGCTGACCGCGATGGGCCGCTTCCAGCACGAGGCCATCGCGATCGACCCGAAGCGCGGCATCGTCTACGAGACCGAGGACGCCTTCCTCAAGCCCTTCGGCCTCTTCTACCGCTTCCTGCCCAACAAGCCGCAGGGCGGCCTCGGTTCACTGCGCGCGGGTGGCCGGCTCCAGGCGATGCGGGTGCCCGGCGTACCGGACCTGTCCGTGATCCAGGAGACCGGTGCCTGCTTCGAGGGCATCGAGTGGGTCGACGTACCGGACCCGCTGGCCACCCAAACCCCCATCCGCCTCCAGGACTTCGGCCCGAAGGGCATCACGCACGCCCAGAAGCTGGAGGGCTGCTACTGGGGCGGGAAGTCCGTCTACTTCGTGTCCTCGTTCGCGCACCGCGCCGAGGGCTCGGCCGCCGACCACTTCGGGCAGATCTGGCGCTACGACCCCTCGGCGCGCCGGCTCACCCTGGTGATCGTCTTCGGCCCGGACACCGACGTCCAGCTGCCCGGCGAGTCCCCCGACAACATCTGTCTCGCCCCCAGCGGCGGCCTGATGGTGTGCGAGGACGGCAACGGCGCCCAGCACGTCTACGGCGTGACCCGGCACGGCGAGGTCTACGCGATGGCCCGCAACGCGCAGAACATCGGGACGCCGGACGCCCCGGAGTGGGGCGAGTTCGCCGGAGTCACCTTCTCCCCCGACGGGCAGACGATGTACGTCAACTGCTACACGCCCGGGACGACCTTCGCGGTGACGGGCCCCTGGCGCAGGTAGCCGCCCGCCGCGAGGGCTGACGTGCCCCGGTCCCCCTGGCGCAGGATCGAGGGACCGGACCCGGGCCCGGACCGGAAGGGGTGCCCGATGACGAAGAAGGGCTCGACGTCCCGCGCGGCGACGAAGGGTGGGGACGACCTCTCCCTGCGCGAGCTGTTGCGCGTACCGGGCGGCAAGCCGGTCGACCTGGCCGCCCACGACGCCCGGGAGACCCCGGCCGGCCCCCGGGACAAGCAGGCGGGCCAGGCCGCGATCACCGCTCTGGGTGCCCCGCTCGCCGACCTCCAGGAACGCCTGTGGGCGGCGAGCACGGCGGGCGACCGGCGCCGGGTCCTGCTGGTGCTGCAGGGCATGGACACCAGCGGCAAGGGCGGCACGGTCAAGCACGTCATCGGCCTGTTCAACCCGTCCGGCTGCCGTATCCAGGCCTTCAAGGCCCCCACGCCCAAGGAACTCGAACACCCCTTCCTCTGGCGCATCAAGAGGGCCCTCCCGCAGGCCGGGGAGCTCGGCATCTTCGACCGTTCGCACTACGAGGACGTCCTGATCGCCCGGGTCCGCGGACTCGTCCCGGCCGACGAGATCGAGCGCCGCTACGACGAGATCAACCGCTTCGAGAAGTCCCTCGCCGACGACGGCGTCACCGTGGTCAAGTGCTTCCTGCACATCTCGTACGACGAACAGCGCGACCGTCTCCTCAAGCGCCTGGACCGCCCGGACAAGCACTGGAAGTTCAACGTCTCGGACATCGACGACCGCGCCTTGTGGCCCGCGTACCAGCGGGCGTACGAGATCGCCCTGGAGCGCTGTTCGGCACCGCACGCCCCCTGGTACCTGGTCCCCGCCGACCACAAGTGGTACCGCAACTGGGCGGTGAGCCGCCTCCTCCTGGAGCATCTGTCGGAGCTGGACCCGCGCTACCCCAAGGCGGACTTCGACGTGGCGGACGCCCGGAAGCGGCTGCTCGAACAGTGAATCCCGGGGTACTCGGCCCGCATGGCCGAGAACCGACACGTCAAGGGCTCGTACTGGCTGGAGACGGCACCCGGCGGACCTCAGCCGCCACTGACCGAGGACCTCGATGTCGACGTGGCCGTGATCGGCGCCGGCATCGCCGGGCTGAGCACGGCGTGGGAGCTGATGCGCGCCGGACGGCGGGTCGCGGTCCTCGAAGCCGGCCAGGTGGCGGCCGGGGTCACCGGGCACACCACCGCCAAGCTCACGGTGCTGCACACCCTGATCTACGACAAGCTGCGCCGCACCCGCGGCCCCGAGGGCGCCCGGCTGTACGCCCGCTCGCAGTCCGAAGCGGTCGAGCGGGCGGGGGAGATCGCGGACGAGCTCGGCGTCGACTGCGACTGGGAGCGCCGTAGCGCCTACACCTACGCCGGTGAGGCCGGCCGGGTCGAGGAGCTGCGGGCCGAGGCGGCGGCCGCCCGGGAGGCGGGGCTGTCGGCGTCGTTCGTGACGGAGACCGGGCTGCCGTTCCCGGTGGCGGGCGCGGTACGGGTCACCGACCAGGCCCAGTTCCATCCGCGCAAGTACCTGCTGGCCCTGGTCGAGGACCTGGTCGCGGCCGGGGCGGCCGTCCACGAGCACACCGCCGTGATCGGCCTCGACGAGGGCGAGCCGTGCCGTCTGTCGACCGACACCGGGGCGACGGTGACGGCCCGGGACGTCGTGGTCGCCACCCACTACCCGATCTTCGACCGGTCCCTCCTGTTCACCCGGCTCTCCCCCCGGCGCGAGTTGGTCGTCGCGGGCACGATCGACCGGGCCCAGGACCCGGACGGCATGTACATCACCCCGGACGAGGGCACCCGCTCGGTCCGTACGGCCCCCTGGGACGGCGACCGCCGCCTGCTCATCGTCACCGGTGAGCACTTCACACCCGGCACGGGCGACACCCGGACCCGCTTCGACCACCTCGCCGCCTGGGCCACCCGACACTTCCCCGACGTGGACCTCACCCACGCCTGGGCCACCCAGGACAACGACCCCACCGACACCGTGCCCCTCGTCGGCCCCCTGCACCCGGGCGCCCGGCACACCTATGTCGCCACCGGCTTCGGCGGCTGGGGCATGAGCGGCGGAATCATGGCAGGCCGGCTCCTCAGGGCGCTGCTCACCGGCGAGGAATGCGCGTGGAGCGAGCTGTACGATCCCCGCCGCCTTCGCTCGACGGTCCGCGAGGCCCCGGCCTTCCTCAAGCACCAGGCCCAGGTCGCCCGCCACTTCGTCGGCGACCGGCTGCGTCCCGCGCCCCCGCTGGAGTCCCTCCCGCCCGGCGAGGGCGCGGTGGTCCGCGTGAACGGCGACCGCCTCGCGGTCTACCGCGACGACGAGGGCGCCCTCCACGCGGTCTCCCCCCGCTGCACGCACATGGGCTGCCTGGTCTCCTTCAACGGCGCCGAGGACGCCTGGGAATGCCCCTGTCACGGCTCCCGCTTCGACACCAACGGCAAGGTCATCCAGGGCCCGGCGACCAAGCCCCTGGAGCGGCGGGACATCTGAGCGGGTGACGTCACGGCCGGGGTGAGAGGCGAATAAGTCGGTTCGCCCTATTTTCGTACGGTGATCACTCTTGTACGACGCGTCACCGCCACCTGTGTCCTCGGCGCCGCCCTCACCGCCTGCGCCACCACGCCCCACCAGGCCCCCGGGGCGGTCCACACGGCCCCTGCGAGAACCAGCGCGCCCCCTACGCTCGCTCCCGGCCCGGGCGGGCTGACCCCGGTCTTCAAGAACGGCTCCCGCACCCACGGCAAGACGGTCGCGCTCACCTTCGACGCCGACATGACCGCCGACCAGGGGGCCCGGGCGGCGGCCGGCGAGCACTTCGACAACCCGGGGCTGATCGCGGCGCTGCGCGCCCTGAAGGTGCCGGCCACCGTGTTCATGACCGGGCGGTGGGCCGAGGAGTACCCGGAACAGGCGCGTTCCATCGGGCGGGACCCGCTCTTCGAGGTCGCCAACCACTCCTACAGCCACTACGCCTTCACCGACGACTGCTACGGGCTGCCGACGGTCTCCGGTGACCGGATGCGGGCGGATGTGGAGCGGGCGTACGCGGCGTTCCGGAAGGCGGGGGTGCCGGACGCGCGGCCGTACTTCCGCTTCCCCGGCGGGTGTTACGACCGGCGGGCGCTGAAGGCGCTGACCCCGGTCGGGGTGACCGCCGTCCAGTGGGACGTGGTGAGCGGGGACGCGTTCGCGACGGACGCGGAGGCCGTGTCGCGGCAGGTGCTGGAGGGGGTGCGGCCGGGGTCGGTCGTCGTCATGCACTGCACACACAGTGCCGCGCCGACGACGGAGCGGGTGGTGCGGGCGGTGGTGCCGGCGCTGCGGGAGAGGGGGTTCCGGTTCGTACGGGTGTCCGAGCTGATCGGGTCCTAGGCTGGAGGTATGAGCGAGGACTACTGCACGATCGGGAACGTGCCGAACCCTCCGGTCGCCGACGGGCCACCGTACGCGGAGTGTGTGCTGTGCCGCGAGCCGACGGAGTATCCGGAGTCGTACAAGGGGATCACCCTGTGTCCGGTGTGCGAGTGGCAGGAGGCACAGCGGACGGCTTGTTCGGGGTGACCTTAGGGTTGTCCGGGTGAGCCACGATGTGACGCCTTCGACCGACAGCCCCTTCCGCTCCGAGCCGACCGCACGCGACCAGGCACCCCAGTTCGTGCTGCCCCTGGTCGTCCGCATCGAGAAGGCCGCGCCGCCCGCTCGGACCGACGCCCTGGAGACCGCCGCGCGCGCCGTTCTCGTCATGCTCAGCGACGAGCGTTCCGTCGGCGACGGGGAGTGGGCCGAGGCCATGCGGCACTGGCAGGACGCCCGGATCCGCAAGGTCGTACGGCGGGCCCGGGGCGCCGAGTGGCGGCGGGCCGAGGCGCTGCCCGGGATCACCGTGACGGGGAAGGCGGCGGAGGTGCGGGTGTTCCCGCCGGTACCGCTCGACGGGTGGCCCAAGGAGCTGGCCAAGCTGCAGGTTTCCGGCACCGACCTCGACGACCCCGAACCGTTTGCCGAGGCGGATACGACGGCCCCCGTGCTGTGGCTCAACCCGGACCTCGACATGTCGGCCGGCAAGGCGATGGCCCAGGCCGGACACGGCGCCCAACTGGCCTGGTGGGAACTGTCGGACGAGGAGCGGGCCGCCTGGCGGGACGCCGGGTTCCCGCTCGCCGTACGGACGGCGGATCCCGGGCGCTGGCCCGAACTCACCGCCGGCGGACTGCCGTTGGTCCGTGACGCCGGGTTCACCGAGATCGCGCCCGGCTCCTGCACGGTCGTCGCCGACCATCCGGCGCTGCGATGACCAGGGTCGACGGTCGCGTCGAGCGTGGCAACCGGACCCGGCGCACGGTGCTGCGACGGGCCGTCGACATCGCATCCGTGGAGGGGCTGGAGGCGCTGTCCGTGGGACGGCTGGCCGGGGAGCTGGAGCTGAGCAAGAGCGGCGTGTTCGCGCTGTTCGGATCCAAGCAGGAGCTGCAGCTGGCGACCGTGCGGGAGGCCTCGCGGATCTTCGTCGCCGAGGTTCTGGAGCCGGTCTCCGAGGCGGCCGACGGGCTCGCCCGGTTGCGCGGGCTGTGCGAGAGCTGGCTCCGGTACTCGGAGCAGCGGGTCTTCCCGGGGGGCTGTTTCTTCTACGGCGTGATGGCCGAGTTCGACGCCCGCGAGGGAGCGGTCCATGACGCCCTCGTGGAGGCACAGCACGCGTGGCTCGCAGAGTTGGAGAGGTGCGCCGAGCAGGCGAGGGCCGCGGGTGAGCTGGGCGCGGACACCGATCCGGCACAACTCGCCTTCGAGGTTGTCGCGTTGATGGAGACGGCGAACGCGATGTCGGTGCTCCACGGCGAGTCCACGCCCTATGTCAGGGCGCGGCGGGGCATTGCCGCGCGGTTGCGGGCCTGAGAGCTGAAGTCGGTCGGCTGCTTCAGTCACTTCGGCTCGAAAACTAGTAGCACGATCGTTCGTTTAGTTTTATGGTCGGGGAATGGGTACTCCTCGACGACGCATCCTTCGCTCCCGATGGAAGTCGGGCCCCGCCATCCCGCTCGACGGTCCCGTACTCGTCGGCGTCACGGACTTCACGGCCGAAGCTCACGGGCAGGCGGTCGCCGTCGCGCTGGCCGGGATGCGGTTGCGCCGTACCTGGCCGTCGACTCCCGGCGCGGTCGGGATGTGGCTGTGGGCGGACCCTCTCCGCCGGCGCTCCGGGTCCGTGTCCGTGTGGGCCGACGAGCGGGGGCTGAAGGGGTTCACCGGCCGCCCCGACCATGTGCGGATCGTCCGCGCGCATCGTGGGCGCGGTGAACTGCGGTCGGTCAGGCGGGAGTTCGAGGAGTTCGATCCCGATGCCGTGTGGGCGTACGCCCTGGACCTGATCGCCGAGGAGCGCTGATGGACGTAGTGGAGCTGGACCGTATCGCCGTACAGGAGGCCGTGCGGGTGGTGGAGGCGGTCCGGGGCGGCGACTGGGAGCGGGAGACGCCTTGTGCGGGGTGGACCCTGCGCCGACTCGTGGCGCATATGACCGCGCAGCACCACGGGTTCGCGGCCGCCGCCCGGGGCGTGGGCGGTGAGCCGGGGTACTGGCGCGAGCCGGTAGAGGCGGAAGAGCCCGCCCGGGCACATCGGGCGGCCGCGGACGAGGTGCTCGGGGCGTTCGCCGAACGGGGCGTGCAGGAGCGGGAGTTCGTGCTGCCCGAACTGGGCGGAGGGTTCGCCGGGCGTACCGCGATCGGCTTCCACTTCGTCGACTACGTGGTGCACGCGTGGGACGTGGCTGCCACGCTGGGTGTGCGGCTCCGGCTGGCGGAGGACGTCACCGTGGCGGCGCTGGCCGTGGCCCGGCGTGTGCCGACCGATCCGGCCGGCCGGGGGCCGGGGTTCGCGTTCGCGCCCGCGCTGAAGGTGCCGGAGGGGGCCGGGCCGCTGGAGGAGGCGCTGCGGCTGCTGGGCCGGGAGCCGGAGGCGTGGCCGGGGACAGGTCTGTGACCTCACCTGGCGTGGCCCGGAACCCGTGTCTGATCTCACCGGCCGCGGCAAGGTCGAACCTCGGTACGAGGCCGGGCCACTGAAAGAGATCCTGCGGCGGCTGGGCCGCGAGCCGGAGGCGCGGCCCGGAATCCGTGTCTGATCTCACCGGCCGCGGCAAGGTCGAACCTCGGTACGAGGCCGGGCCACTGAAAGAGATCCTGCGGCGGCTGGGCCGCGAGCCGGAGGCGCGGCCCGGAATCCGTGTCTGATCTCACCGGCCACCTCGTGCCCGAACCTCAAATGTTGCTCTGAAGGTCCCCTGGGCGCGGTTCGGGTCCGGGGGCCGGGGCCATATCTCCGTCACGCCGCGCGAGCGGCCACCGAGCGGATGCGGGAGCGGCCGATTCACGGCGGAGGGACGGGCCATGCAGCGACTGGGGACGGGTATCGGATGGCGGCCGGAGATCGCGGACGCCGTGGAGGGCATGCCGGGCATCGACTGGGTCGAGGTCGTGGCCGAGAACGTCTGCCCCGGGCATCTCCCCGAGTCGCTGCGACGGCTGCGCAAGCGCGGGGTGACCGTAGTGCCGCACGGGGTCTCGCTCGGGCTCGGGGGCGCGGACCGGCCCGACGAGGGGCGGCTGACCGCGCTCGCCGAGCGCGCCGAGGCGCTCGGCTCGCCGCTGGTCACCGAGCACATCGCGTTCGTCCGGGCGGGCGGCCCGCTGACCGCGTCCCCGCGCCTGGAGGCCGGGCATCTGCTCCCGGTCCCCCGCACCCGGGACGCCCTCGACGTCCTGTGCGAGAACATCCGTGTCGCGCAGGACGCGCTGCCGGTGCCGCTGGCCGTCGAGAACATCGCCGCGCTCGTCTCGTGGCCGGGCGAGGAGATGACCGAGGCGCAGTTCCTGTACGAGCTCGCGGACCGCACCGGCGTACGGCTGCTGATCGACGTGGCCAACCTGCACACCAACCACGTCAACCGCGGCGAGGACCCGGCCGAGGCGCTCGCCGGGCTTCCCCTGGAGGCCATGGCGTACGTCCATGTCGCGGGCGGGTTCGAGCGGGACGGGGTGTGGCACGACAGCCACGCCCACCCGGTCCCGCGGCCGGTGCTCGACATCCTCACCGACCTCGCGTCGCGCATCTCGCCGCCGGGCGTACTGCTGGAGCGGGACGAGAACTTTCCCGAACCGGCTGAGCTGGAGCGGGAGTTGGGGGCGATTCGGGAGGCGGTGGAGAAGGGCGGGGCGCAGCCGGGCCTCGCGTGGCGCGCCGCTGCCCCCGAGGAGCCGCCGGGTGTTCCCACCGACCGGGCCCGCCAGCGGCTCGCCCTCGCCCAGACCGCGCTGCTGTCCGCGCTCGTGGCGGGGACGCCGGTTCCGGAGAGGTTCGACCGGGTGCGACTGGGGGTACAGGCGCGGGCGCTGGCGGGGAAGCGGGCGGATGTGGTGGCGAAGGTGGCGCCGGAGTTGCCGGTGATCCTCGGGGCGGTGGCTTATCGGGCGGCGTTCTTGGCCTATGCGCAGAGGGCTCCGATGACGGACGGGTATCGGCGGGATGCGTTGAGCTTTGCCGAACATCTGTTGCTGGGTGGGGAGTTGGGGGACGCGGGGGTGGGGCGGGAGTTGCGGGAGTGGTGGCTGGAGCGGACGGGACCCACGCCGAGGTCCCGGAGGCCTGGGATTCGACTGGCCCGGGCCACGCGGAGGGTGTTGCTGCGGCACTGAGGGTGCGGGGTGCCCGGGGGATGCGTTGTCGCTCGGTCGGGAGCCGTCCCAGCGGCACAACTGCCCGCGGCTGCGGGCTGCGCAGGCATAGCGGCCGACGGTTACTGCAACCCACCCAGGGGCGCGGGGTTGTGTCGATGTGCGGCTCCGCCGCGTGGGCGCGACCAGCCCCCCACGGCCCGCAGCCGACAAACGACCCCCGCGGACCCGACGGTAATATGTCAATCCCGCACCTGAGACTCCCTAGCGTGCGGTGCCGCAACAGGAGGCACCATGCGATCCCGACCGCCCGTCAAGGGACGAGGCATCTTCACCGGCACCGGAATCATCATCGCCGGGCTGACAGCGACCCTCGTGGCGTTGCTCATCCCGATGTGGTCGTACGCCGACCGTTCCGGCACGGGACTCAGCGTGTTCAACGCCGGGACCGTGACGACGCCGTACGGGCCGCTCTCCGCGCTGGACCGGGAGTTCGTCGAGAAGGTGCGTCTCGCGGGGCTGTGGGAGCTGCCCGCGGGTCAGCAGGCGGAGCAGAAGGGGACGACACAGGCCGTACGGACGGCCGGCGAGCACCTCGTCGAGGGGCACACCTTCCTCGACGCGCGCGTACGTGACGTGGCGGCGAAGCTCGGACTCGCCCTGCCCAACGAGCCCAACGAGCAGCAGAAGCAGTGGCTCGCCACCCTGAACCAGGCTCAGGGCGTCGACTACGACCGCCAGTTCGCCAACATCCTGCGCCTCGCGCACGGCAGGGTGTTCTCGGTCGTCGCCCAGGTCCGCGCGAGCACCCAGAACTCCCTGGTCCGTGCCCTGGCCGACGACGCCAACACCACCGTCCTGGACCACATCAAGGTCCTGGAGGCCACCGGGTACGTCGATTTCGGCGCCCTGGCCCGGGACTTGGCCGCGGGCAGCACCCCGCCGATCACCAACTCCCCCGCTCCGCCGGGCCCGACGACCGACCCGGGCCAGGTCGTTCCGGTCACCCCGTCGCCGTATGCGACGACCTTCACCCTTCCCCCGGCCGCCTCCAGCCCGCCTCCGGTCCCCGTGGCGTCGTAGTCCACTTCCGGACAAACGGAACGTCACACACCGACAACACTCCGTCCGGATTGTGAACAGCCCATGGCGCCGCCAGGAGCCTTTGGCATAGAAACGCGGCATGTTCTGGGTTCTCCTTCTGCTGCTGGCCTGGGCCGCCGCCGGCACCGCGTGTACGCGGCTGTGCCTGGCCGCCGTACACGCGGCGGCCGCGGACGCGGATGCCCGGGGACACGATCTGACGCTGTACGAGGCCGCGTTCCTGTCCGGCGGCCCCCGGCGGGTCGCCGATCTGACGCTGGTCTCCATGGCCCGGCAGAGACGGCTGCTGCTGGCCCACACCGGCTGGGCCACCGTCGTCGATCCGCGCGGGCGGGACGAGATGGAGCGCACGGTCATCGGGGCCATCGGCCCTGAGGGGCAGTCACGGATCGCACCGGTGCGGGCGGACGCGGCCTCGGCGGACGCGGTGCGCAGCCTCGCCGACCGGTTGGTGGACGCGGGTCTCGCCGTGCCCGACGGCGCCCGGTCCGGCATCGCGGCGGCGCTCCGCCAGGTGCGGTCGGCCGCGGTGGCCGTGGTCGCGCTGGGTGCGATCGCGCTGCTGTCGCCCGCCCCGTCGGAGATGCCGCGGCACCTGGTCGCCCTCTGGTTCGCGCTGCCGCTCGCGCTGTCCCTGAGCTGTCTGGCCGTCGCGCGGGTGGAGGTCCACCCGTACTCGCGCTGGGCCTCACCGGCCGGTCAGCGGCTGCTCGGCGCCCTGACCAGGCGCTCCGGCGGCACGGACGAGCGGACGTATCTCACCTGCGTCGCCGTCCGCGGCATCAGCGCGATCGGCGAACCGGACCTGCGCGCGGCCTTCGCACACGGCGAGCCGCACCGCGCCCCGCTCCGCCAGGAGTGGCGAGGCGTACGGCACGACGGACACGGCGAGAAGCACCGTCGGCCGCACTGGCGCGACTGAGCGCCCGGGGGCGCACGGAGGCATTGAGGACGACACCCGCGGTCGGTGCTTGCCTTCACCCACACCCGAACGAAACATCCCTTTTGTCGCCGCCGCGCACCGAAGGGACACCTGATGAGAGCTCCCGCCCTCTACACGGCCGCCGGGTCCTTGCTCCTGACCACGCTCGCCGCCGCTCCGGCCGGGGGCGCTCCGGCCGCCCCCGGCGCGGTGGAGCTGCACGGCACCGCGATCGCCGCCGCGCGCGCCGCGGATGCCGGGATCCGCTTCGGCGCCTGCCCCGCGGTGGAGGACCTGCCGGACACCGTGCAATGCGGCACGGTGTCCGTACCGCTCGACTACGCGCACCCCGACGGCCGGCAGATCAGACTGACCGTCAGCCGGGTGCCGGCCACCCACAGGGACCCGCACAACAGCAAGCGCCGGGTCCCCCGGCAGGGCGCCCTCGTCTACAACCCCGGCGGCCCCGGCGCCTCCGGCATGTACTTCCCGCTGATCGGCGTAATGCCCGAGTGGAAGGGGCTCGCGGCGGCGTACGACCTCGTCGGCTACGCCCCGCGCGGAGTCGGCCGTTCGGCACCGCTGTCCTGCACGGACCCGAAGAAGTTCTTCAAGGCACCCACGCAGGCACCCACGCACCCCTCGGAGTCGTACAAGAAGGAGCGCATCGCGCAGGCGAAGGCCTACGCGCGCGGGTGCGCGAAGCGGACGGGGGCGGCGCTCAAGCACTACACCTCGCTGAACAACGCCCGGGACCTGGACGTCCTGCGGGCCGCGCTGGAGGAGCCGAAGCTGACGTTCATGGGGGCGTCGTACGGGACCTACCTCGGTGCGCTGTACGCGACGCTCTTCCCCTCGCACGTACGGCGGATGGTGTTCGACGCGGCAGTGAACCCGGACCCTGAGCAGATCTGGTACCGCAACAACCTCGACCAGTCGGCCGCGTTCGAGGGACGCTGGGCGGACTTCCGGGAGTGGGCCGCCAAGCACGACGCGGTGTACGGCCTCGGGGACACGGCGGAGAAGGTGCAACGCAGCTACGAGAAGGCCGCGGCGCGGCTCGCCGCGAAGCCGGCGGGCGGGAAGGTCGGGCCCGGTCAGCTTCAGGGGGCGTTCCTGTCGACCGGGTACTACGACGACTTCTGGCCGCATCGGGCGCAGGCGCTGTCGGCCTATCTCAAGGGCGATCCGAAGCCGCTGATCCAGCAGGCCGGGCCGCATCAGGAGGCGGCGAAGGAGGCGGAGAACTCCAGCGCGGTCTATACGGCCGTGGAGTGCAACGACGCGTCCTGGCCGACGGACTGGGCGGTGTGGGACCGGGACAACACGCGGCTGGCGCGGGTGGCGCCGTTCGAGACGTGGGACAACGTGTGGATGAACCTGCCCTGCGCGTACTGGCCCGCTGCCCGGCAGGAGCCGCTGGACGTGCGCACCGGGCCCGCGGAGCTGCCCGCGACGCTGATCCTGGCGGCCGAGCGGGACGCGGCGACTCCGTACGAAGGTGCCCTGGAGCTGCACCGGCGGCTGTCCGGCTCGGTGCTGGTGACCGAGCGGGACGCGGGCACGCACGGCATCGCGGGCGGCCCGAACCCGTGTGTCAACGGGTACCTGGACGCCTATCTGCTGGAGGGTCGCCTCCCGGTGCGGCGCGCCGCGTGCGCCCCGCACCCCGAGCCGAAGCCGAAGGCCGGCTCCCGGAAGGCGACCGTCAGACCCGCTCGCTGATCAGGCGAGACCCGCCACGAGGTCGCCGATGTCCTTGCGGCGGCCGGTGTAGAACGGGACCTCCTCGCGGACGTGCATCCGGGCCTCCGAGGCGCGCAGGTGACGCATGAGGTCGACGATGCGGTAGAGCTCGTCGGCCTCGAAGGCCAGGATCCACTCGTAGTCGCCCAGCGAGAACGAGGCGACGGTGTTGGCGCGGACGTCCGGGTAGCCGCGGGCCATCTTGCCGTGGTCGGCGAGCATACGGCGGCGGTCCTCGTCGGGCAGGAGGTACCAGTCGTACGACCGCACGAACGGGTACACGCTCACGTAGTCCCGGGGGTTCTCGTCCGCGAGGAACGCCGGGATGTGGGAGCGGTTGAACTCGGCGGGGCGGTGCAGCGCCATGTTCGACCAGACCGGCTCCAGGGCGCGGCCCAGCTTGGTGCGGCGGAAGAGGTTGTACGCCTCCTGCAGCTGGTCGCTGGTCTCCGCGTGCCACCAGATCATGACGTCGGCGTCGGCGCGCAGCCCGGACACGTCGTAGGTGCCGCGGATGGTGACGTCCTTGGCGGCGAGCTGGCCGAACAGCTCCTGGACCTCGTCGGCGTAGCCGGTGCGGTCCTCGGGGAGCACGTCCTTCAGCTTGAAGACGGACCAGAGCGTGTAACGGATGACCTCGTTGAGGTCCTTGGCCAGCTTGCCCTTGTTCGGGACCCTGCCGGACTCGGGGGTGGGGGCGTCGTTGCTCATGGCCCCTATTCTCCCGCTCCGCCGTGCAGACTCTGCACCGGGTTGGCCGTGAGCTCCTGTACGGCGGTCAGGTCGCCCTGGATCTGGTCCACGGCCGCGTGGGCGCTCGCGATGCAGGCCGGGATGCCGACGCCGTCGTACTGCGCGCCGCACACCGCGAGGCCGGGGAGCTTGGCGACGTGCTCGCGGATGCGGGCCACGCGCGTGTGGTGGCCGACGGGGTACTGGGGCAGGCCGTCGGTCCAGCGGGTGACGCGGGTTTCGAGGGGGGTTGCGGCCAGCCCGGTGGCCGCTTCCAGGTCGTGGCGGGAGACGTCCACCAGGGCCGCGTCGTCGCGCTCCAGAATCTCCGTCTCGCCGTAGCGGCCGACGGAGGTGCGCAGGACGACGACGTCCGGGTTCTCGTCGGCGATCCAGCCCCATTTCTGGGAGGCGAAGGTGGACGCCTTGATGGTGCGGCCGTCGACCGGCGGGACGAGGAAGCCACTGCCGGCCGGCAGGGCGGTGTCGGAGCGGCGGTAGGCGAGGGTGACCAGGGCCATGGAGGCGTACTCGACGGTGTCGAGCTCGGTGGCGGCCTCGGGTGCTTCGGCGCGCAGGAGGCCCGCGGCGGCCGGGGCGGGGACGGCGACGATCACCGCGTCGGCGTGCAGGACGCGGTCTGCGGCCACCACCTTCCAGCCGCCGGACTGCTCGCGGCGCAGCTCGCTCACCGGGGCGCCGGTGACGATCTCGCCGCCCCGCGCGCGCACCGAGTCGGCGACGGCGAGCGGGAGGGTGCCCACACCGCCCTCGATGCCCATGAACACGGGCCCGGTCTGCCGGCCCGCGGCCATCTTGGCCTGGATCTCGCGGACACCCTCCGTGAGGGAGATATGGGTCTTCGCCACCTGGAAGAGCTGCGGGACCGCCGAGCGCATCGAGATGCGGTACGCGTCGCCCGCGTACACTCCGCCCAGGAGGGGCTCGATGAGGCGGTCGACGACCTCGCGGCCCAGCCTTGTCGCCACGTACTCGCCGACCGCCACGTCGTCGCCGACCTCGGTGCGGGGCAGTTCGGCGTCCCGCTCGATGCGGGCGAGGCCCTCGTCGGAGAGCACTCCCGCGAGGGCGTCGGCGGTGCCGGGGACGCCCATGACGTGGCCCTTGGGCATGGGGCGCAGGGCGCCGCGGGTCCAGATCGAGGCCGTGGCGGTGGCCGGCGGCTGGAGGCGCTCGTCGAGGCCCACCTCGCGCGCGAGGGCGATCGCCTCCGGCCTGCGGGCCAGCATCGACTCGGCGCCGAAGTCCACGCGGGCGCCCGCGATCTCGCCGGGCAGCAGCTTGCCGCCGACACGGTCGGACGCCTCGACGACGGTGACGCGCGCACCTCGCTGCAACAGCCGGTGGGCCGCGGCCAACCCCGCGATGCCGGCCCCGATGACGACGACCTGTGATCCGCTCATGGCCCCAGCCTCTCAGACCCCACTGACAGTCGACCGGCGGCCCGGTGTCCTTCACGAGTCCTGACCGTGACCGCATCGGGACCGCCGGGGTCCAACGTTCGTACCCCCTCCGGCGTCGAAGGAGCGTCAGTTGTTCACGACCCTCGGGGGGACGCCCATGCACACCTCACGTTCACGAAGCTCGGTACGGCCCGTGCAGGCCCTCGCCGGGCTCCTGCTGGTCGCGGCCCTCGCGCTGACCGGGTGCAGCGGGGGAGCCGCCGACACCAGCAGCGACGGCGGCAACGCCCTTTCCGACAGCAAGGCGGGGCAGAGCGAGGCGAGGGGCGCGGCCGGTGCCGAGGACAGCGCGGGCAGCAAGCAGGCCACCGCCGCACCGCAGCCCGCCGCGAGCCACATCATCCGCACCGCCACGCTGACCGTGCAGGTCAAGGACGTACCGAAGGCGCTCGCCGCGGCCCGCACCACCACCGAGAACGCGGGCGGATTCGTCGGCAAGGAGTCGACCTCCCGCGACGAGGAGGGCCGGGAGCAGACAGAGGTGGTGCTGCGGGTGCCGGTCGAGAAGTACGACGAGGTCCTCACCGACCTGGAGGGCGCGGGCAAGCTCCTGGAGCGCACCGCGAACGCGCAGGACGTCACCGACCAGGTCGTCGACGTGGAGAGCCGGATCGCGACGCAGCGCGCGAGCGTGGCGCGGATCCGCGAACTGATGGACAAGGCAACCAGGCTCAGCGACGTGGTGACCCTGGAGGGCGAACTGAGCACCCGTCAGGCCGACCTGGAGTCGCTGCTCGCCCGCCAGGCGTCCCTGAAGGACCGCACGAGCCTGGCCACCATCACCCTCTCCCTGTCCGAGAAGCCCGTCGTCAAGGTGGAGGAGGACGACGATCCCGGTGTCGTCGACGCGCTCACGGGCGGCTGGGACGCGTTCGTGACCATGCTGCGCTGGGTCGTGATGGCGCTGGCGGCCGTACTGCCGTTCCTGGCGGGGCTCGCGCTGATCGTGCTGGTCTGGCTGCGGCTGGTCCGGCCCCGGCTGCCCCGTCGGCCCGCATCGGCGGCCGCCTCGACCGCCCTGGGCCCGCTGCCCACCGCACGTCCCGTCCCCGACCCGGACCGCTCGCGGGAGCGGGGCGAGCAGGACTGAAATGCCCCGCCCTCGTAGCGTGTTCGCATGAGCATGAGCCGTACGCGGGACACGAGGGAACGTCTGGTCGTGATCGGTGGCGACGCCGCGGGGATGTCCGCGGCGTCGCAGGCACGCCGGATGAAGGGCCCCGACGAGCTGGAGATCGTGGCGTTCGAGCGGGGCCACTTCAGCTCCTACTCGGCGTGCGGCATCCCGTACTGGGTCGGCGGGGACGTCACCGGGCCGGACCAGCTGATCGCCCGCACGCCCGAGGAGCACCGGGCCCGTGACATCGACCTGCGGATGCGCACCGAGGTCACGGAGATCGACGTCGACGGGCAGCGGGTACGCGCGCGTGACCTCGACTCGGGGGCCGAGTCCTGGACGTCGTACGACAAGCTCGTGATCGCGACCGGCGCCCGCCCGATCCGCCCGGACATGCCGGGTGCCGACGCTCCTGGTGTGCACGGGGTGCAGACCCTCGACGACGGCCAGGCGCTCATCGACACGCTGGCACACACGCGTGGCCGTAACGCGGTGGTGGTCGGGGCCGGGTACATCGGCGTGGAGATGGCCGAGGCGCTGATCAACCGGGGCTACGAGGTGACGGTCGTCAACCGGGGCAGCGAGCCCATGTCGACGCTCGACCCGGACATGGGCCGCCTGGTGCACGAGGCCATGGAGGGCCTGGGCATCACCATGGTCAACGACAGCGAGGTGACCAAGATCCTCACGGGTGAGGACGGCCGGGTCCGCGCGGTGGCCACGGAGGACGCCGAGTACCCGGCGGACGTGGTGGTGCTCGGCATCGGCGTACGCCCGGAAACGGCGCTCGCGAAGGCGGCCGGTCTGCCGCTGGGCGGTCACGGCGGCCTGCTGACGGACCTCGCGATGCGGGTGCGCGGTCACGAGAACATCTGGGCGGGCGGTGACTGCGTGGAGGTCCTGGACCTGGTGTCGGGGCAGGAGCGCCATATCGCGCTGGGCACCCACGCCAACAAGCACGGCCAGGTCATCGGCACGGGCGTCGGCGGCGGCTACGCCACCTTTCCCGGGGTCGTCGGTACGGCGGTGAGCAAGGTCTGCGACCTGGAGATCGCCCGCACCGGGCTGCGCGAGAAGGACGCCCGGCGGGTGGGCCTCCAGTTCGAGTCGGTCACGATCGAGTCGACCAGCCGCGCCGGCTACTACCCGGGCGCCTCCCCCATGACGGTGAAGATGCTCGCCGAGCGCCGCACGGGGCGGCTGCTCGGCGTGCAGATCGTGGGCAGGGAGGGCGCGGGCAAGCGGGTCGACATCGCCGCGGTGGCCCTGACGGCCGGTATGACGGTGGAACAGATGACGGCCCTGGATCTGGGCTACGCCCCACCGTTCAGCCCGGTGTGGGACCCCGTCCTCGTGGCGGCCCGCAAGACCGCCGCGAAGGTGCGGGCCTCCTGACCGCTATGCCGTGCCGTTGATGCGTTCGATGGCCTGGCGGGCCTGGTCGGCCGGTGGCCGGGGCGGCAGCGCCGAGACAGAGGCACTGGTGCTGGTCGGCATCGCGGCCGGCTGCTCGCCCGCCGGCTTGGCGTGGGCCGCCGGCCGGGTGGACCTGAGCCGGTTGCTCACCGCCTCGTCGAGGGTCACCGGGCGCTGCATCTGGGAGGCCAGCCGCCCGGCCTCCTGACCGAGCCTGGCCACGTCCTCCCACGGCAGTCGCACCACAAGGGAGATCTCGGCCTCACCGTCGGGAAGAGCGTGCATCGGAGGAGTAATACGGTCGTTCATCGCCTGTTCCTCACGTAAGTCCCCGCGGCCCGCCTTCCCCGTGCCGCGGGCGGTTGAGGAGACATACGCACGCGTGCGTGCGGGTGTTCACCGGGGCACACCGATTCACCGGGCCCATCGCGGGCAGTACTTCCTTGTGGTCATCCCCGTCCATGACGTGAACCCGGTGCGCCGCACCCCCGTGGTGACGTACGCGCTCATCGCCGCGAACGTCCTCGTGTTCCTGTTCATGCCCGGCCTGGCCGGCTCCATGGCGGGCGACAGCAGCCTGTCCCAGCTGTGCCATCTCCAGGCGTTCCTGGACCAGTACGCGGCGGTCCCACAGGAGTTGATCCACCATCAGATGCCGCACCTCGTCCCGACGGGCGACGTCGGCACGAACGCGCAGGGCGCGGCGGGCTGTGTGGTGGCCCCGCCCGACTACGACAAGTCCCCCGCCCTGTCGGTCCTGACGGCGATGTTCCTGCACGGCGGCTGGCTGCACCTGCTGGGCAACATGCTGTTCCTGCTGATCTTCGGCAACAACGTCGAGGACCGCATGGGGCATGTGCGCTTCGCGCTGTTCTACGTCGTCTGCGGCTATGCGGCGTCGTACGGCTTCGCGCTGCTCAACGACGACTCGGGCGACCCGCTGATCGGCGCCTCGGGAGCCATCGCCGGTGTCCTGGGCGCCTATCTGGTGCTGTACCCGAAGGCCAGGGTGTGGGTCCTGGTGCCGTTCCTGGTGTTCCTGCCGCTGAGACTGCCGGCCTGGCTGGTGCTGGGCTTCTGGTTCGTGCTCCAGGCGTTCTACTCGTCCGGCGAGGGCGTCTCCGCGGCGGGCACGGTGGCATACGCGGCGCACGTGGTCGGCTTCCTCGCCGGGATGCTGCTCGCCTGGCCGCTCAAGGCCGGCACTCCCCCGCCGCCGGAACCGCGCGGTCTGCTGTTCGGCAGGAAGGCGCGGCCCCGGCACACGTGGTGAGGGCTTTTTATCGGGCCGTCTGCGTGTGGACGTACTCCACGAGGCGGGTCAGCGCGTCCGGGTCGGTGGTCGGCATGACGCCGTGGCCGAGGTTGAAGACGTGGCCCTCCAGGCCCTCGGCCGACTCCAGGACCTCACGGGTCTTGGCCTCGACGGCCTCCGTGGACGCGAACAGGACCGTCGGGTCGAGGTTGCCCTGGAACGCCTTGCCGGGGCCGACGCGGCGGGCGGCCTCGTCGAGCGGGACGCGCCAGTCGACGCCGACGACGTCCGCGCCGGCCTCGCCCATGAGCCGCAGCAGCTCGCCGGTGCCCACACCGAAGTGGATGCGGGGGACGCCGTACCCCTCGACCGCCTTGAAGACCTTCGCGGAGGCCGGCAGCACCGAGCGGCGGTAGTCGACGGGGGCGAGGGCGCCGGCCCACGAGTCGAAGAGCTGGACGGCGGAGGCGCCGGCTTCGATCTGGACCTTCAGGAAGGCGGCGGTGATCTCGGCGAGGCGGTCGAGGAGGTCGGCCCACAGCTCGGGGTCGCCGTACATCATCGACTTGGCGTTCTCGTACGTGCGGGACGGGCCGCCCTCGACGAGGTAACTCGCGAGGGTGAAAGGTGCGCCGGCGAAACCGATGAGAGGGGTCGGGCCGAGCTCGGCGGTCAGCAGGCCGATGGCCTCGGTGACGTAGGAGACGTCCTCGGGAGTGAGGTCGCGCAGCTGGGCCAGGTCGGCGCGGGTGCGGATGGGTCGCTCGACGACCGGGCCGACGCCGGGCTTGATGTCGAGGTCGATGCCGATGGCCTTGAGCGGGACGACGATGTCGCTGTAGTAGATCGCCGCGTCCACGTTGTGCCGGCGGACCGGCTGGAGGGTGATCTCGGCGACCAGCTCGGGGCGCGTGCAGGACTCGAGCATCGGGATGCCCTCGCGGACCTTCCGGTACTCGGGCAGTGAGCGCCCGGCCTGGCGCATGAACCAGACCGGCGTGTGCGGCACGGGTTCGCGCCGGCAGGCCTTGAGGAAGGCGGATTCGTACGTGGCTGACTGCGTCGCGTCGTGTGCACTCACGTCGGAAAGTCTCGCACGGTGCGATGAGTGCCGAGTGCGCGGTGTCTGTGTGGGCATGGAGCCGAGTCAGGGTGTCTAGGCCCGCACCACGCCCCCCTTCCCCTTAACCTTCCCGCATGGCTGCGGCACAAGGACGACTGTCGGACGACACGGGCGGAATGGACGACGCGAAGGGGAGTGACCGGGATGGGAGCGGTGCGGCTCCGCCGGCCTTCCAGGCCGCGGTTCAGGCCCTGCGCGGCAGTCGGCTGCGGCCGCAGATCGAGATCGAGCCGACGCGGGCACCGCAGCGGCTCGCCCCCCACGCGTACGCGCTGGAGGCCACCGTCGTCGACGGCGACCAGGACCTCGCCGACGGCCGTCTGGTGCTGCTGCACGACCCCGACGGGCACGACGCCTGGCGCGGCACGTTCCGGCTGGTGACGCTGGTGCGCGCGGAGCTGGAGCCGGAGATGGCGGCCGACCCGCTGCTGCCCGAGGTGTGCTGGTCGTGGCTGACCGGGGCGCTCGCTGCGCGCGGGCTGTCGTACGGCGAACCGAGCGGCACCGTCACGCGCGCGAGCTCGCACTACTTCGGCGGTCTGGCCGAGCGCCCGGCGGCCTCGCAGATCGAGATCCGCGCCTCCTGGACGCCCCGCGAGGGCCTCGGCGGAGTGCCGGACGCGGGGGCGCATCTGGCGTCCTGGTGCGATCTGCTGGCCCAGGTCGCGGGCCTGCCGCCGGCCGGGCCGGGCGACGCGTCGGTGGTGACGCTGCCACAGCGCCGGGATCCGCAGGCGCGCTGACCCATCCAGGAGAGCGGGGAACCGTCCACCATTCGGCGCATCAATTTGTCGATACGGCCACTTTCAGTCAGGAGTGACCCGTCGAACGAACCGATATGCTCACCGAACGATCGATCGCACGTCCGAATTGCACTAATTGTTACTCACTAGATCGTGATCATTCTCTAAAGGACGCCGGGTTCGGTGCCGAAGACGTCTGTGACCTTCCAAGCCGTCCCGCACCCCAGGAGGCCCGGTGTCCGTTCTCCTCGAGCAGCCCGCAAGCCTGGTCGCCTACCGCCCGAACAAGCCCACCGCCATGGTGGTCGTGGCCGACCCGCGCGTACGATCCACCGTCACCCGTCACCTCTGGGCGCTCGGTGTGCGCGATGTCATCGAGGCCTCGTCCGTGGCGGAGGCCCGTCCCCGCATCGGCAACCCCAGAGACATCTGCGTCGCCGACGTCCACCTTCCCGACGGCTCCGGCCTGACCCTGCTGTCCGAGACCCGCGCCGCGGGCTGGCCCAACGGCCTCGCCCTCTCCGCGGCCGACGACATCGGCGCCGTGCGCAACGCCCTCGCGGGCGGCGTCAAGGGTTACGTCGTCACCGGCACCCGCACCAACCTCGGGCTCCCCACCCGGCCGGGCGCCGCCCCCATCGGCGCCGCAGCCGCCCGAATGCACCGCCGCCCCCCGGGTGCCCCGAGCCACCCGGGCGGCTACCGCGAGCTCTCCGGCCGTGAGGTCGAAGTGCTGCGGCTGGTGGCCGAAGGACAGTCGAACAAGGCCATCGGTGTCTCGATGGGCCTGTCCGCGCTGACCGTCAAGAGCCACCTCGCCCGTATCGCCCGCAAGCTCGGCACGGGCGACCGCGCAGGCATGGTGGCGGTCGCCCTGCGCACCGGCATCATCCACTGAGGTTCTCTTCGAGCCTCACTGTTCACGGACGTGAACCAGAGCTTTCACCGAGCTGACTGGTTTACGACCCCAAAGCGCCTGCCGACGGAACGTTCCGTCGGCAGGCGCTGTCCATACACAGATACCCTTGACATGTGACCGACGCCCAAGAGACCGCAGCAGACGTTTCACTGCGAACCACCGGAGGCGCCCCTCCGGACGACGGCGGATCTTCTGCAGCGGAGGCGCCGATCCCTCTACTGGAGCCGCGCGAGGGCATTCCGCCCGTGATCGCCGACGAGGACGCGCTCGCCGAGGTGATCGCCGCGTTCGCCGCGGGCTCCGGCCCCGTCGCCGTCGACGCCGAGCGGGCGTCCGGTTACCGCTACGGGCAGCGCGCCTATCTCGTGCAGCTGCGCCGCGCGGGCGCGGGGACCGCACTGATCGACCCCGTGGCCTGTCCCGATCTGTCGGGCCTCGGCGAGGCACTCTCCGGTGTGGAGTGGGTGCTGCACGCCGCCACTCAGGATCTTCCCTGTCTGCGCGAGATAGGCATGATTCCGTCCCGTCTCTTCGACACCGAGCTGGCCGGGCGGATCGCCGGGTTCCCCCGGGTCGGGCTCGGAGCGATGGTCGAGAGCGTGCTGGGCTTCGTCCTGGAGAAGGGGCACTCGGCCGTCGACTGGTCGACCCGCCCGCTGCCGGAGCCGTGGCTGCGGTACGCCGCCCTCGACGTGGAACTTCTCGTCGATCTGCGGGACGCACTGGAGAAGGAGCTGGACCGGCAGGGGAAGCTGGAGTGGGCGCTCCAGGAGTTCGACGCGATCGCCTCCGCGCCCCCGGCCGAGCCTCGTAAGGACCCCTGGCGGCGGACCTCCGGGATGCACAAGGTACGACGGCGGCGGCAGCTGGCCGTCGTGCGGGAGCTGTGGCAGACGCGGGACCGGATCGCCCAGCGGCGGGACGTGTCACCGGGGAAGGTGCTGTCGGACACGGCGATCGTCGAAGCGGCGCTCGCCCTGCCCGCCAACGTGCATGCGCTGGCCGCGTTGAACGGGTTCGGGCATCGGATGGGGCGGCGGCAGCTGGAGCAGTGGCAGGCGGCCGTCGACCGGGCCAGGGCCCTGGCGGAGGTGCAGTTGCCGCAGCCGGGGCAGCCGGTGACGGGGCCTCCGCCGCCGCGGGCGTGGGCCGACAAGGATCCTGCCGCTGCCGCTCGGCTGTCTGCTGCGCGGGCGGCCGTGTCCGCGTTGGCCGAGACCCTGAACATGCCTCAGGAGAACCTGATCACGCCGGATACGGTACGGCGGGTCTGCTGGGAGCCGCCGGCTGTTGTCAGCGCGGAGTCGGTGGGGGTCGCTCTGGCTGGTTACGGGGCTCGGGCCTGGCAGGTCGAGCAGGTCACGCCGGTGTTGGTCGCTGCTTTGTCCGCCTAGCCGCCGTGGGTTCTTTCTGAGACACGGCGGCTGCGGGTTCGTCGTGGCTTGTCGCGCAGTTCCCCGCGCCCCTAAAAGAACCTCACCTCGTCGCTCCTCGCATGAAACCGTTGTAGATGAACCTCTGCAGGCTCAGAAAGACGATCAGCGTCGGCAGGATCACCAGGACCGCTCCTGCCGAAATCACCTCCCAGTGGGCTGCGTAGGGGCCTCTGAAGCGGAACAGCGACGTCGATATCACGCCAAGATCTTCCGAGGGCATGTAGAGGAAGGGGATGTAGAAGTCGTTGTAGACGGTGATGCCCTTGACGATGACCACCGTCGCTATGGCCGGCTTCAGCAGCGGGAAGATGATCTTGCGGTAGATCGTGAAGGCGTTGGCGCCGTCCAGGCGGGCCGATTCGTCCAGGGAGATCGGGATCGAGCGGACGAACTGCAGGAAGATGTAGATCGAGACGATGTCCGTGCCCATGTACAGGGCGATCGGCGCCCAGAGGGTGTCGAACATGCCGAAGCTGTTGACGATCTGGAACGTGGCCACCTGAGTCGTGACGCCGGGAACCAGGGCGGCCGTCAGGAAGAGCACGACCACCAGCTTCTTGAAGCGGAAGGTGAAGCGGTCGATGGCGTAGGCCGTCATCGAGCCGATGAGGACCGTGCCGCCGATCGAGACCAGCAGGATGATCGCCGTGTTGGTGAAGGCGGAGAGCATCTCGCCGTCCTGGAACGCCGTCACGTAGTTGTGGAAGTTCAGCAGGTCGTGCGGGAGTTCGAGGGCCCCGCTGGTGTTGGCCATCTCCTTCTCCGACTTGAGGGAGGTCAGGAGGACGACGACGAGCGGGAGCAGGACCACCAGGGTCGCGGCGATCAGCGAGAGATAGACCAGGGCGCGGACGATCTTGCGGCGGGTCATACGAGGTCCACCTTGTCGTCGGGGACCAGGCGTCGCTGAACCCAGGTCACCAGCAGGATGATCAGCAGGAGGACGATGGCGGCCGCCGAGGCAAGGCCCGTCTTGTTGAAGCGGAAGGCCAGGTTGACCGTCTGGATCACGAAGGTCTCGGTGCCGGTGGCGCCGCCGGTCATGATGTACGGGATCTCGAAGACCGAGAGCGAGCCGGAGATCGAGAGGATCACCGTCAGGGTCAGCACCGGCTTGATGCCCGGCGCGATGATGTAGCGGGACTGGTGCCAGCGGTTCGCGCCGTCCAGCTCCGCGGCTTCGTAGAGCTCCCCCGGGATCGACTGGATCGCGCCCAGGAAGAGGACGAAGTTCAGGCCCAGGTAACGCCAGACGGAGACGCCGGCCAGTGAGGTGTTCGCGGAGACCGGGGTGCCGAGCCAGGCGTGGTCGGTGTGCACGCCGAACAGGCTCAGCACGGAGTCGAGGGTGCCGCCGTCCTGGAAGAAGTAGAGGAACACGAAGCCGATCGCGACCCCGTTGATCAGGTACGGGAAGAAGAGCACGCCCTTGAAGAAGTTCCGGAAGCGGACGTTGAAGCTCAGGATCGTCGCGAAGTAGAGGGCCAGGGCGATCTGGACCGCGGATGCGGCGAGGTAGTAGCCACTGACCCAGAAGACCTCGAAGAGGTCCGGCCGGGTGAAGACCTCCTGGTAGTTCTCGGCGCCCGTGTAGTGCAGTTCGGGGCTCACGCCGTCCCAGTCGGTGAAGCTGTAGGCGACCATGTTGAGGATCGGCGCGTAGGTGAAGGTGATCAGCAGGGCGAGCGGGGCGATCAGGAACAGCCAGGGGGTGACGCCCCGCCAGGCACGGGTCCGGCGCGGGGCGGGCGCCGGGACGGGGGCGGCCGGGATCACCTCCACGGCCGCCTTGTGAGTCGTGTCCGTCATCAGGACCCCAGGTTCTTCTGGGCGTCCGTCCAGCGCTTGCTGAGGTCGGAGAGGAAGTCGTCGAGGCTGCCCTTGCGGGCTCCGCGGGCGAGGTCGACGAGGTTCTGACGGTACTCGGGGGCATAGATGCCGACCTCCGAGTCGCTGTCGAGCTGCTTGACCCGGGCGCCCTGTGCGTCGTCGACCTCGATGAGCTTCACCCCCTGCTCCTCGTACGGCTTCATCACCTCGGGCAGGGCCGCGTCCTTGAGCGGGGAGATGGCCAGGTTGTCCTCGACGTAGCCGGACTTGTCCGTGAACCAGTCGATCCAGGCGCGGGCGGCTTCCTTGTACTTGGAGTGGACGTTGACGGCCTGGTTGTAGTCCGGGGCGACGGTCGCGCAGAACTTGCCGTCCGTCTGGGACGGGAACGGCATGAAACCGATGTCGTCCGGGTTCACACCGGCCTTCTTGGCGGCGTCCTTGAACTGCACGATCGCCCAGGTGCCGAGCCACTGGGTGGCGATCTCGCCCTTGGCGGTGCGGGGCTTGGACTCCTCCCAGTTGCTGGTCGTCGGGTCCTTCTCGATCAGGCCGGCCTTCACGATGTCGTACAGCAGGGTGTCGCCGACGCGCAGGTCGGCGCCCTTGGCCCACGGGTCGTCCTGGGCGAGCTTGCTGGTGGCCTGCGGGTCGCAGTGGACCGCGCCGTCGACGTACGTCCACGAGGTGAGCGTCCAGCCGGCCGCGAAGTTGGTGTAGTACGGGATCGCGTCGGTCTTGGCCTTGATGGCCTTGAGGTCCTCGATGAACTCGGCCGGGGTGGTGGGCCATTCGGTGACCCCGGCCTCCTTCCAGATCCGCTTGTTGTAGACGAACCCGGGGGCCACACCGACCGGGCTCTGGCCGTAGACCTTGCCGTCGACGGTGGTGTAGTCGGTGAAGCGGTACTTCTCGCTGCGCTCGGCCTCGGTGCCCAGGGAGGCGAAGAACCGCGGGTAGTCGGCCTTCTTGATGACCGCGGGGATCAGCAGGACGTCACCGTAGTTCTCGGTGTTCATCCGGATCTTGACCTCGGTCTCGTAGTTCGTGAGCCCTTCGAACTCGACCTTCACCTTCGGGTACGTCTTGTTGAACTCGGCGGCGTACTTCTTCAGCGTGCCGTCCTGCACGAGGTCGGTGCGGACGGTGAGGACCTTGATGGTCCCGGTGACCTTCGACGGGTCGTCAGGTGCCTTGGCGTCGGCGCCCTTTGAGGATCCTCCGGTACCGGTGCAGCCGGGGAGCAGCAGGGCGGCACTCGCGACCACGGCCAAGGACAGGACTGTACGGCGGTTCATGTGCATCAGCTCCGTTCACGGGACGGACGAGCACGAGCGGGTTGGCTGGTTCGGTACTCTGACAACGTTTTCTTAACCGGTAAAGTCCCTATCTCGCCAACGATGCCGAAAAGCTTTCGGACCACTGGACTTTACCGGTTTAGGGAGTGCGTACATGCTTCAGGCCACACCGCTCACCGAGGGCTGGATCCTGCGGCACGAGGGAGAGGCGCTGCCGGCTGTCGTGCCGGGCTGTGTGCACACCGATCTGCTGGCCGCCGGGGTGATCCCGGACCCCTTTCTCGGGCTGGGCGAGACCGAGGTGGCGTGGGTGGGGCGGCGGGAGTGGACCTACGAGACCGACCTCCCTCCGGTGAACGGGCATGAGCAGACCGACCTCGTCTTCGACGGTCTGGACACGGTGGCCGAGATCCTGCTGGACGGCCGACTCCTGGGCCGGACAAGGAACATGCACCGCTCGTACCGCTTCGACGTGACCGGTATGGCCGGACGGCTGAGCGTGCGGTTCGTCTCCGCCTACGCAGAGGCCGAGGCGGTGCGCGGGAAGCTGGGCGAGCGGCCCGCCACGTATGCCGAGCCCTTCCAGTACCTCCGCAAGATGGCCTGCTCGTTCGGCTGGGACTGGGGGCCCACGCTGGTGACGGCCGGGATCTGGCGGCCGGTGCGGCTGGAACGGTGGTCGACGGCCCGGATCGCCCGGGTGCGGCCGCTGGTGAGCGTCGAACAGGGCCTGGGTGTCGTGGAGTTGGCGGTCGACGTGGAGCGCTCCAGAGTCGAGGCGCCACTGACCGTGGAGGCCTCGGTGGGTGGGGTGCGGGCGCGTGCCGCGGTCGACGGGACCTCGGCGGTCGTACGCCTGGAGGTGCCGGACGTACGGCTGTGGTGGCCGCGCGGTTACGGTGAACAGCCGCTGTACGACGTTGAGTTGACGCTGCTGCACGAGGACCGGCCGCTGGACGGGTGGCGGCGCCGGGTGGGTTTTCGGACCGTCGAGCTGGACCGGTCGGCCGATGAGCACGGCACGGGGTTCACGTTCGTCCTGAACGGCGAACGGCTGTTCGCGCGCGGCGTGAACTGGATCCCGGACGACGTGTTCCCGTCCCGGATCACCCGTGAGCGGTACCGGGAGCGGCTCGCGCAGGCCGCCGGCGCCGGGGTGGACCTGGTGCGGGTCTGGGGCGGCGGGATCTACGAGAGCGAGGACTTCTACGACGCCTGCGACGAACTGGGGCTGCTGGTCTGGCAGGACTTCCCGTTCGCCTGCGCGGCCTATCCGGAGGAGCAGCCGCTGCGGGGCGAGGTGGAGGCGGAGGCCCGGGAGAACGTCGTACGGCTGATGCCGCATCCCTCGCTCGTGCTGTGGAACGGCAACAACGAGAACCTGTGGGGGTTCAGGGACTGGGGCTGGGAGGAGCGGCTCGCCGGGGACTCCTGGGGGGAGGGGTACTACCTGGGTGTACTGCCGCGGGTGGTGGCCGAGTTGGACCCCACGCGGCCGTACACGGCGGGGAGTCCCTGGTCCGGGTCGTGGGACCACCACCCGAACGATCCGGCGCACGGGACGCACCACTCGTGGGAGGTGTGGAACCGTCTCGACTACGCCGAGTACCGGAGTGAAGTGCCGCGGTTCGTGGCCGAGTTCGGCTGGCAGGCACCGCCCGCCCACGCCACGCTGGCGCGCGCGCTGCCCGGGGAGGTGCTCGCGGCGGACTCCCCCGGTGTGCTGCACCACCAGAAGGCCGACGACGGGAACGGCAAGCTGCGGCGGGGTCTTGAGCGGCATTTCGCCTTCCCTGAGGGGGACTTCGACCGCTGGCACTACCTGATGCAGGTCAACCAGGCGCGGGCGGTGGCTGCCGGTATCGAGCACTGGCGGTCGCACTGGCCGGTGTGCGCGGGGACGGTGGTGTGGCAGCTCAACGACTGCTGGCCGGTGACGAGTTGGGCGGCGGTGGACGGGGACGGGCGGGAGAAGCCGCTGTATCACGAGCTGCGGCGGCTGTACGCGGATCGGTTGCTGACGGTCCAGGTGCGGGGGCAGGAGCTGGTGTTGGCGGTCGTCAACCAAGCGGGCGAGCCGTGGGCGGGGGTGCTGCGGCTGCGGCGGATGTCAGTGGACGGCGGGGTGCTCGACGAGGCCGAGGTGGACTTCCGCGCGGACCGAAGGACGGTCGCCGATGTGACGGTACCGCCGGAGCTGGTGCCGGTGGGGCCGAAGGAGTTTCTGGTGGCGGATGCGGGTGGCAGCGGCGGTGCGGACCGGGGAGCGGCTGCGGGGGCGAGCGGCAGCTGGGGCACGGACGCGGAAGCGGAGGCGGGCCGAGCCCCGGAAGCAGGCGCGTGCGCGAGCCAGGGCGCGGGCGCGGGAGTCGGTATGGCTGCGGCTGCACGCGCAGACCAGCGCCCGGACACAGAAGCCGGCACGGACGCGGAAGCGGGGGCGGGCCGAGCCCCGCAAGCAGGCGCGTGCGCGAGCCAGGGCGCGGGAGCCGGTATGGCTGCGGCTGCACGCGCAGACCAGCGCCCGGATGCGGAAACCGGCACAGGTGCGCAAGCGGGCGCAGGCCACGACGGCGGCACGGAAACCAACGCGGCAGCAGGCGCAAACGCAGACCAGCGCCCGGACACAGAAGCCGGCGCGGATGCGTGCGCAAGCCACGACGCGGGCGCCGGAGTCCACGCGGCCGCGGAGGCGAGCCCGGCGCCTGACGGTGCGCGGGCCCTGTACTTTCCCTCGCCCGACCGTGAAATCCCCTACGCCCGCCCCGAGTTCGACGTCTCCGTGGCGCCAGGTGCCGTGACCGTGACGGCCCGCACCCTCGTACGGGATCTGCTGTTGCAGGCCGACCGGCTGGATCCGGCGGCGCGGGCGGACCGGGGGCTGGTCACGCTGTTGCCCGGGGAGCGGGTGACCATCGGGGTGAGCGGCTGGGAGACTCCTGACGCGGATACCGCCCGGTCCGCCCTGTACTGCCTGGAGCCCAGCCGATGACAGCCCAGCCGGCCTCGCGCGTCACCATCAAGGACGTCGCCGCGCGTGCCGGGGTGTCCAAGGGGGCCGTGTCGCTGGCCTTCAACCACAAGCCGGGGCTGTCGGAGGCCACCAGGGACCGGATCTTCCTGGCCGCGCGGGAGCTCGGCTGGGCACCGAACCTCACGGCGCGGACACTGGCCGGGTCGCGGGTGGACGTCGTAGGGCTCGCGATCTGTCGGCCGGCGCGACTGCTGGGCCTGGAGCCCTTCTACATGGAGTTCGTGTCGGGCGTGGAGAGCGTGCTGATCGAGCGGAACTGCTCGCTGCTGCTGCGGCTGGTGCGGAACGTGGAGGAGGAGGTCGGGATTCAGGAGTCGTGGTGGCGTGGGCGGCAGGTCGGGGGGTCGATCCTGGTCGACTTCCGGGCGGACGATCCGCGTGTCGCGGCGGCCGAGCGGCTGGGGATGCCGGTGGTGGCCGTAGGGGATCCGTCGTTCACCGGCGGCCTCACGTCCGTGTGGACCGATGACGCGACCGCCGTGACGGAGGCCGTGCGGTATCTGGCGGCGCTGGGGCATCGGCGGATCGCCCGGGTGGGGGGTGCGGCGGCGCTGGCGCACACGTCGACACGGACGGCGGCGTTCGACGAGGCCGCGAGGGCGTTGGAGCTGGCGGGGGCCTGGCAGGTCACCACCGACTACTCGGGGGAGGCCGGCGCGCGGGCCACCCGGTCCCTGCTGACCGCCACGCCGCCGGACCGGCCGACCGCTATCGTCTACGACAACGACATCATGGCGGTCGCCGGACTGTCGGTCGCCGCGGAGATGGGACTGGACGTTCCGCGTGACGTCTCACTGCTCGCCTGGGACGACTCCCAGCTGTGCCGGCTCACCCACCCCACGCTGTCCGCGATGAGCCATGACGTGCACGGATTCGGCGCGGACGCGGCTCGGACGCTGTTCGGAGTGATCACCGGGGAAGGGCCGGGATCGCATCCAGTGCCCACTCCGGTTCTGACGCCGAGGGGCTCCACGGCGCCTCCCGCGATGTGACCTTCGCCGCTCCGGCCTCCAGGGGTGTGCAGTCACGTTACCCATAAGTAGCATGGGTCCTGAGCGCGCGCTCAGCGCATCGCAGCAGTGCAGATCCCGCATCTGGAGGAGAGCCATCGTGCCTCGTACCGTCAGGGACGTCGTCTTCGTCGACGGCGTCCGCACCCCGTTCGGCAAGGCGGGCCCGAAGGGCATCTACCACGAGACCCGTGCCGACGACCTCGTCGTGAAGGCGATCCGGGAGCTGCTGCGCCGCAACCCGGGTCTCGACCCCAAGAAGATCGACGAGGTCGCCATCGCCGCGACCACGCAGATCGGTGACCAGGGGCTCACCATCGGCCGTACCGCCGGAATCCTGGCCGGTCTGCCGCAGTCCGTACCCGGTTACTCCATCGACCGCATGTGCGCGGGCGCGCTGACCGCCGTGACCACGGTCGCCGGTTCGGTCGCCTTCGGTGCCTACGACATCGCCATCGCCGGTGGTGTCGAGCACATGGGCCGTCACCCCATGGGCGAGGGCGTGGACCCGAACCCGCGGTTCGTGAGCGAGAAGCTGGTCGACGAGTCCGCCCTGTTCATGGGCATGACCGCCGAGAACCTGCACGACCGGTACCCGACGATCACCAAGCAGCGCGCCGACGAGTACGCCGTGCGCTCCCAGGAGAAGGCCGCCAAGGCGTACGCCAACGGCAAGATCCAGGCCGACCTGGTGCCGATCTCGGTGCGCCGCACCAACCCCGAGGCCGGTGAGACCGGCTGGGGCCTCGTGACCGCCGACGAGCCGATGCGTCCGGGCACCACCCTGGAGAACCTGTCCGGGCTGAAGACGCCGTTCCGCGTCCACGGCCGGGTCACCGCCGGTAACGCGGCCGGTCTGAACGACGGCGCCACCGCCTCCCTCATCGCCTCCGAGGACTTCGCCCGCGAGAACGACCTCCCGGTCAAGATGCGCCTGGTCTCGTACTCCTTCGCGGGTGTCGAGCCCGAGGTCATGGGCTACGGCCCGATCCCGGCCACCGAGAAGGCCCTCGCGCAGGCGGGTCTGTCGATCTCCGACATCGGCCTGTTCGAGATCAACGAGGCCTTCGCGGTCCAGGTCCTGGCCTTCCTGGAGCACTACGGCATCGCGGACGACGACGCGCGCGTCAACCAGTACGGCGGCGCCATCGCGTACGGCCACCCGCTGGCCTCCTCCGGCGTCCGGCTGATGACGCAGCTGGCCCGCCAGTTCGAGGAGCAGCCCGAGGTCCGCTACGGCGTGACCACCATGTGCGTCGGCTTCGGCATGGGCGCGACGGTCATCTGGGAGAACCCGAACCACAAGGACGCCGGAGGCAGCAAGTGAGCACCACTGAGCTCTTGAAGGGTGCGGCCGAGCTGTTCCCGGACGAGGTAGTCACCCAGGCGCACGTACGCCACCTGGACCTGCCGTTCAACGCCGGACGCTTCGCGCTCATCACGCTGGACAACGGCTTCGACCACACCAAGCCGACCACCTTCGGCCCGGCCTCGCTGGCGAACCTGAACACCGCCATCGACCAGGTCGAGAAGGAGGCCTCGGCCGGCGAGATCGTCGGTGTCGGCATCACCGGCAAGCCGTTCATCTTCGCCGTCGGCGCCGACCTCAAGGGCGTCGAGCTCCTCAAGGAGCACAAGGACGCGCTGGCCATCGGCAAGGGCGGCCACGAGGTCTTCAAGCGCCTCGCGGGCATCGCGGTGCCGACCTTCGCGTACTACAACGGCGCGGCCATGGGCGGTGGCGTCGAGGTCGGTCTGCACTGCACCTACCGCACGGTGTCCGCGGCCCTGCCCGCCTTCTCGCTCCCCGAGGTCTTCCTCGGTCTGGTCCCCGGCTGGGGCGGCTGCACCCTGCTGCCGAACCTGATCGGCGCCGAGAAGGCCGTCTCGGTCATCATCGAGAGCTCCCTCAACCAGAACAAGCAGCTCAAGGGTGCCCAGGTCTACGAACTGGGCATCGCCGACGCCCTGTTCGAGGGCGCGGACTTCCTGGAGCAGTCCCTGCTGTGGACGGCGTCCGTCCTCAAGGGCGAGATCGTCGTCGACCGCCCGGTGATCGACCGCGGTGAGGCCTGGGACCAGGCCGTCGCCAAGGGCCGTTTCATCGCGGACTCCAAGGTGCACGGGGCCGCTCCGGCCGCCTACCGCGCCCTGGACATCATCGAGGCCGCCAAGAACGGCGACCTCCAGCAGGGCTACGACGCCGAGGACCAGGCCCTCGCCGACCTGATCATGGGTGGCGAACTGCGCTCCGGCATCTACGCGTTCAACCTGGTGCAGAAGCGCGGCAAGCGTCCCGCGGGGGCCCCGGACAAGAACCTGGCCCGCCCGGTCACCAAGGTCGGTGTCGTCGGCGCCGGTCTGATGGCCTCCCAGCTCGCGCTGCTCTTCCTGCGCCGCCTGGAGGTGCCGGTCGTGCTGACCGACATCGACCAGGAGCGCGTCGACAAGGGTGTGGGCTACGTCCACGCCGAGATCGAGAAGCTGCTCGGCAAGGGCCGTATCAACCAGGACAAGGCCAACCGCCTGAAGGCCCTGGTCACCGGTGTGCTGGACAAGGCGGAGGGCTTCTCCGACGCGGACTTCATCATCGAGGCCGTGTTCGAGGAGATCGGCGTCAAGCAGCAGGTGTTCGCGGAGGTCGAGGCGGTCGCCCCGGCGCACGCGATCCTCGCCACCAACACCTCCTCCCTGTCCGTCTCGGAGATGGCGTCGAAGCTCAAGAACCCCGAGCGGGTCGTCGGCTTCCACTTCTTCAACCCGGTCGCGATCCTCCCGCTCCTGGAGATCGTCCGCGGCGAGCAGACCGACGACGCCTCGCTGGCGACCGCCTTCGCCGTGGCCAAGAAGCTGAAGAAGACCGCGGTGCTGGTCAAGGACGCCCCGGCGTTCGTCGTGAACCGCATCCTCACCCGCTTCATGGGCGAGATCCAGAACATCATCGACGAGGGCACCCCGGTCGCCGTGGCGGAGAAGGCGGTGGAGCCGCTCGGCCTGCCGATGTCCCCGCTCGTCCTCCTGGAGCTGGTCGGTCCCGCGATCGGTCTGCACGTCTCGGAGACCCTCAACCGGGCCTTCCCGGACCGCTTCACGGTCTCCCCGAACCTCGCGGCGGTCGTCAAGGCGGGCAAGCGCGGCTTCTACGTCTACGACTCCGGCAAGCCGGAGCTGGACCCCGAGGTCGCCGCGCTCCTCAAGCAGGGCGATGTCGTCCTGTCCGAGGAGCAGGTCCGTGACCGTGTCCTCGACGCCGTCGCCCAGGAGATCGGGCTCATGCTCGACGAGGGTGTCGTCGCCGAGGCGCAGGACATCGACCTCTGCCTGATCACGGGCGCCGGCTGGCCCTTCCACCTGGGCGGCATCACGCCGTACCTGGACCGCGAGGGTGTCTCGGAGCGCGTGAACGGCAAGAAGTTCCTGGCTCCGGGCGTGGCGTCGGTCCCGGCGTAAGCGCTTCTCGTACGACCGTGAAGAGGGCCTCCGCTGCGGCGGAGGCCCTCTTCGCATTCAGGCCGGCCGGGCCGTGAGGTCGGCGTTCTCGGCCTCCAGGCGCGCGATGCGCTCGCGGGCGACGGAGTACAGCTCCATGACGGCGTCCGGGAACTCGGCGACCAGCTGTTCCGGGGTCAGTGCCATCGTGGCTGCCCTACGCCGAAACCCGCTCAGACCTCCTGCCAGGCCGCCAGCGCCAGCCCCGGCTCGTCCTTCTGCCGGGCGACCCGCAGGTCCCCGTCGGGGGTCACCGTCGCGGCGACGACACGGCCGTCGGCGTCCTCGGCGAGCGCCACCGCCGTGTCCACGGGGAGCTGCGGCCCCGACTCCGTCCACCACATGCCCGCCGACTCCTGCTCGGTGGGACAGGCTGCGAAGGCGACCCGCCCGGAGGCCGAGCGCTGCGCGAGCAGCGTGCAGTCGTGGCCCTCCAGAGTGCAGCGGAGCAGGGCCGGCGGGCCGGGCCCGGCCGCGGCGAGCAGTGGGGTGGGCTCGGTGTCCGGGCGCCAGGCGTAGAACATGCCCTCCGGGTCCGCGAAGAAGAGCGTGGTGTGCTCTTTGGAGGTGGGCAGCGCGCCGAGTGTGCCCGGCTCGACGCGCACCGGCAGCGGGTCGGCCGGTACGGGAGCGGCACCCGCCTCCTCCTGGAGCCACCGCAGGATGCCGTCGGGTCCGGTGCCGTACACCTCGATCCGGCCCGACTCCCCAGTCACGGCGACCAGTTGTTCGTGGACGTCGGTGCCCTTGAGGTCGGACCAGGCGTTCCAGCCGCCGCGCTCCTTCTGTACGAGGGCACGCACGCTGTTGCTCCGGTTGCCGACGAAGACATGTGCCCGGCCCTCCGCGTCGACGGCCACAGCGGGCACACCGGTGCGCGCACCGGCCTTGTCGGGGTGGCCGACCGGGATCCAGTCGAGGGCGGCGAGGTGGACGCGGAAGTGGGTGGAGTGCACCAGGCTCGCCTCCTCGGCCTTGGTGGGGCGCCAGGAGACGAGGTGCGCGTAGCCGTCGGGGCCCCGGCCCACGGCGAGCCCGGCGTGCAGGCGTTGGCCTCCGCCGACCTTGCGCCAGGGCAGCCAGGTGTCGCCGCCGGGGCGGCGCTCTGCCCGGCACCACACCGCGTCGTCGCGGGTGGTGTAGACGCCGAGTCGGCCGTCGCGGGCGCGGATGAGCCAGTTGCCGTTCACTGTACGGACCATTGACACGGGACCACTCTAATCGGGCGGTCTGCGCCGCGTTCGGGTGGGCCGGGCGTGGCACGCTGGGGGCATGAGTGACGTGCTGCTGGTCGTCGTGGATGCCGCGAATGTCGTCGGGTCGGTACCGGACGGGTGGTGGCGGGACCGGCGGGGGGCCGCGGAGCGGCTGCGGGACCGGCTGGCGGCGGACGGGGTGCCGGGGCGGGACGGTCCGGTGGAGATCGTGCTGGTGGTGGAGGGGGCGGCTCGGGGGGTGGAGTCGGTGCCGGGGGTTCGGGTGGAGTCGGCTCCGGGGAGCGGGGACGATCACATGGTGGAGCTGGTGGCGGGGGTGGGGGGTGGGCGGCCAGTGCTGGTGGTCACCGCCGATCGTGAACTCCGGCGCCGGGTTTCGGAGTTGGGGGCGGAGGTAGCGGGGCCGCGGACGGTACGGCCCTGAGCGTCGTCGTTCGGCTGCGGGCCGGTGGAGGCCGGTCGCGCAGTTCCCCGCGCCCCTGAAAGCGGTGGGTACAGTCAGGCAGACCCTCACTGCACCCACCCAGGGGCGGGAACTGCGCGACCAGCCACAATGCACCGCAGCCGACATACGAGCCGGGAGTTACTCCGTCTCGGTCCGCTGGTTCAGGCGGCTGTGGGTGCGGCCGTAGAGGAAGTACACCGCGAACCCGATCGCCATCCAGATCGCGAACCGCAACCACGTCTCCGCCGGCAGGTTGAGCATCAGCCAGAGGGAAGCCAGGACCGACAGGATCGGGATGACCGGCACCCACGGCGTACGGAAGGCGCGGGGCAGGTCGGGGCGGGACCTGCGCAGGATGATCACACCGATCGCGACCACCACGAACGCGAACAGCGTGCCGATGTTGACCAGTTCGGCGAGCTCGCTGAGGGGCGTGAAGCCGGCGACGACCGCGATGACCACGCCCAGCAGGATGGTCGGGCGGTGCGGGGTCCGGAACTTCGGGTGGACGTGGGAGAAGAACGTGGGCAGCAGTCCGTCACGGCTCATCGCGAAGAAGACCCGGGTCTGCCCGAGGAGCAGGATCATGCAGACCGTCGTCAGGCCGACGGCGGCGCCGAAGCTGATGAAGCCCGCGAACCAGGGGTGCCCGGTGGCCTTGAAGGCGTCCGCCAGCGGGGCCGTGACGGACAGGTCGGTGTACTTCTGCATTCCGGTCACGACGATCGACACGGCGACGTAGAGGGTCGTGCAGATGAGGAGCGAGCCGAGGATGCCGCGGGGCATGTCCCGCTGCGGGTTGCGCGTCTCCTCCGCCGCCGTGGCGACCACGTCGAAGCCGATGAAGGCGAAGAAGACGACCGAGGCGGCCGTGAAGACGCCCATCACACCGAAGTTGGACGGGGCCCAGCCGAACATCAGCTGGATCAGCGGCGACTGGAGGCTGTCCCCGGCCGGGACCTCCTGCGCCTTCGGGATGAACGGGTCGTAGTTGTCGCCCTTGATGAAGAAGGCACCGGCGACGATCACGGTCAGGACGACCGTCACCTTGATGGCGACGACGATCGAGGTCACGCGCGCGGAGAGCTTGGTGCCGAGCACCAGGATGCCGGTGAGCACCAGGACCAGCAGGGCGGCGAGGATGTCGAAGCCGAAGCCGTCGGCTCCGTCCCGCCCGCTGAGCGCCTCCGGCAGATGGATGCCCGCGTTGTCGAGCAGCGAGGCGATGTAGCCGGACCAGCCGACGGCGACCACCGCGGTGCCGAGCGCGAACTCCAGGACGAGGTCCCAGCCGATGATCCAGGCGGGCAGTTCGCCGAGGGAGGCGTAGGAGAAGGTGTACGCCGATCCCGCCACCGGCACGGTGGAGGCGAACTCGGCGTAGCAGAGCGCGGCGAGCGCGCAGACGACGCCCGCGACCACGAAGGCCAGGGCGACCGCAGGACCTGCGTTGTTCTTGGCGACGGTGCCGGTCAGGACGAAGATGCCGGTGCCGATGATGACGCCGACGCCGAAGACGGTCAGATCCAGCGCGGACAAGGATTTCTTGAGCGCGTGCTCTGGCTCCTCGGTATCGAGGATGGACTGTTCGACCTTCTTCGTCCGGAAGAGGGTGCTGCTCACGGGTACCTCCCACGCTGTGTCGTCCTCGACATGATCGAGAGGGGGCGTAGGTCGTATGCCCCGGCGCGGGCCGATTCACGCGAATGGGCCGGTCACACCACTGTCAAGAGTGGTGTGACCGGCCCGTTCGGGCGAGCCCTCGTCAGTCGCGGGCGGGCTCCACCTCGGCCGGGGCGCTGTCGTACCGGCCGTCCAGCTTGGAGACCAGGCCGGTGACCTGGCGGGCGATGTCGGGCGCGGTCAGCCCGATCTCCGCCATGATCTCGGCGCGCGAGGCGTGGTCGAGGAAGCGCGGCGGGATGCCGAAGTCGCGCAACGGAAGGTCGACGCCCGCGTCCCGCAGGGCCTGCGCGATCGCCGAACCGACGCCGCCGACACGGGAGTTGTCCTCGACGGTGACGACCACGCGGTGCCGTTCCGCGAGGGGGGCCATGGCCTCGTCCACCGGCTTGACCCAGCGCGGGTCGACGACGGTGGTGGAGATGCCCTGCTTGTCGAGGAGCGAGGCGATCTCCAGGCACATGGGGGCGAGGGCACCGACGGAGACGAGGAGCACGTCGGGCGTGTCGGTCCCCGGCTCGCGCAGGACGTCCATGGAGCCGACGGTGCCCACGGCGGGTACGGCGGGGCCGACGACGCCCTTGGAGTAACGCAGCACGGTCGGCGCGTCCTTGACCTGGACGGCCTCGCGGAGCTGGGCACGCAGCTGCTCGGCGTCGCGCGGGGCGGCGAGCCGGAGCGTGGGGACGACCTGGAGCATCGACATGTCCCACATGCCGTTGTGCGAGGCCCCGTCGTCGCCGGTGACGCCGGCCCGGTCGAGCACGAAGGTCACCCCGCACTTGTGCAGGGCGACGTCCATGAGCACCTGGTCGAAGGCGCGGTTGAGGAAGGTGGCGTAGACGGCGAAGACGGGGTGCAGCCCGCCGGTCGCGAGGCCCGCCGCGGAGACGGCGGCGTGCTGCTCGGCGATGCCGACGTCGTAGATCCGGTCCGGGAAGGTGTCCGCGAACTTCTTGAGGCCCACCGGCTGGAGCATGGCCGCGGTGATGGCGACGATGTCCGCGCGCTCCCGGCCCAGCTTGACCATCTCGTCGCCGAAGACGGAGGTCCAGCTGGCGGCGGAGGCCTTGATGGGCAGGCCGGTGTCGGGGTGGATCGGGCCGATGCCGTGGAAGCGGTCGGCCTCGTCCTGCTCGGCGGGCTCGTAGCCGCGGCCCTTCTCGGTGAGGCAGTGCACGATCACCGGGCCGCCGAACCGCTTGGCGCGGGCCAGCGCCGACTCCAGCGCCTCGATGTCGTGGCCGTCGATGGGGCCGACGTACTTAAGGCCCAGGTCCTCGAACATGCCCTGGGGCGCGATGAAGTCCTTGAGGCCCTTCTTGGCGCCGTGCAGGGTCTCGTAGAGCGGGCGGCCGACGACCGGGGTGCGCTCCAGGAGGTCCTTGCCGCGGGCCAGGAAGCGCTCGTAGCCGTCGGTGGTGCGCAGGGTCGCGAGGTGGTTGGCGAGGCCGCCGATGGTCGGCGCGTAGGAGCGCTCGTTGTCGTTGACGACGATGACGAGCGGCCGGTCCTTGGCGTCGGCGATGTTGTTCAGCGCCTCCCAGGCCATACCGCCGGTCAGGGCACCGTCACCGATGACGGCGACGACGTGGTCGTCGCGTTTGAGCACCTGGTTGGCCTTGGCCAGTCCGTCGGCCCAGCCGAGGACCGTGGAGGCGTGGCTGTTCTCGATGACGTCGTGCTCGGACTCGGCGCGCGAGGGGTAGCCGGACAGGCCGCCCTTGGAGCGCAGCCTCGAGAAGTCGTGGCGCCCGGTGAGCAGCTTGTGCACATAGGACTGGTGACCGGTGTCGAAGAGCACCCGGTCCTTGGGCGAGTCGAAGACCCGGTGCAGCGCGATGGTCAGCTCGACCACACCGAGGTTGGGTCCCAGATGGCCGCCGGTCTTGGAGACGGCGCCGACGAGGAAGCTGCGGATCTCCTCCGCCAGCTGGTCCAGCTCCTCGAGGCTGAGCCGGTCCAGATCACGCGGTCCCCTGATACGGGTCAGCAGCGGCACCCGTGCCTCCTTGCTGTAGAGCTGATCGAGCTTTGCCGGGCGGGTCGAGTCTAATGTTCTACGACATGCGAGTCGCCCGGCACCTTGCGGGGTGCCGGGCGACCTGCCTGGGGCGAGCAGCGCTTATCCGCGGCCCGCGGCCTTCTGAGACTTGCGCGACACCGAGTCGATGACGACCGCGCCCAGCAGAACACCACCGGTGATCATGTACTGGATCGACTGGTTCATGTTCAGCAGGTCCAGACCCGTCTGGATGGACTGGATCACCAGCATGCCGAGCAGTGCCGACCACACCGAGCCGCGTCCACCGAACAGGGACGTACCACCGATGACGGCCGCCGCGATGGCGAGCATCAGCGTGTTGCCGCCGCCCGCGCTCAGCGTGGCGCTGGCGGTCTGACCGGCGAAGAACATACCGCCGACGGCCGCGAAGCCGCCGGAGATGGCGAACACGGTGATCCGGATCATCGGGACGTTGATACCGGCACGGCGGGCAGCCTCGATGCCGCCGCCGACCGCGAAGACCTTGCGGCCGTACGTCGTACGACGCAGCACGAAGTCCACGACCACCAGCGCGGCGAGGAAGATCACCAGGGAGTTGGTGACACCGGCGGCGTCGTTCAGCACGGCCGCCGTCAGGAAGGACGCCACCGCGAGCACACCGACGCGCAGCACGATCTCGCTGGTCGGCCGGAAGGGAACACCCGCGGCCTTGCGGCGGCGCTGCTCGCCGAAGTTGCCGACGAGGGTGAGCACGACGGCGAGACCGGCAAGCAGGTAGGCGCCGATGATGGCCTGGTCCATGAAGAAGGAGCTCTGGCTGAGCAGGTGGACCGGGCCCGAGTCGGACGGGATGTTGATGGTGCCGCTGGAGCCCAGCAGCCACAGCATCAGACCGTTCCAGCCGAGGAAGCCGGCCAGGGTGACGACGAACGCCGGAACACCGATCTTCGCGAAGAACCAGCCGTGCAGCGCGCCGATGGCGAGACCGGTGATGATCGCCAGGATCAGCGCCAGCCAGACGTTCATGCCGTGTTCCACCACGAACACGGCGAAGATGGTGGACGCCAGACCGCTGACCGAACCGACCGACAGGTCGATCTCGCCGAGCAGCAGGACGAACACCAGGCCGATGGCGAGCATGCCGGTGGCCGAGAGGTAGTAGCTGATGTTCGACAGGTTGTCGGCGCTCAGGAAGCGGTCGTTCTGGAACTGGAAGATCGTCCAGATGACGATCAGACCGATCACGACCGGCAGGGAGCCCAGCTCACCGCCCCTGACCTTGCGGGTGAACTCGGTCCAGTAGCCCTTGAAGCCCTCTTCGCGGACCAGCAGCCGGGGGTCGACCACGTCGACCGGGGCCGCGGTGGGGTCGTCGGCGGGCGCGACCGTCGTCTGCGCGGCCTGGCCCTCCGTCTCCGCCTTGGAAACCTTCGATGTGTCGCTCACTTCGCGGCCTCCGTGCTGCGACGCCCCGCACGACGGGTCACGGCGTTGTCCGTGGCACCCGTGATCGCGGAGATGATTTCTTCCTGACTGGTGTCCTTCACCGAGAAGGAGCCGTTGTTCCTGCCCAGCCGCAGCACGGCGACGGTGTCGGCGACCGCCTTCACGTCGGCCATGTTGTGGCTGATGAGGATGACGCCGAGGTTGCGCTCGCGCAGCCGCTCGACCAGGTCGAGGACCTGTGCGGTCTGCTCGACGCCGAGAGCGGCGGTGGGCTCGTCGAGGATGACGACCTTGGGATCGCCGATCAGGGCGCGCGCGATGGCGACGACCTGACGCTGACCGCCGGAGAGGCTGGCGATCGGGATACGGACGCTCGGGATGCGGATGGAGAGCGTGTTCAGCAGTTCGCGTGAGTTCTTCTCCATCGTGACCTCGTCGATGACGCCGCGGTGCAGCAGCTCGCGTCCGAGGTAGAGGTTGCCGACCACGTCGAGGTTGTCGCACAGGGCGAGGTCCTGGTAGACCGTCGCGACGCCGAGTCCCTGGGCGTCGTGCGGCCTGTTGATGCTGACCGGGCTGCCGTCCCACTCGATGACGCCCTCATCGATGGGGTGGACACCGGCGATCGTCTTGACCAGCGTGGACTTTCCGGCGCCGTTGTCGCCGACCAGGGCGACCACTTCTCCGGCGTGGACCTCCAGTTCGACATCGGTGAGGGCCTGCACCGCACCGAATCGCTTGGAGACTCCGCGCAACGCCAGCACGGGCGTAGCGGACACGTGAACCATCTCCTTCGCCGCCTGACCGGCGGGGATGCCGCGCTTGGGGTAAGGCGCGGAGGATTGTGCTTTCAGCACTCGTCGGACGAGTTGCGCCATAAGCACTGATTTACAAGTCGAACATGCGCGCGGCCGATGCCTCTTGGCAACGGCTGCGTCCGCCATGCTTCCGTCCGGTGCCCGCCCCGCGGCGGGGTATGAAGGCGGTGCGGGCACCGGACAGGCTCTGTGTGCCTGCCGTCGGGGCGGGTCCCGTGAGAGACGCGCCCCGAGGGCTCAGGCCGTCTTACTCGAGGCCGGCCTTCTTGCACGCGGCGGCGTAGTCCGCGGTGCAGATGTCGGCGACGGTGTAGAGACCGTCCTTGACGACCGTGTCCTTGATGTTCTTCACGGTCACCGAGACCGGGGTCAGCAGCTTCGCCTGGACCTTGTCGCCGGAGCCGCTGGTGACCTCGGTGTCGGCCAGGGACTTGATGTCCTTGCCCTGCAGGAGGTTGACCGCGAGCTCGGCGGCGGTGTCGGCCTCGGGCTTGTAGGCCTTGTAGACCGTGGCGGACTGGGTGCCGGCGACGATCCGCTGGATGGCCGCGAGCTCGGCGTCCTGGCCGGTCAGCGGGATGTTGCTGATGCCCGCGCCCTTGAGGGTGTTGGCGATACCACCGGCCATGCCGTCGTTGGCGGCGTAGACGCCCGCGATGTTCTTGGCGCCCAGCTGGGTGATGGCGGCGGACATCTTCTGCGCGGCGACGGTGTCCTTCCACAGACCCGACTGCTCGTAGGCGATCTTCACCTTGCCGTCGAGGATCTTGTGCGCGCCCGCCTTGAACTGCGCGGCGTTCGGGTCGGCGTCGTCACCGTTGATCATGACGACGTTCGCCTTGGGGGTCGCCTTGGAGCCGAGGGCGTCGAGCAGGGCCTGACCCTGGAGCTCGCCGACCTTCTCGTTGTCGAAGGAGACGTACGCGGAGACCGGGCCCTGGGCCAGACGGTCGTACGCGACGACCTTGACGCCCTTGCTCACCGCGGAGGCGATGGAGGACTTGATGGCCGCGGAGTCCTGGGCGGAGACCACGATGACCTTGACGCCCTTGGTGACCATGCTGCTCATCTGCTGAGCCTGCTTGGCCGGGTCGGCCGCGGCGTTGGCGTAGGAGACGGTGCAGTCGCTGCACAGCTCCTTGACCTTGGCCTCGAAGTACGGCTTGTCGAACTTCTCGTACCGCGCGGTGACGTTGTCGGGCAGGAGCAGGCCGATCGACTTGCCGCCGGTGCCGGGGCTGCTGCTGTCACCGGCGTTGTCGTCGTCGCCGGCCTTGCCACAGGCCGCGGCGGAGACGGCGAGCGCCGAGATCGCGACGGATACGGCCACACGACGCATGAGCGTGTTCACTTTTGAAACCTCCCTGACGAGGCCGCGTCGTTGCGGCCGAGGTGGCTGGAAGTCAACTCGGCCACACGTGCGACGTCAAGAAGTAAATACTTAACGAGATGGCAACGACCTCCTGCGTTCTCTAAGTGAACGCAGGTGCCGCCGCATGCAGCGTGCTGTCCAAAAGGGTCGAATCACCCATCTCGCTGAGGGCGAGAGCGAGTGCTCCGAGCACCTCCGCGCGACCTCCAAGTGCCCCTGGAAGCACGCTCAGTTGGCGTGCCGCACTGGGGATCGCATAGCGGCCGACGGACTCCCTGATCGGCCCGAGCACCAGTTCACCGGCCTCGGCGAGATCACCGCCCAGGACCACTCGGCTCGGGTTCAGCAAGTTGCAGAGATTGGCGACTCCACTGCCGATGTGTCGGCCGACGTCGGCGATCACCCGACGGCAGCCAGGGTCTCCGTCCCGCGCGAGTCGTACTACGCCTTCCATGGTCAGGTCGGTGCCGTGACTGGACTGGAGCAGCGGAAGCACATAGCGCGCGGCCGTGAAGGTCTCCAGGCAGCCACGGTTGCCGCAACGGCAGACGGGGCCGGACTCATCAAGAGTAATATGCCCGATTTCTCCCGCTGTGCCACCCGGGCCCCGGTAGATCTTGCCCTGGATGACCAGACCGGCGCCCACACCACTCGCGACCTTGATGTACGCCAGGTCCCTTACCCCCCGGCCGCTGCCCCAGACCAGCTCACCGAGGGCACCGAGGTTGGCGTCGTTGTCCACGTGCACGGGCACGCCGAGCCGCCCATGGAGCTCCTCGGCGGGCTTGGCGCCGATCCAGCCCGGCAGGATGGCGGAGGAGCCCAGGGAGCCGGACTCCAGGTCGATCGGGCCGGGGACACCGAGGCCCACGCCGGCGATCTTGGAGCGGTCCACGCCGGTCGCCTCGATCAGCCGGTTGACCAGCTGTTCCGCCCGGTCGAAGCCCTGCGCGGCGGAGGCGTCCACGTCCAGCGGCTCGGACTCCTCGGCGAGCACCTGGTGGGCGAGGTTCCCGACCGCGACGCGCAAATGGGTGTGCCCGAAGTCCACGCCTATGACGATGCCGGCGTCTCCGCTCAGGGAGACCGCGCGGGCCCGTCGGCCACCGGCCGAGGTGGGCGTGACCTCGACGGTTCCGCCGTCCTTGAGCTCGCGGACGATGTTGGAGACGGTGGCCGCGGACAGTCCCGTGGTCCGCGCGATCTCCGCCTGCGTGAGCGACCCGGCCAGCCGGACGGCACGTACGACCCGCTCCAGGTTGGCACGGTGCAGCGACGACTGCGACCCCGGAGTCTCCACGACGACCTCCTGCGCGCGGGACCGCAGCGATGGGGCCCCGTCTATGTCCAACTAGTGAACTCTAAGCTGAGCCGTTAGGGTCGCCTCCCGTCAAGAGGTTGAACAGTATCGGCGTTCTTGCCCACGTCGAAGGGGCACCGCCCGTTCAAGATCCATATCTTGAAGGGACAGCGCCCGTGCGGGCGGGCGGAGATCTACTTGAGGGCGCCCGCCGTCAGCCCGGCCACCACCTGTCGCTGGAAGATGATGTACGCCGCGAGGACCGGGAGCATCGCCATGACCAGGCCCGCGAACAGGCCCGACCAGTCGCCCTTGTAGCCCTGGCTGGCCGCGAGCTGCACAAGCCCCTGGGTCAGCACCCGCTTGTCCGGGTCGGTGTTGAGCACCGTCGGCAGCATGTACTGGTTCCACTGCCCCAGGAAGTTGAAGATCCCCACGCTGATCAGGCCCGGCTTGGCCATCGGCAGCATGATCTGGAAGAACGTCCTGGAGTGCGAGGCCCCGTCCACGAAGGCCGCCTCCGCGACCGAGGTCGGCAGGGTGCGGAAGAACGCGGTCAGGAAGAACACCGTGAACGGCAGCGAGTAGGCGATGTAGACCAGGATCAGCCCGTGGATCGTGTTCAGCAGGCCCATGTTGTTCACGACGTAGAACAGCGGGACCAGCGCCAGCATGATCGGGAAGCTCATGCCGCCGATGAACAGGAAGTAGATGAACCGGTTGCCCGGGAAGTCGAACCGGGCCAGCACATACGCCGCCATCGAGCCGAGGACCAGGGTGCCGATGAGCGAACCCGCCACCACCAGGATGGTGTTGAGGAAGTAGTCGCTCATGTTGGCGTCGGTCCAGGCCCGCGACCAGTTGTCGAAGTGCAGCTTGTCCGGCAGCGCCCAGGGCGAGTTGAAGATGGAGCTGTCGTCCTTGAAGGACGTCATCACCGCCCACAGCAGCGGCATGACCACCATGAACGCCCACAGGATGAGCACCCCGTGGGAGAAGACGTTGAGGACGCCGTCTTTCTTCTCCTTGCGGGGCGGGCGGCTTGGGATGTCGACCTTGGCGACGGGAGCACCGGACTCGGCCGGGACGGGAGTTTCGGTCGTCTTCATCTGATCAGTACTCCAGCCGCTCGCGCCGGCCCAGTCGCATCACCAGGGCGGCGAACGCCAGCGTGACGACGAGCAGGGCGACGCCGATGGTGGTGGCATAGGCGGCCTGCCCGTCACGGAACGCCTTCTGGTACACGTACAGGACCATGACGGTGGTCGAGTAGTCGGGACCGCCGGGCCCGGTCGTCATGATCTGCACGACCGCGAACGACTCGGCGCCGAGGGCCAGGATGCCCATGTAGACCCAGCCGGACTGCACGGTGTCCCACAGCAACGGCAGGGTGATCCGGAAGAACGTGCTGGCACGGCCCGCCCCGTCGAGCAGCGCGGCCTCGTACAGGTCCGCCGGGATGGAGGCCATGCCGGCGCTGAACAGGACCACGAAGAAGCCGACCGTGGACCACACGAGGACCGCCATCACGGCCCACAGGGCGAGGTCCGGGTCGCCCAGCCACAGCGGCTGGACGCTGTCGAGCCCGATCCCCCGCAGAATCGAGTTGATGGCACCGCTGTCCGGGTTGTACGCGAAGGCGAACAACAGGGCGACGATCGCGATCGAGAGGACCTGCGGGAAGAAATACACGATCTTGTAGAAGGAGGAACCCCGAACGCCGGTGACGACCGGGCCCCCCTTTCTCTTCCGACCGCCGACATTGATCATGAAGGAGAAGAACAGCGCCAGGCTGATCGTCAGCAGCGGCAGCACGAGCGCGAAGATCAAGCTGTGCTGCAAGGACTTCCAGAAGATCTCGTCGTCCAGCATCCTCCGGTAGTTGTCCAGGCCGACCATCTTGAATTCGGGGCTCAGCCCGGTCCAGTCCGTGAACGAGTAGTAGATGGACTGGATGAAAGGCCAGACCACGAAGAGCGCGTACAGTCCCAGGGGCAGCGCCAGGAACCCCACGATGAACCGGTACTTGCCGTGCTGCATCGCCGCTCCGCCCGGTTACTGGTGCTTGTAGTGCTTGATCGACGAGTCCTTCGCGGCCGCGTCGGCGAAGCCCTGGATCTTCTTGATGGCCTCCGCCGGGGTGAGCCGTCCGGCCATCATCTCGCCGAGGCCCGCCACCCCGATCTGCTCCTTCTGGAGCTGGACGTACCAGTCCTGCAGACGCGGGTTCACCACGTTGTCGCCGGCCAGCTTCAGCGCCGCCACACCGGACTTGAGGCCCGGGGTGAGGGTGATGCCCTCGGTGCCGCCGTTATAGGCGGTCAGGGACTTCACCTTGGACGTGAAGTTCTTCGAGGACGCCTCGCTGAGCATGATCCGCAGCTGCTCCATGCCGCCCGCGGTGTTCTTCGCCTTGGCCGGGACGATGAAGGGCTCACCGCCGGAGGCCCAGATGGTGCCGAAGGGCATCTTGTCGGAGGAGTCGATGCCGGTGGGCGCCGAGACGGCGAGGTTGAAGTCGGCCGGGATGACGTTCGCCGACTCGTTCTCCACCCAGGAGCCGTTCGGGATGAACAGCGCCTTGCCCTGGGCCCAGGCGGTCTGCGACTGGATGTGGTCCAGACCAGGGGTGCCCTTGAGGACGTAACCCTTCTTGTAGAGCTCGTAGTAGGCCTCGAAACACGCCTTGACCGCCGGGTGCTTCCAGGCGTTCGGCTCCAGGTTGTCGATGGCGTCCAGGACCTCGACCCCGCCGACCTTGCCGATCATCGGGTACAGCGAGAAGGGGAGGTAGTACGGGTACTTGCCCGCGTACGTCCAGCCCGCCATGCCCTTCTTCTTGGCCTTCTCGCACACCGCGAGCATCTCGTCCCAGGTCTTCGGGTACTCCGCGTCGAGGGAGTCGAGGGCCTTCTGGGAGTACCAGACGCCGTAGACCGTGTACGCGTAGTACATGATCCACACCGGGTCGCCGTCGAACTGGCCCATCTCGACGATGCCGGGGCGCAGGGTGTCGCGGACCTTCTTGTTCGGGTCGTCGTAGGACGGGGCGTCCAGGAGCGGGGTGAGGTCGGCGAGCTGGTTCTTGCCGACCAGGACGCCCATGTCCATCTGCTCGGCGCCGGAGTTGTCGATGAGGTCCGGCGGGGTGCCCTGGTTGAAGCGGGGCTGGAGCGTGGACTGGATCTTCTGGGTGGCGGAGAACTTCACCTTGGCCTTGGGGAAGTTCGTCTCGTAGATCTTCACGGCGTCCTCGGCGTACTCCTTGCCGAAACCGCCGTCGAACAGGACGAACTCCATCTGCGCGGTGTCGTTGACCGCGAGGGGGTTCTTCGCGGTCTTCTTGCCGGCCTTGGCCTTGTCGCCGCTGTCGTCGCCGCCGCTGCTGGCGCAGGCGGACAGAAAGCTCATCGTCGGGACGGAGATCAGTCCGAGCGCGGCCGACCGCTTGATCAGATCGCGGCGGCCTACGGCCGCGCTGCCGTTGTTGCTGTTCTCGGCGGAAGTGGATCCCATGCTCAAGTCCTCGCCTTCTCCAGGACTCAGGCGGTGAACCGGATCCTCCCCGGCACCGCGGTCAGGTCAAGCAGGTTCGTGCAAGAGGGGTGAATCGCCGACAGGTATAGTCCACTTCCGGCCGGGGGAGCAAGATCGAACGCAATGTTGGCCGTGGGTGTTTTCGAGTTGAGACCTCGCGGAAATATGACCGCCCTGTGCGAAGCTTGCCGGAAAAATCCGCGACATAGGCCCCGAATGCCGCAGCCAACACCCTTGACACCACTGTCCACTTGGGCCACTACTGATCCTTGCACGGAAATGCTGACAACGTTGTCCATCCTCGTGCAGGGAGGGTACTCGCCGATGGCTCGGTACAGAACTCGGCTCAGACGGAGTACGGCGGTCGTGATCACGGCCGCCTTTTGCGTGACGGTGGGCTCACAGGGCGCGGCGGTCGCCCTGCCCGAGGCCCCCGACCCGGCGGAGCGGGGATTCGCCTCCTCCTTCGAGGCGGGCGACCCCGCCCCCGACTGGATCAACAGCGTCGACGGCGACCGGGCTTCCGGCGTCGACGGCGGCTACAGCACCGGTATTCCGGGCAACATCACCGACCACGTCACGGACGTCCGGGCGAGCGCGGAGAACACCGGCGGCGGCGAGGTGAAGGAGAAACTCGTCGACGGTGAGCCCGGCACCAAGTGGCTGGCCTTCCAGGCCACCGGCTGGGCCGAGTTCGACCTGGACAGACCGGCCAAGGTGGTCACCTACGCGCTGACCTCGGCCAACGACTTCGCCGAGCGCGACCCCCGGGACTGGACGCTCCAGGGCTCGACGGACGGCAAGGACTGGAAGACCCTCGACACCCGCTCCGGCGAGTCGTTCGACGAACGGTTCCAGACAAAGTCGTACGACCTCGCGGATCCGGCCGAATACCAGCACTTCCGGCTCGACATCACGAAGAACAACGGGGCCTCCGGCATCCTCCAGCTGGCCGACGTGCAGTTCTCCACAGGTGGCAGCGACGGGCCGGTGCCGCAGGACATGCTCTCGCTGGTCGACCGCGGTCCGAGCGGATCGCCCACCGCGAAGGCGGGCGCCGGATTCACCGGAAAGAGAGCGCTGCGTTACGCCGGTCGGCACATCGCGGACGGGCAGGCGTACTCGTACAACAAGGTCTTCGACGTGGACGTGGCGGTGGATCCGCTGACCCGGCTGTCGTACCGGATCTTCCCCTCGATGGCGGACGGCGACCGGGATTACGACGCGACCAATGTGTCCGTGGACCTGGCCTTCAGCGACGGCACCTACCTGAGCCGCCTCGGGGCCCGTGACCAGCACGGATTTGCGCTCTCACCGCGAGGGCAGGGCGCTTCGAAGGCGCTCTACGTCAACCAGTGGAACAACGTGGTCTCGCGGATCGGGTCGGTCGCGGCCGGGAAGACCGTCGACCGGATCCTCGTCGGGTACGACTCCCCGAGCGGGCCGGCGAAGTTCCGGGGCTGGCTGGACGACGTGACGCTGGAGCGGGCCGCGCCGGAGAAGCCCAAGGCGCATCTGTCCGACTACGCGCTCACCACCCGGGGCACCAACTCCAGCGGTGGCTTCTCGCGCGGCAACAACTTCCCGGCCACCGCCGTGCCGCACGGCTTCAACTTCTGGACGCCGGTGACCAACGCGTCCTCGCTGAGCTGGCTCTACGACTACGCGCGCGCCAACAACGCCGACAACCTGCCGACGATCCAGGCGTTCAGCGCGAGCCACGAGCCGAGCCCGTGGATGGGCGACCGGCAGACCTTCCAGGTGATGCCGTCCGCCGCCTCCGGCACCCCGGACACCGGCCGTGAGGCGCGGGAACTGGCCTTCCGGCACGAGAACGAGACCGCGCGGCCGTACTACTACGGGGTGCGGTTCGAGAACGGGCTGAAGGCGGAGCTGGCGCCCACCGACCACGCGGCGACCCTGCGCTTCACCTACCCGGGCGACGACGCGAGCGTGCTCTTCGACAACGTGACGGACCAGGCGGGGCTGACCCTCGACGAGGAGAGCGGGACCTTCACCGGCTACTCGGACGTGAAGTCGGGCCTTTCGACGGGGGCGACCCGGCTGTTCGTGTACGGCGTGTTCGACAAGCCGGTGGTGGACGGGGCGTCCAGCGGGGTGAAGGGGTACCTGCGGTTCAAGGACCGGACCGTCACCCTGCGCATCGCCACCTCACTCATCAGCCTCGACCAGGCCAAGGACAACCTGCGCCAGGAGATCCCGGACGGCACGTCCTTCGACGAGGTCAAGCGGGGCGCCCAGCGTGCCTGGGACCGGATTCTCGGCACGGTCGAGGTGGAGGGCGCCACCCAGGACCAGCTGACCACGCTGTACTCCAGCCTGTACCGGCTGTACCTGTACCCCAACTCGGGCTTCGAGAAGGTGGGTTCGAAGTACCAGTACGCGTCCCCGTTCTCGCCGATGCCGGGTCCGGACACCCCGACGCACACCGGTGCCAAGATCGTGGACGGCAAGGTGTACGTCAACAACGGCTTCTGGGACACCTATCGGACCACCTGGCCGGCGTACTCGCTTCTGACGCCCTCTCAGGCGGGTGAGATGGTCGACGGGTTCGTCCAGCAGTACAAGGACGGCGGCTGGACATCGCGCTGGTCCTCCCCCGGGTACGCGGACCTGATGACCGGCACCTCCTCGGACGTGGCCTTCGCGGACGCGTACGTCAAGGGTGTCGACTTCGACGCGAAGTCGGCGTACGACGCGGCCCTGAAGAACGCCACGGTCGTACCGCCCACCTCGGGCGTGGGCCGCAAGGGCATGGAGACCTCGCCGTTCCTCGGCTACACGAGCACCGACACCCACGAGGGCCTGTCCTGGGCACTGGAGGGGTACCTCAACGACTACGGCATCGCGCGGATGGGCCAGGCGCTGTACGGGAAGACCGGCGAGAAGCGCTACAAGGACGAGTCGGAGTACTTCCTCAACCGGGCCCGCGACTACGTGAACCTCTTCGACTCCGGGGCGGGGTTCTTCCAGGGCAGGGACCTTTCGGGCAACTGGCGTGTGGAGTCGTCGAGTTACGACCCCCGGGTGTGGGGCTACGACTACACCGAGACCAACGGCTGGGGTTACGCCTTCACCGCCCCGCAGGACAGCCGGGGCCTCGCCAACCTCTACGGCGGCCGCGGCGGCCTGGCGGAGAAGCTGGACGAGTACTTCGCGACACCGGAGACGGCCTCGCCGGAGTTCGTCGGCTCCTACGGCGGTGTCATCCACGAGATGACCGAGGCGCGGGACGTCCGGATGGGCATGTACGGGCACTCCAACCAGGTCGCCCACCACGTCAACTACATGTACGACGCGGCCGGTCAGCCCTGGAAGACGCAGAAGAACGTCCGTGAGGTGCTGTCACGGCTGTACGTCGGCAGCGAGATCGGACAGGGCTACCACGGTGACGAGGACAACGGCGAGCAGTCGGCCTGGTATCTGTTCTCGGCACTGGGCTTCTACCCGTTGGTGATGGGCAGCGGCGAATACGCGGTCGGGTCGCCCTTGTTCACCAAGGCGACCGTGCATCTGGAGAACGGTCGGGATCTGGTGGTCAGGGCGCCGAAGAACAGCGCGCGGAACGTGTACGTACAGGGCCTGAAGGTCAACGGGCGTACCTGGACGTCTACTTCGCTCCCCCACTCGGTGCTGTCCAAGGGTGCCGTCCTGGACTTCGACATGGGTCCGCGGCCGTCGAAGTGGGGCACGGGAAAGAACGCGACCCCGGTGTCGATCACCCAGGACGACGAGGTACCGACGCCGCGTGCGGACGTGCTCGGCGGTGACGGGTCGTTGTTCGACAACACCTCGGCGACGGACGCGACCGTGACCTCGGTCGACCTGCCGGTGCGCGGATCGGTCAAGAGCCTTCAGTACACGGTGACTTCGGCCGCCGACCGCACGAAGGCGCCGACCGGCTGGACGCTTCAGGGGTCGGACGACGGAACCAGGTGGAAGACCCTCGACCGGCGGTCCGGGCAGTCCTTCGCATGGGACCGGCAGACACGGGCGTTCACCGTGGGGTCTCCGGGTACGTACGGGAAGTACCGTCTGGTGCTCGACGGCGAGGCGGTCGTGTCGGAAGTCGAACTGCTCGCCTGAACAACGGAGTTGGGGGTCTCATGCAGGATGTCGATCCGGCCTGGCTGCCGGACGGGGCGTCCCGGCCGATCGGCACCCGACGGACCCTGATCCGCGGCACGGGTCCCCTGGTGGACACCGTGCGCGGGGAGGTGGAGAAGGCCTGCCGGCGGTTCGGGGGCGCGGTCGTCCAGGACGACCCCGATCTCGTGCTGGAGCTGACCGGCGACGACGGCAGCGAGGCTTTCACCTACGGACGCCGTGACAGCCGTACGACCGTCACGGCGTCCGGCGGTGCCGGGCTGCTGTACGGCCTCTTCCATGTCGTACGACTCGGGGAGTCCGCGTTCCTCGGTGAGGCCGAACGTGAGGAGCACCGGCCCGAGTTGGCGCTGCGGATGCTCGACCACTGGGACAACGTGGCCGTGCATCCGGTCATGGGCCAGGTGGAGCGCGGCTACTCGGGCGGGTCACTGTTCTGGGAGGACGGACGGGCGCGCGGCGATCTGGACCGGGTGCGGGCGTACGGCAGGCTGCTGGCGGCCTGCGGGATCAACGCCGTGGCCGTGAACAACGTCAACGTGCACGCGGCGGAGGCGCGGCTGCTGACCGACCGTCTGCGTGAAGTGGCGGACATCGCGGGGGCGTTGCGACCGTATGGGATTCGCACCCATCTGTCGGTGACCTTCGCCGCGCCGGTCGTGCTGGGTGGGCTGGAGACGGCCGATCCGCTCGACGCCGGGGTGCGGGAGTGGTGGGCCGAGGCGGTCGCGCGGGTCTACTCGGAGATCCCCGACTTCGGCGGGTTCGTGGTGAAGGCGGACTCGGAGGGGCAACCGGGGCCGTTCGCGTACGGGCGCAGTCACGCGGACGGTGCGAACATGCTCGCCGCCGCGCTCGCGCCGCACGGCGGTACCGTCCACTGGCGGGCCTTCGTCTACAACCACCGGCAGGACTGGCGGGACCGCTCGACGGACCGGGCGCGGGCCGCGTACGACCATTTCGTGCCGCTGGACGGGGAGTTCGCCGACAACGCCGTCCTCCAGGTCAAGCACGGGCCGATGGACTTCCAGGTGCGGGAGCCGGTGTCACCGCTGATCGGGGCGATGCCGGGGACGCGGCTCGCGGTGGAGTTGCAGGTGACGCAGGAGTACACCGGGCAGCAGCGGCATGTGTGCTGGCTGGGGCCCATGTGGAGTGAGGTGCTGCGGTTCGGGATCGCCGGGGAGACGCCGGTGGGCGCCCTTGCGCGCGGTGGGCTCGTGGCCGTGTCCAATGTCGGTGACGATCCGTTCTGGACCGGGCATCCGCTGGCCCAGGCGAACTTGTACACGTTCGGGCGGCTGGCCTGGGAGCCCGGTGCGGATCCGCATCGGGTCCTCGACGAATGGATCCGGCTCACCTTCGGAGACGGACCGGCGGCGGGGGTGCGGGCTGTGCTGACCGGATCATGGCGGACGTACGAGAAGTACACCGCCCCCTTGGGGGTGGGCTTCATGGTGCAGCCGGGCCATCACTACGGGCCGAGCGTCGACGGGTACGAGTACAGCCCCTGGGGCACCTACCACTTCGCCGACCGCGACGGCGTCGGTGTCGACCGGAGCGTGGCGAGCGGGACCGGGTACGCGGGCCAGTACGCCAAGCCGTGGGACGAGGTGTACGAGTCGCCCGATTCATGTCCCGACGAGCTGCTGCTGTTCTTCCACCACGTGTCGTACGGGCACCTGTTGAAGAGCGGCAAGACGGTGATCCAGCACATCTACGACACGCACTTCGAGGGCGTGGAGGAGGTGGCGGCCGCCGCGGAGGTGTGGGCCTCGCTGGTGGACCTCGTGGAGCCGGCGCGCCACGCGCGGGTGACGGAGCGGTTCGTCGAGCAGCTCCGGAGTGCCCGCGAGTGGCGCGACCAGGTGAACAGTTACTTCTTCCGGAAGTCGGGGGTGCCGGACGAGCGCGGTCGGACCCTCTACTGAAGGCGTAGGACGGCGACGCCCCTGGGGTCGAGGGTGAGTGGGGCGCCCGCCTCCGTCCGTTTGCCGGTGAGCAGGTCGTTCGCGGTCGTGTGGGCCTTCAAGTGGGCTGTTTCCTCAGTGTGGTTGAGGAGGAACAGCAGGCGGGTTCCGTCGGGGGCGACCCTGGTCGCGGCCTCCAGGCCCTGGTAGTCGGCGTAGGGGCCGACCAGGTCGTGGCGGGACAGGACGCGGCGGACCACCTGGTCGACGCCGGGCCGGTCCAGGGCCGTGGCGACGTACCAGCCCTCCCCCCGCCCGTACTGGTTGCGGGTCACGGCGGGGGTTCCGGCGTAGAAGTCCGTACCGTATGTGGCAACCGTCTCGGCGCCCCGGAGCTGCACGATCTCGAAGACGAGCCGCCCCTCCGACTCCAGCTCCGGGACGGGCTGGGTGAACTCCGGTGTGCGGGAGTCCCATTCATCGATCCGGATGCCCATGAGGGAGGCGAGGGGGCCGGGGACGTCGGTGAGGAAGGCGCGGTCGTGTTCGTCGACGCGGCCGGAGAGAAACGTGGTCAGGACCGTGCCGCCGCGTTCCGCCACCGCTTCGAGGCGGGCGGCGAGGTCGCCCTTGACCATGTGCAGGGCGGGGGCGAGGACCACGTCGTACGGGGTGAGGTCGGCGGAGTGCGGGACGACGTCCACGTCGGCGCCGGCCTCGCGGGTGGCCCGGTAGTAGGCGTGCACCACCTCCTGGTACTTGACCAGTCGGGACGGGCCGTCGGAGATCTCCAGGGCCCACCAGCTGTCCCAGTCGAAGAGGAGGGCGGTGCGGGCGGGGGTGCGGGCGCCGAGGGAGGCGCCGCCGAGCAGCGCCAACTCCTCGCCGAGTGCGGCCACTTCACGGAAGACGCGGGTGTCGTCGCGGCCCGCGTGGCCGATGACCGCTCCGTGGTACTTCTCGCAGGCTCCGCGGGAGGCGCGCAGCTGGAAGTACAGGGCCGCGTCGGCGCCGTGGGCGATCGCCTGGAAGGTGGCAAGGCGCAACTCCCCCGGCCTGCGTAGGGGGTTGACGTCACGGCAGGCCGTCGTGGACGGGGTCTGTTCCATCAGCCAGAAGGGGGCGCCGTCCTTGAGGCCGCGCATCAGGTCGTGGGTCAGGGCGGGCCAGGTCGGCGGGGCGTCGAGGGGCGGGTAGCTGTCCCAGGACGCGAAATCGAGGTGGGGCGCCCAGCGGTGGTAGTCGAGGGGGCGAAACATGCCCATGAAGTTGGTCGTCACGGGAGTGACCGGGTCATGGGCGCGGATCACCTCCTTCTCGGCGAGGAAGCAGCCGAGCAGCGCGTCGGTGGTGAAGCGGAAGTAGTCGAGCGTGATGCCCTGGAAGGCGGTGTGGTCGGGGCCCCGCCAGTGCTCGGTGAGGGCGTTCGGCGGCTCGATCTCGGCGAAGTCGCTGTAGCGGTGCGACCAGAACGTCGTCCACCAGGCGTCGTTGAGGGCGTCGAGGGCTCCTTCGTACTTCTCGCGCAGCCAGTCCCGGAAGGCTTCCGCGCACAGCTCGCAGTAACAGACGCCGCCGTACTCGTTGTTGATGTGCCAGGCGAGCAACGCCGGGTGGTCCGCGTACCGTTCGGCGAGTTTCTCTGCGAGCTGGGCGGCGAGTCTGCGGTACGCCGGTGAGCTGGGGCAGAAGTTGTGACGCTGGCCGTAGCGGTGTCGGCGGGCCTCGAAGTCGGTGCGGTTGACCTCGGGGTACCTGCGCGCGAGCCAGGGCGGGAGGGCGGCCGTGCCGGTGGCCAGGCAGACCTGTCGGCCCTCGGCCGCCGCCCGGTCGAGGACGCGGTCGAGGACCGTGAAGTCGTAGGTGTCCTCGGCGGGTTGGGTGAGCGACCAGGAGAAGACGCCGACCGTGAGGGTGTCGATGCCGGCCTTGGTGAACAGGCGGTGGTCCGCGTCCCAGACTTCCTGCGGCCACTGCTCGGGGTTGTAGTCGCCGCCGTACGGGATCTTGGAGCTCGACGGGCTCATACGGTGAAGTCCTCCTGGGTCTCGGCGATCACCGGACGGCTGCTGTGCAGCAGGGACAGCAGCAGCGGGGCGGCCAGCAGGGCGGGCAGGGCCTCGGTCAGTACGGCGGTCCCGGCGGCGGTCAGGACGAGCAGCGAGGCGGCGCCGAGGGTGGCGCGGGCGTGCCGGAAGAGGAAGTAGCCGGCGAGGCGGGCGGTGTCCCGGGTCCGGAAGGCGAACAGGGAGGTGAGCACGAGCGCGTGCGCGCCCCAGAGGAGCGAGCCGGCACCGATCACCGCGAGCAGCACCGCCCACCAGCCGGGCAGGCCGGTGGCGGAGAAGTGGGTGAGCGTGAAGGCGATCACCGTGAGCCAGGCCAGCAGGGGTGCCCACAGCTTCAGGGAGGAGACGGCGTTGAGGCGCCAGCCACGCCAGTAGGCCCGCGCCGGGTGGAGGTCGGCGAGGTCGCGGTCGCGGTGATGGAGGGCGTACAGGGCGGCGGCCGTCGCCGGGCCGAGGGGCAGCAGGCATACGGCGGCGAGGGGGAGGTTGGAGGGGGCGGGGCCGATGAGAAGCAGCGCGGCCAGGCCGGGGGAGGCGGCGATGAGGAGCAGCGCCTCGACGGTGACGAGGGTGTGGATGAGGGCGGCGGCTCGGGAGAGGGATCCGGTACCGAAGGAGGGGGTGGTGGGGGTTGCGGCGGCATCGTGGTCCGGGATCGCCCGTCGGGGGGTGGGGCCACCGGGGCCGGGACGGGCCGTGGGCTGCCCGGCGACGGAGGAGTCCGTGCCTCGCCGGTCGGCCCCCTCGCGCAGCAGCCGACCACCACGACCGGGACCGGCCACGGACTGCCCAACAACAGCCGAACCCACGCCTCGTCCGCCGTCGCCGGAACCGGGCCCCTCGCGCAGCAGCCGACCACCACGACCGGGACCGGCCACGGACTGCCCGACGACAGCCGAGCCCATGCCTCGTCCGCCGTCGCCGGAACCGGGCCCCTGACGCGGCGGCCCGGTGCGGTCCAGAGCTGCGGGGCCCGTCGAAGGCTCGTGAACCCCGTCCACCGAAGGGCCCGCTTCCGGATCAGGTCGGCCGTCGGTCGAGACCGGGTCGGCTGGGCCGCGGCCGACGGCATGGGCTGCCGCCCGATCACGGCCGGCCATCGCGCGCATCCCGCTCACCTCGGCCCCCTCCCCAACAACCGGCGCTCGTCCCACCACTCCGGCGCCTCCTCCTCGACCGGGCTCACCTCGACCAGGGTGACCTCGTTGCGGGCCAACGTCAGGTCCAGTTCGGTCCGTTCGTCCTCGACCGGCAGGCGCAGGTGCCGTCGGCCTGGTTCGGCTGCCTCGTGGAGTACGTCGATCTCGTGCGGCTTGGGTGAGCGCGGGCTGCCCATCCGTTGCCAGGCGGTGCGGGCGTTGCCGTGCTCCTCGTCGACCACGGACCGTCGTACGAACGCCTCCCGCGCACCCCGCACCGGCACGGACAGACGCAGCCGGTGCCGCTCTGGCCCCGGTGTCTCGCCGCTCGCGTCGACCGGCGCCCAGGCGAGGACGCTCACCCGGCCGTCGGAGTGGCGGGTGATCAAGTGGTCGGTGCCACGGGTGAGCAGGTCGGGGCCCATGCGGGCCATGAAGGCGTAGAGGTGGTACGTCGGTTTCCGCACCTGTCGGTGGGTGAGCAGGCCGAAGCCGCCGTGGAAGAGGGCGGTCGGCGGCCCGGCCTCCTCGAACATGTCACTGAAGGTCCAGTACGAGAAGGAGTCCGCGTGATCGCCGCCGCGGGCCACCACCGGCGCGAGGTAGGCGGCGTGGAAGGCCGTGTCATGGACCGGGTTGTCGGGGCGGTAAGAGGAGTTGAACTCCGTGATGTGGACCGGGAGTTCGGCCAGTCCCGTGCCCTTCAGGCGTTCCCGGGGCGTGGCGAACTGGTCCAGGAGGTGCTGCGCGGGCGCCAGCGTCTGGTGGACGCCGAAGGGGACGTGCTGGGCGGGGCCCGAGGTGTAGGCGTGCTTCGACACGAAGTCGACCGGCACATCGCGCCGTTCGGCGAACTCGGCGAACCGGTCCAGCCACTCGTCCGCTCCGGGTGAGATCGCGGGGCCGCCGACCTGGAGACCGGCGTCCACTTCCTTCACCGCGGCCGCGGTCACCTCGTACAGCCGGTGGTACGCCTTCTCGTCCGCGCCCTCCCAGAAGTCGGGCAGGTTGGGCTCGTTCCACACCTCGATGGGCCACTCCCGCACCTCGTCGAGGCCGTACCGGTCGACGAGATGGGTGACGGTCGCCTTCACCAGAGCGGCCCACTCCTTGTGCGAACGGGGTGAGGTGACATTGCCCCGCCACCAGAACACCGTCCGCTCCCCCGACGCCAACTCCTCGGGCATGAAGCCGAGTTCGAGGAAGGGCCGGATGCCGAGCTCCAGGTAGGCGTCGAAGACCTGGTCGACGTACGTGAAGGAGTGCCGGACCTGCCGGGCGCCCTGCCACTCGTACGGCCGGTACACGCCCATGCCGTCGCTCAGCAGCCCGTGTCCCCGGATGTGACGGAAGCCGATGTCGCGCTGGAGCAGCTTCAGCGAGTCCTGGTAGTCGCGGCGCAGGGCGAGTTCGATCCGGCCGGTGCCGACGCAGTGGCGCCAGGCGTCGGAGAGCCGGCCGGACGGCTCGGCGGGGACGCGGAGGATCACGCGTTCTCCTTCTTGAACCGTTCGTACGCCTTGTTGTGCAGGTCGACGAGCTGCTGCATGTTCTTGGCCTTCAGCTCGGAGAGGTACGCGTTCCAGTCGGACATCGGGCGCTTGCCGAGGACGAACTGGAGGGTGTTCTGGATGGCGGTGTCCTTGAGCGGGGTGTCCCAGAGGGTCGCCTGCTCCTGCTCGAAGGACTGGAGCGGGTGGGCCGGGTCGACGGGGAGTTCCTTGCGCTGGGACATGACGTCCTGGAACTTCTTCTCGTCCGGGCTGAAGTTGGAGGAGACCAGCTCCCAGCTGCCGCCGTAGGTGAAGACGCCGTTGAAGAAGCCGAAGTCCTTCTGGAGGTCCTTCGGGGCGTCCGGGTCCGATCCCATCAGCGAAATGCCGGGCTCCAGCGTGTACTTGCCGCCGGACTCGGTGTAAGTGACGCCCTTCACGCCCCACTTGCAGAACTTCTGACCCTCGTCGGAGTACCAGAGCCAGTCCACGAACTGCATCATCGCGACGAACGTGTCGCTCTTGAGGGCCTTGCTGGAGATCATGATGCCGTTCTCCAGCCGGATACCGCTCAGCAGGACCGGTCCCGCCGGGCCGAGGGGCACCGGGATCATCTCGATCTTCGAGCCCTTGACCTGCTTGTTCAGGTTGTAGCGGTAGTTCTGGACCAACTCCTGCGGGTTGGCGCTGATCACGTACGACTTCTCGGCCAGCAGCTTCTGGATGGCCTGGTCGTCCTGCTGGGTGAAGCTCTCCGGGTCGAGGAGCTTCTCGGAGACGATCTTTCTGAGGTACTCGACCATCTGCCGGTAGGCGTCCTGCGCCGCGGTGAAGACGAACTTCTGTGCCTTGGTGTCGAAGCTGATGTTGTCGTAGTTCCAGCCGGCCTTCACGCCATAGGCCTGGCCGAGGTAGCCGAACAACGCCCCGCACGGGAAGGGGGTGTTGGTGCTCCAGCGGTCGGTCCACGGGTATTTGTCGGGGTACTCCCCCTTGAGCGCCTTGAGGACGTCGTAGACCTCGTCCCAGGTCGTGGGCAGGGTCAGTCCGTGCTTGTCGAGGATGTCCGTGCGGAAGGACAGCGAGTAGCCGGACTTGGGCTTCTCGTGCAGGCCGGGCAGGAGGTAGTACTTGCCGTCGGACTGGCGGATGGAGTCGAGTTCGGGCTCCAGACTCCACTTCTTCACCTTGTCCCGGAAGTTGGGCATCAGGTCGACGTACTCGCTGACCGGGAGGATCGCGCCCGAGGACACGAAGGCGACCTCGCCGGGGTGGTAGGTCTTCGGGATGATGAAGGGGGCGTCACCCGAGCCGATGAGGACGCTGCGCTTCTTCTCGTAGTCCGCGAGCGGGACGTCGAGGGGCTTGATGGTGATCCCGGTGCGCTTGGTGACCTCCTTCCAGAACAACCAGCTGTTCTTGAGGGGGTAGACCGGGTTGTCGTTGTGCAGCATCGAGAAGGACAGCGCCTTGGCGGCCTTGAACTGCTGGCCGGCCTGGTAGTCCTTCATCGCGCCGTTCTGCTTCTTGGTCAGGTCCTTGGAGTCGCCTCCGTCGTCGCCGCTGCCGCAGCCTGTGAGGGTGGCGAGGCCGATGAAACCCGCGGCTGCCAGGATCTGACGCCGCGACAGCTCTCCTGCGTTCTTCACGGGAACTCCCTTGTTCCGTAGGTGAGTTGCTGGGATCAGCCCTTGACCGCGCCGAGCATCACGCCCGAGACGAAGAAGCGCTGGACGAACGGGTACACGCAGATGATCGGCAGGGCGGTGAGCACGATCGTGACGGCCTGGATGCTCGCGCCGACCTGGCTGAGCTCCGCGGTGGTGGCGCCCGCGTTGCCGCCGCCGGTGGCGCCCGCGATGAGGTTGCGGAGATAGACGGTGACCGGCATCAGGTCGGAGTGGTCCATGTACAGGAAGGCGCTGAACCAGGAGTTCCAGAAGGACACCGTGTAGAAGAGCACCATGGTCGCGACGACCGCTTTGGACAGCGGCAGCACGATCCTGAGCAGGATGCCGTAGGTGCTCAGGCCGTCGATCTGCGCGGCCTCCTCCAGTTCGGTCGGCAGGCTCTCGAAGAAGGCCTTCATCACCAGCAGGTTGAAGACGCTGATCGCGTTGGGCAGGGCGATCGCCCAGACGCTGTTCTTCAGTCCGAGGCTGGTGACCAGGACGTAGTTCGGGATCAGACCGCCGGTGAAGAACATGGTGAACACGGCGATGCCGACGAGCACCCCGCGCCCCCTGAGGTTCTTCTTCGACAGGAAGTAGGCATAGCAGGTCGTCAGGACCATGGCGACGGCGGTGGCGACGACCGTGTAGAGCACGGTGTTGCCGTAGTTCCGCCAGAACATCGCGTCCTGGAACACGATCTTGTACGTGGTGAGGTTGAACCCCTTGGGCCACAGGGTGACTTCACCGGCCCGGATCTGCCGCTCGCCGCTGAAGGACCGGGCGACGATGTTCACGAAGGGGTACAGGGTGACGACCACGACGAGGGTGAGGATCACCCCGTTGACGCCCTGGAAGACCCGGTAGGAACGGCTCGTCTTCACCACAGGCTGGTCCCCACTGTGCGGCGCGAGAGGGTGTTGGCGGAGGTGATCAGGACCAGGCCGATGATCGCCTCGAACAGGCCGATGGCGGCGGCGTAACTGAAGCTGTTGGACTCGACGCCCGCGCGGTAGACGTACGTCGAGATCACGTCGGCGGTCGGATAGGTCAGCGGGTTGTACAGCAGCAGGACCTTCTCGAAGCCGACGGCCATGAAGGTGCCGACGTTGAGGATCAGCAGCGTGATCATGGTGGGGCGGATGCCGGGCAGGGTGACGTGCCAGATCTGCTGCCAGCGGTTGGCGCCGTCGATGCGCGCGGCCTCGTACAGGTCCTCGTCGATCGTGGTGAGCGCGGCGAGGTAGAGGATCGTGCCCCAGCCGGCGGTCTGCCAGATCTCCGAGCCGACGTAGATCGTGCGGAACCAGCCGGGTTCCTGGATGAAGCGGATCTCGTCGTGGCCGAGCCAGCCGAGGGCGTGGTTGACCGGGCCGTCCGTGGCGAGCATCTGCAGGGTGAGGCCCGCGACGATCACGATCGACAGGAAGTGCGGCAGGTACGACACCGACTGCACGAACCGCTTCAGGGAGCGTCGGCGCACCTCGTTCAGCAGCAGGGCGAGAACGATCGGGATCGGGAAGCAGAACACGAGGGTGAGCCCGCCGAGCCACAGGGTGTTGCGGAACACCTGCCAGAAGGTCGGGTCGCTGAGGAACATGCGCACATAGCGCAGGCCCACCCAGTCCTCGCCGAACATCGAACCGCCGGGCTCGAAGCGGCGGAACGCGATCACGTTGCCGATCATCGGCAGATAGCGGAAGACCAGGAAGAACAGCAGCGGCAGGACCGCCAGCGAGTACAGCTGCCAGTCGCGCCGCAGGGCCCGGCGCCAACCGCCGCGCGGCGCCTGGCGGATGACCGGAGCGGGTGGGTCCTCGACGCTGGACGGTGGAGAGGCCGACTTGATGGATGTGCTCACGCTCGGTCCTCTCAGGCGGGGGACGGAACCGAAACTTTCGAGCTCTTACCGGTAACTTCGCGGCAACTTAAAGGCACCCAGAAAGCGCTGTCAATGGGTCAGGCAGGAGATACCTGGGGCGTGAGTGGGGTAGAACAGGGAGGCCAAGTCCCGGCGCCCTCCGCAAGTTTCACTGCTTTGACCGACTCATGCGAGGTGTCCTGTGCCTGCGTTCGACCTGCCGACGAGGGAGCTGGAGCGGTACCGCCCCGATGTCCAGGAACCCCCGGATTTCGACGAGTTCTGGCGTGACACTCTGAAGGAGTCGGCACAGACGGACGTGCTGGTGTCGGTACGCCCGGCGGAGAACGGGCTACGACTGACCGAGACCTGGGACGTCACCTATCGCGGCTTCGCCGGCGACCCGGTGCGCGCCTGGTACAGCAGACCGGCCGGGGTCCACGAACTCCTCCCCGCCGTCGTCGAGTACGCGGGCTACGGACGCGGTCGCGGACTCCCCCACGAGCGGCTGACCTGGGTCAACGCCGGGTACGCGCATCTGCTGATGGACAACCGCGGCCAGGGCGACCAGTACGGCAACGGCGGCGCGACCCCCGACCCGCACGCCTCGGCACCGGGCGGACCGGGCCCGGCGGCACGCGGTCTGCTCGACCCCCGCGACTACCACTACCGGCGGCTGATCACGGACTCGGTGCGCGCGGTGACGGCGGTGCGGGCGCTACCGGGTGTGAACGGGGAACGGGTCGCGGCCGTCGGCAACAGCCAGGGCGGCGGGCTCGCGCTGGCGGTCGCGGGGCTGGTGCCGGACCTGGCGGCGGTCCTGGTCACCGCGCCCTTCCTGTGCGGCATCCGACGCGCCCTGGACCTCACCGACGCGAGCCCGTACGGCGAGATCACCGCGTATCTGTCCGTGCACCGGGGCGCCGAGGAGGCCGCGTATCGCACGCTCTCGTACATGGAGGGCGTCTCCTTCGCGCGGCGGGCTGCCGCCCCGGCCCACTTCGGGGTGGGCCTGCGCGATACGGTGTGCCCGCCGAGCGGAGCGTACGCGGCCTTCAACCGCTACGGGGAGCTGAGCGGCGCGGACCCCCGCAAGGAGCTCCGCGCCTACCCGTACAACGGCCACGAGGGCGGCGACGCGGTGCAGGTCCGCCGCCAACTCGACTGGCTGGCCGAGGTGCTGGAGGTCAGCCGGTAGCCGGTAACCGGTAGCCATCGTGGACATGTGCGGTCCGTGCTCCGTGGCAGCTCCACGCTCGCGGTCCAGCCGGATCTCCAACTGATTTGACATCGTTGTCCGTTGGAGCGATAGAGTCATGTATAGACCACTCGACAACGTTGTCGCATGTCGGGTCGTCCACAAGCCATGCACCATCCGCGCCGGCCATCCCCCCCTGCGCCGGCACGGCTCGCGGACCCGGTGGCACAGCCCCACCGGGTCCGCCCTGAGCGGAGGGTTCGAGCGTCTTCTGACGGTGACTCAGCCGACGCGACAGGGCAGGGTCGTGGCCGTGTCGCCTCCGGAGCCGGTGACGACGTAGCCGAAGGTCGCACTCTGCCCCGGACTGAGAGAGCCGTTCCAGTTGGCGTTGTGGACCATCACGGCTTGGCCGGTGTAGGTGGCGTTGCCGTTCCAGAGGCTGTCGACCTTCTGTCCGCTCGGCAGGGTCCAGTCGACCATCCAGCCCAGCATCGGGACGTCGCCCGAGTTGGTGACGGTGACCTCGGACTGGTAGCCGCCGTTCCAACTGCCCGTGGTCTTACGGGTGGCGGTGCAGGTGCCGGGGACCGGTTCGCTGGGGTTGCCCGGTTCGTGAATGCCGGTGACCTCGCCGTTGCCGCCGTCGAAGACGACGTCGGAGCAGGAGTAGAAGGTCTCCGCGCTGTCCGAGCGCTGCCAGACCATGTAGATGATGTGGCGGCCGGACTTGTTGGCCGGAAGCTGGCCGGTCCAGGAGTAGTTGGCCTCGACGGTGCCCGGGCTGCCGTTGAGCGGCGGGTGGTCGACGGAGAGGAAGGGCTGCGCCTCCATGTCGTCCCAGGTGAGGGTCTTGGTCGGGTCGAAGCCGTCCTTGGTGACGTAGACGTAGAACCAACCCGGGTGCGCGGCCCAGGCGTTGTAGGAGAAGTCGACCGTCTTGCCCGAGGTCAGGTGGGTGAGCGGCCAGTCGTTGCGGGGAGCGTTGAAGCCGGTGAAGTTGGTGTTGCCGCCGCTGCACAGCTGGCCGTCCGGGACGAAACCGCGGGTGCGGCCGGCGCCGTCGGAGCGCAGCACGGAGAACCAGTTGTAGAACGGGGTGGTGCCGCTGACGGCCTGCGCGTTCCTGCAGGCCGGGTTGACCGGCTTGATCTCGCCGGTGTCGGTCAGGCCGTCCTGCCAGCACAGGAAGGTGCGGCTGGCGGGCTTCATGGGGGTGCCGTGGGCCTCGGCCTCGCCGCCCGCCGTGAGGACGAGGCTCAGGGCGGGGATGGTGGCGAGGAGGGAGACGAGGACCAGGAAGAGGGCTCTGGGGCGGGTCACCCTCGATAAATTTGTCAGGATCATGACAGTCCAGTCCGTTCCTTGAGGTACGGGCCGTGCGGGTGTGTGGGGTTGGGTGGGGCGGGGGCGCGCACGCGGGCGGGTTCCGGTCCGTCCGCATGGGAGCGCTCCCACCCCACTTCTGCGGAAGGTAGCGGGATGTGGGGCAGATGTAAACGGGGGGCGCTGAGGTCAATGGCGTGCTGTGGTGTCGTCTGTTCGGGCGGCGATGTTGCGTACAGACGGTCACGCGCGTGTATCGGTGTCCAGACTGGGGTGCATGGGAGCGGGAGTGGCCACCACAGAGACCTGGATGCTCACGCCTGTCGACGGCTGGGGCTTCGACCAGGTCAGGGGTTTGCGATTGCCCTTCGACTGGGAGCTCGTGGACGGGGTGATCACGCCTCGCGGGCGGCCCGCGCTCTGGCACAACCATGTGCGGGGCGGGTTGGGGGGCGTGCTGACAGCCGCCGAGGCCGGGCCGTACCGGGTGGTGAGCGGTCAAAGTGCCGTCGTCGACGCCCGCAATATCGTACGGCCCGATCTGATCGCCTTCGACCTCCGAGGGCTGGACCCGTTCGCGATCGAGTGCGTCCCGGTCGAGAGGCTCGTCCTGGTGGTGGAGATCGTCTCCCCCCACCTCCCGCCAGGACGACCGCGTGCGCAAGCCGGCGCTCTTCGCCGCGCACGAGGTGCCGTACTACTGGCGCGTCGAGCTGGACCGGGACCAGAAGCTCGCGGTGCACGAGTACTGGCTGAACGCGGACACCCTCGCCTACTTCCCCGCGCCGTCCCACCCCGTGCACCACGACAAGCTGGTCACCGAGCTGCCGTTCCCCGTCGAGGTCGATCTCGACGCGCTGGTCGGGTTCTGAACGCGGGGCGCGCTGGCGGTCACACCGGGTAGGCCGCCTGGAAGGCGAGTCGCTCCTCCGCGTCTTCCCCTACGGCCGTCAGCGCGTCGTCGAACTCCAGGAACTCCTCCCACACCGTCCGCCCGCTCGCCTCGGCCAGCCTTCTGACCACGAGGTCCTCCAGCTCCGGGACCCGCTTGTTCTTCCAGATCTTGTCGGCGACGCTGACCAGCAGGTCTTCGAGGCCGATGTCCGGGCGGGTCCAGGTCGCGTGGGTGGCGGCGAAGCGGGCCAGGTGCGGGGGGATGTTCTGGGCGAGGAGGAGGTCCTGGCCGGCCTTCTCGTGTGCGGAGCCCGGGCCGGAGAGTTCGCGGACGTGCGCGGTCTTGCCGATGTCGTGTGTGGCGGCGCCGAACAGCACTGCCTCGCGGTCGAGTTGGAGCGCGGGGTACTGCCGTGCCAGCCAGTCCGTGAGCTGGTACGCCACGTCGTGCACCAGTCTCAGGTGGGCCGCCAGGCGGGGCGGGGCGTCGAGGGCGCGGAGGAGGCGGGCGGGTGTTTCGGGGAGGGGGCGGGGGCCGGGGTCGTGGAGGGCTCGGTGGAGGAGGTCGGGGGTGGTCACGGGGCAAGGGTAGGGGTGGGGGCGGGAGTTGGGGCGGCTCGGGCGGTTGGCCCGGGGCGGTGGCTCGGAGGGCTCGCCGCCGTGGGTACGGCAGTGGTACGGCACGGAAGGCCTTGTCACCGACCCGCAATGTCCCATGCGCTACAGGCGTGTTCAGGGGAAACACGCTCGCGAGTCGGGCGCCCAGGGATCCGGGTGACCGGGGCAGTCGGACAGGTACCGGTCCGTTGTGGCTTGTCGCGCAGTTCCCCGCGCCCCTGAGTGGGTTACACCGACGCTGGTTTTCCTGAGACCGCTCGCTCCTCCATGGCCAAAAGGCTCTGGCGGGAGTTCGATCGCGAACTCCGTTCGGCCCTGGGTGCTTTCCGCTCTGATACGGCCACCGTGGGCGGTCGTGATCGCTGCCGCGACGGCCAGGCCCAGGCCCGAGCCGCCGGACTTCGCATCGGGCCGTGATCGGGAGGTGTCTGCTCGGGTGAAGCGTTCGAAGACGGTGGGAAGGAGGGTCGGGGGGGATGCCGGGGCCGTCGTCGCGGACGCGGATCACCCGGCGCGTGGCGGTGGACTCCACCGAGGCGACCACTCCAGGGGCGCCGGCCCGTCTCCGTGACCGCCACAAACCGCACTTCGGTGCGCGCGGGTTCGTCGTCGACGATGAGGACGCGTACGCGGCCGGTGCGTGGTCCGGTGGTGGCTGTCATGTCCGGATTCTGTCCAGGTTGTCTGAGGGAACCCTGTGTTCGGGCTGGGCCGCGACCGTGGGAAACGGCCGTCCACCAGGCACGACCGGGCCTTCCCTGACCCCTGTGGGAGGAGCAACCACCGTGACCGAAGGGGGCGTTGGCACGCATCGGCCACCGGTTTCCCTTGAGCGGGCTGTGACTCGGCGCCCAGGCTGATCGGCGGCTTCCGCTCATCGGCGGAGGCGTTCGACGTGTTTCAGGGGAGGACGTCCACCCATGCGAAGACTCCACGCCCTGTGGGCCGTGGCCGCTGCCGCCGGACTGCTCGCGGGGGCGATCCCGTCCGCGACAGCCGCTTTCGGAGATTCGGTCACCACACCGCCCGCGGGCCCGCGCTCCACCGCACCGCAGATCGTCACCCTCATCACCGGCGACACCGTGTCGCTCACCACCGGACCGGACGGCAAATCCGCCGTCGACGTCCGGCGTGGCAAGGGCCGCGAGGCCGCCACCTTCCTGTCCAGTGAGAAGGACGGCGAGGTCAGCGTGGTACCGGCCGACGCGATCCCGCTGATACAGGCGGGCCGTCTCGACCCGGCCCTGTTCAATGTCACCGCGCTGGTCAAGCAGGGCTACTCGGACGCGAAGACCGGCGTCACTCCGGTGATCGCGACGTACAGCAAGGGCGGCGAGACCCCCCAGGGCGCGCGCCGGACGCTCGCGCTGCCCGGGATCGACGGCGCCGCGCTCAGCGCGAAGAAGTCCACGGCCTTCTGGGCGGACATCGCCCCGGCCCTCGGCACCGAGCCCACCTCCAAGGCCGCGAAACGGCTCGGCGAGGGCATCGACAGGATCTGGCTGGACGCCAAGGTGAAGGCGTCCCTGGATGTGAGCGTGCCGCAGATCGGGGCGCCCGAGGTGTGGCAGTCGGGCTATGACGGCGCCGGCGTCAAGGTCGCGGTCCTCGACACGGGCCTGGACACCGGGCACCCGGATCTCGCCGGGAAGATCGCCGGGACGCAGACCTTCGTGCCGGACCAGGCGGTTCAGGACGGGCATGGTCACGGCACCCATGTGGCGTCGACGATCGTCGGCTCAGGAGCGGCCTCGGGCGGCAGCCGCAAGGGCGTGGCGCCGGGCGCGGAGCTGCTGGTCGGCAAGGTGCTGAACAACGCGGGCAGCGGCCAGTCGTCGTGGATCATCGCGGGCATGGAATGGGCCGCGAACTCCGGGGCGAAGATCGTCTCGATGTCGCTGGGCGGTACGGCGTACGGCGCCTCCGACGTCCTCAGTGAGACCGTCGACGAGCTGTCCGCGTCCACCGGCAGCCTCTTCGTCATCGCGTCGGGCAACGCGGGCCCGGGCGAGCAGACCGTGGGCACGCCGGGCATCGCCGACTCCGCGCTCACCGTGGGCGCGGTCGACAAGTCCGACAAGCTGGCCTCGTTCTCAAGCCGCGGCCCGCGCCCCGGTGACTTCGCGGTCAAGCCGGAGATCACCGCGCCGGGCGTGAGCATCACCGCGGCGCGTGCCGCCGGCACCACCATGGGGACGCCGGTCGACGACAACTACACGACGGCGAACGGTACGTCGATGGCGACTCCGCATGTCGCGGGCGCCGCGGCGCTGGTCGCGCAGGCGCATCCGGACTGGACGGGTCAGCAGATCAAGGAAGCCCTGGCCAGCACGGCCAAGACGAGTGCCGGCAACTCGGTGTTCGAGCAGGGCGACGGCCGGGTCGACGCCGTGCGGGCCGTCAAGCAGAACGTCTTCGCGACCCCGACGCTGAGCTTCGGCAAGTTCGAGGACGGTGACTCGCAGGTCGTCACCAAGGACATCACGTACACCAACACCACTGACACAGCGGTGGAGTTGAAGCTCTCCTCGTCGCTCGCCGACGTCACGCTGGGCGCCGACACGGTGACCGTGCCCGCGGGCGGCACCGCCTCGGTCCCGGTCGGCGTCGATCCGGCGCAGGAGGACGAGGGCCGGTACTCGGGGCACATCACGGCGACCGCCGACGGCGTCCAGATCACCACGGGCGTCGGCTTCGAGAAGGCTCCGAAGACGTACGACCTCAAGATCTCCCTCCTGGGCCGCGACGGCAAGCCGTCCACCGCGGCGTCGCTCTACACGCTCATGGAACTGAACGGCGCCATCCCCGACGCGTACGGCTTCATCGGCTCCGGCTGGACCTGGCAGGTGCCGGCCGGCACCTACTCCATGGCGGCCTGGATCCCGGACCGTGACGCGGGCGGTATGGCCGTCGGCACCTCGGTCGTCGGCAACCCCGAGATCAAGGTCGATGCGGACACCGAGGTCGTCCTCGACGCCCGCAAGGCGGTGGAGATCAAGCCGAAGACGAAGCAGGCCTCCGAGTTCAAGGGCTTCAGCACCAACTGGCACCGCGAGGGGCCGACCAACGCCTGGGGGCTCACCTACAGCCAGGGCTTCTGGACCAAGCACGTCTATGTGACCCCGACCGAGCAGGTCACCGAGGGCACCCTGGAGTTCTCGGCCAAGTTCCGGCTCTACGCGAAGGAGTTGACGGCGAGCGTCACGAGCCCGGAGAAGACCTCCCTGTCCTCGCTCTACTACTCCCAGACGTACGAGGACTTCCCGCTGAAGATCAGCGGTGACCGCAAGGTCCAGGCGGTGGACGCGGGCGGCGGTACCGAGGCCGACTTCGCGGGGGTCGACGTCAAGGGCAAGGTGGCGGTGGTCGGGGTCGGCGCGACGGAGCGTGCGCAGAGCGCTCTGGACAACGCGACCAAGGCCGGGGCGGGTTACCTCATCGTGTACCGCAAGACCCCCGGCTTCTGGATCGAGGCCGTGGACCGCGCGACCACCGTCCCGCTGATGATCGCCACTGGCGAGGAGGGCGCCGCGCTCACCGACCTGCTGAAGACCGGCAAGAAGGTCACTCTGAAGCTGAGCGGCACGCCGGTCAGCCCGTACGTCTACAACCTGCTCGCCGCGCAGAGCGGTTCCATCTCCGCGGACCAGACCTACCGCCTGGACAGTTCCAACACGGTGAAGAAGAAGGCCCGTTACCACGGAGCCACGGCCGGCGAGATCGGCGCGGACGCCTTGTACACCTTCCGGCCCTGGCAGCTCTTCGGCATCGAGAACAGCGTGCACCTGCCGCTGGGCACGGAACGCGACGAGTACTACTACGTCGACCCCGACACCCGTACCTGGCACGTCGTCTATCCGAACTGGAACACGTTCAGGGGCCAGTGGAGCCCGCTGCGCACCTTCACCGAGGCGGCGACGGAGCCCACCGAGAACTGGCTGCGCCAGGTCGTCCGCCCCGGCACCAGCGAGGAGTACGGCCTCTCCGAACGCACCGGCGACACACTCACCCTCTCCATAGCGGAGTTGAGCGACTCCACACCGGGTCACTACGGGTACATCGACGGCTCCGACACCACCGCGCAGGGCAAGCTCTACGCGGACGGAGAGCTGGTCGGTGACTCGACGCTCGGCGGGTACGGCACCTTCGACGTGGCGGCGGACAAGGCCTCGTACCGCTTCGATCTGGACGTGCGGCGCCAGGCCGCCTGGGCGAAGTACTCCACGAGCACGCACACCGAGTGGACCTTCACCTCGGCGCACACCGACACCGGGACGGCGCTGCCGATACTCACCGTCGGCATCGCTCCGAGGGGCCTCGATCTCCTCAACCGGGCTGAGAGGGGGCGGGAGTTGGAGGTCGGTCTGCCGCTCGCGAACCAGTCGGGAGGCATCAGGGCGAGCAGCCTGAAGGCCTGGGTCTCTTATGACGAGGGCGCCTCCTGGAAGGAGGTGAAGGTCAAGAACGGCAAGGCACGGTTCAAGGCCGCCAAGGGCGCCGAGTCCGTGTCGCTGCGCGTGCGGGCCACCGACCAGGACGGCAACGGGATCGACCAGACCGTGCTGCGGGCGTTCGGCCTGAAGTAGGCACCCGGCCGACTGATCCTCAGGTTTAACACAGATCCTCTACCGTGCCGGAACATGGTGAACACGGCATACGACACGGCAAGTCAGACCCCTGCCGCGGGCCCCTGGGCCGCGGTGGGGGTCTCCGCGTTCGAGGAGCTGGTCTACCAGGCGATCCTCCATCAGCCCGATGCCGGAGCAGCCGGCTGGGCGCTGCTGACCGGCGCCGACTCCGCGGCCCAGGTACGCGAGGCATGCAACCGGTTACTCGCGCTCGGGCTGTTGCAACCGCCGGACTCCATGGGCGGAATGCGGGCGGTCGACCCACGGGTGGCGATACGGGCGCTGATCCGCCGGCGCGAGACGGAGTCGGAAATGCTCGCCGCCACCGCGGAGGAGATGGCGACCGCGTACGAGGCCGGACTCCTGCGCGAAGAGCCGGCCCGGCTGCTGGAAGTGGTGTCCGGCGAAGGAGCCATCGCGGCCCGGCTGGAGGAGCTGTACGCGCGTGCCGAGCGCGAGGTGTGCCTCTTCGACACTCCCCCGTACCTCGCCCCGCCCGCGCCGCAGCAGGATCTCCAGGCGGATCTGCTCCGCCGCGGAGTCGTCTCCCGGGGCATCTACGCGGCGACCGCACTGGAGGATCCGAAGGTGCTGGCCCAGGCGCTGCGGATGGGTGAACTCGGTGAGCGGGCCCGGGTGTTGCCCTCGGTGCCGGCCAAGTTGCTGGTGGTCGACGGATCCCGGGCACTGCTTCCGCTGACCGCGTCCGCGGCGGGCGGGTACTGCTGTGTGGTGGTACGGCACTCCGCGGTGACCGAGGCGCTGCAGCAGCTCTTCGACCTGGCCTGGCAGCAGGCGACACCGCTCGGCATGCCCGTACAGGACAGCGAACTGTCCGAGGGGGAACTGATGTTGGTCCGGCTGCTGACGGCCGGGATGAAGGACGAGGCGGTGGCCCGTCATCTGGGGGTGAGTCTGCGGACCCTGCGCAGGCGGGTCAGCGAGCTGCAGGAGCGGCTGGGGGCGGCCAGCAGGTTCCAGCTGGGGGTGCGGGCGGCCCAGCGCGGCTGGGTGTGAGCCCGCACGGCGAAGGGCCGCGTCCCCGGTGCCCGGGGATGCGGCCCTCAACCTGCCTGCCTGGAACCTTACTTGCGGATCAGGCTGCGCAGCACGTACTGCATGATGCCGCCGTTGCGGTAGTAGTCGGCCTCACCGGGGGTGTCGATGCGGACGACCGCGTCGAACTCGACGCCCGTGTCGGTGGTGACCTTGACCGTGCGCGGCGTGGTGCCGTTGTTGAGCTCCTCGACACCGGTGAAGGAGAAGGTCTCCTCGCCGGTCAGACCGAGGGTCGCGGCGGACTGGCCCTCGGGGAACTGGAGGGGCAGGACTCCCATGCCGATGAGGTTCGAGCGGTGGATGCGCTCGTACGACTCGGCGATGACGGCCTTGACGCCGAGGAGCGCGGTGCCCTTGGCGGCCCAGTCGCGGGACGAGCCGGAGCCGTACTCCTTGCCGGCCAGGATGGCCAGCGGGGTGCCCTGCTCGATGTAGTTGCGGGAGGCGTCGTAGATGAACGACACCGGACCGCCGTCCTGCGTGAAGTCGCGGGTGTAGCCGCCCTCGGTGCCCGGCGCGATCTGGTTGCGCAGGCGGATGTTGGCGAAGGTGCCGCGGATCATGACCTCGTGGTTGCCTCGGCGCGAGCCGTAGGAGTTGAAGTCACGACGCTCCACACCGTGCTCGGTGAGGTACTTGCCGGCCGGGGTGTCGGCCTTGATGGCGCCGGCGGGCGAGATGTGGTCCGTGGTCACCGAGTCGCCCAGCTTGGCGAGGACCCGGGCGCCCGTGATGTCGGAGACCGGGGTGGTCTCCATCGTCATGCCCTCGAAGTACGGGGGCTTGCGGACGTAGGTCGACTCGGCGTCCCACTCGAAGGTGTTGCCGGTCGGGATCGGCAGCGCCTGCCACTGGGCGTCACCGGCGAAGACGTCGGAGTAGGACTTGTTGAACATGTCCTCGCCGATGGCGTTCGCCACGACGTCGTTGACCTCTGCCTCGGAGGGCCAGATGTCCTTGAGGAAGACCGGGTTGCCGTCCTGGTCGACACCGAGCGCGTCCTTGGTGATGTCCACCTTCATGGAGCCCGCGAGGGCGTACGCGACGACCAGCGGCGGGGAGGCCAGGTAGTTCATCTTGACGTCGGGGTTGATACGGCCCTCGAAGTTCCGGTTGCCGGAGAGGACCGAAGTCACCGCGAGGTCGTGGTCGTTGACGGCCTTGGAGACCTCCTCCGGCAGCGGGCCGGAGTTGCCGATGCAGGTGGTGCAGCCGTAACCGACCAGGTTGAAGCCGACCTTGTCGAGGTAGGGAGTGAGCCCCGCCTTGTCGAAGTAGTCGGTGACGACCTTGGAACCCGGGGCGAGGGTGGTCTTGACCCAGGGCTTGCGGGTCAGGCCCTTCTCCACGGCCTTCTTCGCGACGAGCGCGGCGGCGACCATGACGTACGGGTTCGAGGTGTTGGTGCAGGAGGTGATGGCCGCGACCGTCACCGCGCCGTGGTCGATCTCGTACGTCGAGCCGTCGGGGGCGGTCACGGTGACCGGGTTGGACGGGGCGCCGTTCGGGGCGACGGCCGGGGAGTCGGAGGCCGGGAAGGACTCCTGGCCGGCCTCGTCCACGGAGTCGACGTAGTTGCGTACGTCCGTCTTGAACTGCTCGGCGGCGTTCGCCAGGACGATGCGGTCCTGCGGGCGCTTCGGGCCGGCGATGGAGGGGACGACCGTGGAGAGGTCGAGCTCCAGCTTCTCGGAGAAGTCCGGCTCGGCCTTCGGGTCCAGCCAGAGGCCCTGCTCCTTGGCGTACGCCTCGACGAGCGCGAGCTGCTGCTCGGAGCGGCCGGTGAGCTTGAGGTACTTGATGGTCTCGTCGTCGATCGGGAAGATCGCGGCGGTCGAGCCGAACTCCGGCGACATGTTGCCGATGGTGGCGCGGTTCGCGAGGGAGGTGGCGGCGACGCCCTCACCGTAGAACTCGACGAACTTGCCGACGACGCCGTGCTTGCGCAGCATCTCGGTGATCGTGAGCACCAGGTCGGTGGCGGTGGTGCCGGGCTTGAGCTCACCGGTCAGCTTGAAGCCGACGACGCGCGGGATGAGCATCGAGACCGGCTGGCCGAGCATCGCTGCCTCGGCCTCGATGCCGCCGACGCCCCAGCCCAGCACGCCGAGGCCGTTGACCATGGTGGTGTGCGAGTCGGTGCCGACCAGGGTGTCGGGGTACGCCTGGCCGTTGCGGACCATGACCGTACGCGCCAGGTGCTCGATGTTCACCTGGTGGACGATGCCGGTGCCCGGCGGGACGACCTTGAAGTCGTCGAAGGCGGTCTGGCCCCAGCGCAGGAACTGGTAGCGCTCGCGGTTGCGGCCGTACTCCAGCTCGACGTTCTGCGCGAAGGCCTCGTTGGTGCCGAACTTGTCGGCGATGACGGAGTGGTCGATGACCAGCTCGGCCGGGGAGAGCGGGTTGACCTTCGCGGGGTCGCCGCCGAGCTCCTTCACGGCCTCACGCATGGTGGCGAGGTCGACGACACACGGCACGCCGGTGAAGTCCTGCATGATCACGCGGGCCGGCGTGAACTGGATCTCCTGCGACGGCTGGGCCTGGGAGTCCCAGCTGCCGAGGGCGCGGATGTGGTCGGCGGTGATGTTCGCGCCGTCCTCGGTACGGAGCAGGTTCTCCAGCAGAACCTTGAGGCTGTACGGCAGGCGGGCCGAGCCCTCCACCTTGTCCAGCCGGAAGATCTCGTACGACTCGTCGCCCACGCTCAGCGTGGCGCGGGCGTCGAAGCTGTTCGCCGACACGACAGTCTCCTTCATTTCTGTGCGCTTACCACCGCATCCTGCCGCCACGCCGTCTTGGCCGATCCGCTAAGGTAAGGCTAAGTTAGGTATGCCTTACTGCGAGGTCCGGCGGAAGCGTGCTGCTGCGGTACGCCTCGGCAGATATCTCGATGTCGAGATAACTCTAGTACATGAGGCGGGGATGGTCATGCCCTGCCCCGCTGTGATGTCCTGACTCACATGCCTGACGGATGGCAGTGGGACAGGACCCTCTTCCAGGGAAGCGCGGCCCACTACGAACGCGGCCGACTGCCGTACGCCCCCGGCCTCGCCGAGATGCTGGCGACAGTCCTCACCCTGGACGGCCGGGGCCGGCTTCTCGATGTCGGCTGCGGGCCCGGAATCGTGCTGCTCCCCCTGGCCCGGTACTTCGCCGAGGCCGTCGGCCTCGACCCGGACGAGGACATGCTGGCCGAGGCCGAGCGACAGGCCGCGCGCCGCGGCGTGACCAACGCGCGCTGGGTGGCGGGCCGCGCCGAGGACCTGCCGGCCGGTCTCGGTGAGTTCCGGGTCGTGGTGTTCGCCCAGTCCTTCCACTGGACGGACCGCGACCGGGTCGCCGCCGCCGTGCTGGAGATGCTGGAGCCGGGAGGCGTGTTCGCCCACATCAGCGATCACAAGGACGCTCCGGCCGCTACGACATCCCTGCCGCTGCCCGCTTCCCCGTACGCGGAGATCGGCGAGTTGGTGCGCCGGTACCTGGGCCCGGTGCGGCGCGCGGGACAGGGCGTACTCGTCAACGGCACGCCGGGCCGGGAGGACCTCGTCCTGGAACGGGCCGGGTTCACGGACTTCGAAGACCATGTCGTACCGGCCGGGCAGGTGGTCGAGCGGACCGAGGACGACCTCGTGGCCTGGGCGTTCTCCCGGTCCGACTCCGCGCCCCACCTCTTCGGCGACAGGCTGGCGGAGTTCGAGCGGGACCTGCGTGCGGTACTGCGGCAGGCGTCACCCGAAGGCCGCTTCGCGGAGCACCTTCCGCCGACCCAGATCATGCTCTGGCGCAAGCCGCGCACCAGCGGGTGACGGGTCGTCAATCCGCCTGCGGCGGCGGGACCGGACGAAGCCCGCACCCATCACTTCGCCGTGCCGGGGTATTCGAACGGGGTCGAAAGCATCTGACCGACCCTAGACGGGAGGCCACCATGCCGCTCACGTTCCGCAAGAGTTTCCGGATCCTTCCGGGGGTGCGGCTGAACATCAACCGGCGGTCCTGGTCCATCACGACCGGCGGCGGCAGCCACGGGCCGAGGCACACCCACAGCAGTACGGGACGTCGCACGACTTCGGTAGATTTGCCCGGACCTTTCGGATGGCGGCGAACCCGTAACACCAAGCGCCACTGACGTTCCCTCAGGTCCGGCCGGGCCCCTCACCCGAACGGACCTCTCGGAATGCGCCATCTCATATCTGAGATAGCCTCACCCCCATGACAGACGACTACCTCGTACGCATCGGCAAGCTCATCCGTGACGCCCGGCAGCACCGGGGCTGGACACAGTCGCAGCTTGCCGAGGCACTCGGCACCAGTCAGAGCGCCGTCAATCGCATCGAGCGCGGCAACCAGAACATCAGCCTTGAGATGATCGCCCGTATCGGTGAAGCGCTGGACAGCGAAATCGTCTCTCTGGGCTACGCGGGCCCGATGCATCTGCGGGTGGTCGGCGGTCGGCGGCTGTCCGGCGCGATCGACGTCAAGACGAGCAAGAACGCGTGCGTGGCCCTGCTGTGCGCCTCGCTGCTCAACAAGGGGCGCACGGTGCTGCGCCGGGTCGCCCGCATCGAGGAGGTCTACCGCCTTCTGGAGGTACTGAGTTCGATCGGCGTCCGCACCCGCTGGATCAACGACGGCGTCGACCTGGAACTGGTCCCGCCGACCGCGCTGGACATGGACGCCATCGACGCCGAGGCCGCCGTACGCACGCGCTCGATCATCATGTTCCTCGGTCCGCTGCTGCACCGCATGGACGGTTTCAAGCTGCCGTACGCCGGCGGCTGCGACCTCGGCACCCGGACCATCGAGCCGCACATGATCGCGCTGCGCCGCTTCGGTCTGGACGTGGCGGCGACCGAGGGCCAGTACCACGCCCGGGTGGACCGGGCGGTCCGCCCCGACCGGCCGATCGTGCTGACCGAGCGCGGCGACACCGTGACGGAGAACGCGCTGCTCGCGGCCGCCCGCCACGACGGCGTCACGGTCATCCGCAACGCCTCCTCCAACTACATGGTCCAGGACCTCTGTTTCTTCCTGGAGGCCCTGGGCGTCAAGGTCGAGGGCATCGGCACCACCACCCTCACCGTGCACGGCGTGCCGCACATCGACGTGGACGTCGACTACTCCCCCTCCGAGGACCCGGTCGAGGCGATGAGCCTGCTGGCCGCGGCCGTGGTGACGGAGTCGGAGCTGACGGTGCGCCGGGTGCCGATCGAGTTCCTGGAGATCGAGCTCGCGGTCCTGGAGGAGATGGGCCTCGACCACGACCGTACGCCGGAGTACTTCGCCGACAACGGCCGCACCCGCCTGGTCGACCTCACCGTCCGCCCCTCCAAGCTGGAGGCGCCGATCGACAAGATCCACCCGATGCCGTTCCCCGGCCTGAACATCGACAACGTCCCGTTCTTCGCGGCGATCGCGGCGGTCGCGCAGGGCAAGACCCTCATCCACGACTGGGTCTACGACAACCGCGCGATCTATCTGACCGACCTGAACCGCCTGGGCGGCCGCCTCCAACTCCTCGACCCGCACCGGGTGTTGGTCGAAGGCCCGACCCGCTGGCGCGCCGCCGAGATGATGTGCCCACCGGCACTGCGCCCCGCGGTGGTCGTGCTGCTGGCGATGATGGCGGCCGACGGGACGTCGGTGCTGCGCAACGTGTATGTCATCAACCGGGGTTACGAGGATCTGGCCGAGCGGTTGAACTCGGTGGGGGCGCAGATCGAGATCTTCCGGGACATCTGATCGGCCTGACCGCGAGTTGGACTGTCCTGCGCAACGACGAAGCTCCTGGTAGACGGGTTCTCGACCAAGATCACCCGTGTCCGCCCAGGAGCTTCGCGTGCTTGTCCACCCGTCCTCGGCAGGACCTGGCTGTCGTGGGTGGTGGCCGCGGTGGTGGCCACATCCGTGATCACGTTGGGGCCGCCGGGAGTACAGGTCTCGGTCAGATGAGCGCAGAACCCTTCCCAGTTGATGATGTGCCCGTGCCGTGCATAGCACGATCGATCGGCAGCCCCACGAAGACGATCTCGACGAACACTCCGGTCCCCCCTCTGAACCCGGCGAACCACAGCGGTCAGAGGACCTAGCTGCTCGCCGGTCGACCGTTCGCCGGCGTCTCGGTTCGCCAACCGAGGAGGATCGTGCGAAGCGCCTGTTCGGCGAGGTAGCGGGCGCGATCGTTGCCGACGCTGCCGAGGTGACTGAGCGACGCGATGCCGTACAGCGTGCCCCAGAGGATCTCGCAGGCCTGGTCGAAATCGGCCAGGACCACGTCGCGTGCGGCCGACCAGGAGGTGAGCAGCTCCTTGAGGACGTCGATGACCGGTTCCGCGACGCGTCGGCGTTCGTCCGCGTCGACCATCGGGTCGTTCATGACCTGGAAGAGGTGGGGGTGCTCGCCGGCGAACCGGACGTACTGCGACGCAATGCGCGTCATGCGCCGGTCCGTATCGGGCTCCTGCGCGGCTTGGCGGAACTCGCTCAGCATCAGGCGGTGACCGTGCGCGACCAGCTCCAGTACGAGCGCGTCCTTGTTGGCGAAGTGCTGGTAGACGACGGGCGCGGAGTATTCGACGTCGGTGGCGATGCGCCGGATCGTCAGGGCCGCGACGCCCTCGGTCTCGAGAACGTGCAGCGCGGCCTCGATGATCCGCTCCCGGGTGTTCGCCCGTTCGCGGGCCCGTCTCGTGCTGGTCGACATGGTCCGTCACTTCGCTTCGATGGTGTCCTCGAACACTAGTCACCGCCTTGACGGCGTCGGCGGCGCGCGCCATGGTTAACGTCGTTAGGAAATCTAACGACGTTAGGAACGGGTAGTAAGTCATGATTTGCCACATCAACAGAGTCACGATGAAGGCCACTGCGACGCCTGAGCAGATCGAAGGGGTGCTGGAGAGCTGGCGCAATCAGGGCCGGTCGAGCCCCGCCATCAAGTCCTTCGTCGTCGGCCGCGACCACGGCGGCGACTACACGTACGGCGCGGTGTTCGTCGTCGAACATCTCGACGGGCTCTTCGCCTACCTGACGCACCCGACCACCTACCAGACCGACCACCTCGGACTGCACCTGGTCGAACGGCTGGAGATCTTCGACGTCAGTGACGACGACGACCCTGACCTGAACGCCAAGATCCAGGAACTGCACCGGCGCCGCAACGAGCTCAACCCGCAGATCGCCGGCCTGCTCGCCGAGGTGCCCACCTATACCGGCTCCGGCGTGGACGACTGACCGATACCCGGAGAAGGAGAAACCGTCATGGCCAAGCGCGTCATCATCGGTGCCGGTTCCATCGGTACCAACGTCGCCCGTCTGCTCGCCGAGCGCGGCGAGAGCGTCCGGATCGTCACCCGCAGCGGCTCCGGCCCCGAGCACCCGCTGGTCGACCGGGTCGCCGCGGACGCGTCCGACCCGTCCCGCCTGACCGAGCTGTCCCGCGGCGCGGAAGTGATCTACCACTGCGCCAATCCACCCTCGTACACGGTGTGGGAGCGCCTGTTGCCGCCCCTGCAGACGGCGGCCATCACCGCCGCCAAGGCGAACGACGCCGTCCTCGCGCTGACCGGCAGCCTTTACGCCTACGGTCCGCAGCCCGGCGGCCGGATGAACGAACACACCCCCATGGCCGCCACCGGGCACAAGGGCCGCCTGCGCAGACGCATGTGGGAACAGGCCCTCGCCGCGAGCATCCGCACCGTCGAGGTCCGCGGCTCCGACTACATCGGCAAGGACGCCAACGGCATCTACTCCCTGCTCATCAAGTCGGCCCTGCAGAAGGGAAAAGCGGCCTGGATCACCGGCCACCTGGACATGCCGCACACCTTCACCTTCAACGGCGACATGGCACAGGCCCTCATCACGCTGGCCTCGGAAGAACGCGCGTGGGGCCGACCCTGGCACGTGCCGTCCGCGCCGGCCGTCACCATTCGCGAGCTGGCGCGGCGCTACGCCGTCGCGGCAGGCCGGCCACCGGTCAAACTGATCCAGATACCGCGCTCCGTGACGCGTACGGCCGGGCTGATCGTGCCGATCGCCCGCGAGATGGCCGAGATGGACTACCAGTGGTACGCGCCGTTCCACATGGACGCGACGGAGACCGCCGAGACCTTCGGCCTGACCGCCACCGACCTCGACACCGCCGTCCGCAACGAGGTCGGCTGAACTCCCACCGCCACACCGGCAGGCCGACGGCATGGCCGCCGACACTGTGCACGTTCGTGATCACGGTGCCAGTACTCCAGTGCGATTTCGTGAGGGAGCTCTTTCAGCGCTGCCGCTCCAGAGTGAGCACGGCCGCGCAGATTGACGACATTCGATTCGGACTGCACCGGGACCTGCGGAAGATCCGCCAGGACTTCAGTCGTGCGAGCCGGGCTCGCTCGCGCACGCCGTGATCGGCGCGGAGCGGACCGTCGAGCGCTACTTCTGCGCGTACGGCCCGTCCCGGCGCCTGGACACCCTGACCGCGCACGGCCTGCGCCTCTCCGGCCGCGACGAGGAGGGCGGAGTGCCCATGGCCGAACTCCCCGGCCCCCCCTTCTTCCTGGCCTCCCTCTTCCAGCCGGAACTCTCCGGCGACGGCCCACGCCCGCACCCGATGGTCACGGCGTGGGCCCGAGCCGCCGTCGAACACGCACGTCAGCCGCCTGAGCCGAGGGGTCCGGGGGCGTTGTCAGTGGGGGCTGTTACGTTCTGTGACATGACCGAGCACGCTCTGCGCATCCTGCGCCAAGACCCGCCCCTGGTCGAACTGGCCGCGTCCCCCTTCGACTTCGACGTGAGCCGCGCCGCCCGCGGCCATGTCGAGCCGGTCCGCCTCGCCTCCGGCGGACCGCTGGAGGCCGTCGCGGGCACCGGCGCGGGCGGTACGTACTTCGTGTGCGCGGACGGCTCGATGCTGTACGCCGACTCGGAGGGCGGGGCCGGGATCATCGGCTCGAGTGTCGACGAGGCGCTGGAGACAGTGATCGGTCTGCCCGGCTGGTTGGACTTCGTGGATCTCTCGCCGGCCGACGGGGAGCATGCGATTCTCGCCCGGTTCGCGGAGCAGGAGGCGGAACTCCGCGAGTACCACGACCTCGACGAGGCCCGGGCCGAACTCCGCGCCGCCCTGGGCCTTACCGAGCGCTCCCCGGTGGAGTTGGTCACCCGGCTGCACGCCGCGCTCCTGCGCACCGAGCCCGACTTCCTGCTGCTCACCGAGGAGGAGGGCTTCGCCCACCGGCTGCTGGACGAGCACCCGCGTCCGCCGCTGTGGGAGCCGGTGCTCGCCCGAGGACGCGAGGATCTCGCCCGGTTGCGGGCGGATGACCGCGCGGCCTGGGATGCGGTGGCCGACGACCCCGTACGACGCCGGCTCGCCCTGCGGGCCGTGCAGTTCGACCGTGCCGACGGGGACCTGGAGCTGCTGAGGCATCTGCTGCGGCGGGAGAGGGAGTCGTCGATGACGGACGAACTCCGGCTCGCCGCCGTCCTCGTGGGGCGGCACGGGGACGTCACCGATCTCGCGCTGCTGGAGGAGGTCCGGAAGACGGACTTCGACACCCATTGCGGCCTCAGCGAGATGCCCGGACCGGGCGCCGGCGCCGCCGAGCTGGTGAGCTGGGCCGAGGAGCTGGACGACGCGATGTTCTGCACGGATCCGGCGGACGAGCCGCTCGCCACCTGGACCGAACTCGCCCTGGACCAGGGGATGACCGAACTGGCCCGGGTGGCGCTGATCCGCGCGCTCGACGAGATCTTCCTGGACCAGAGCACGCAGCGGCGCCCCGGTGATCCGTCGCAGCTGGAGACGTCACAGCTCAGCTGGCTCGCCCGCGAGCTGGAGCGGGCGGGCGACCTTCCCCAGGCCCTGCGGGCCCAGCGCCTGTGTGCCGCCCTCCAGGAAACGGCGTGGGACCGCGTCTCGGAGCGGCGGGACCAGGCGCGACTGGAGCGCCTGTGCGGGCAACTCCCGCAAGCGATCAGCACCTTGGCCGCGATACGCGGGCTCCTGGCCGACCCGGGCGACGACTCCCTGCGGCACTGGACCCGTGTGAACTTCGGCCGTTTCATCGCCGAGGAGCACTACGCCCTGGCCCGGGCCCTCGCCGACGCGAGCCACACCGACGCGGGCCTCGCCGAGGAGGCCCGCGCCCTGCTCGCCGCCGCCGACGCGATACTCGGCGAGCTCTCGGAGTTCCCCGCGAAGTGGGTCCGGGAACTCGCCGAGGAGACCGCCGAGCGAGTGCGGGACGTCAGCCCCTGAGTCAGCGGCCGACCGGGATCGCGGGCGCCCGGTCCGGCAGGAAGCCGTGGGCTCGGCGGGCCAGGTGGTCGGCCTTGTAGCGGTCGACCTCGCGGTGCCTGTTCAGGATGCCCGCCATCCAGTTCTGGAGGTCGGAGACATACGTCGCCATGGCGGCGCGGGCCTCGTCCGAGAGGTCGAACAGGTCCTAGGTGTTTTCGGTTCGGATCATGCGCCGAAGGCTTGCCCTGGCGGCGACGAGTTCGTCGTTGGTTTCGGCGAGTCTTCGTTCGAGTTCTTGCTTTTCGTGTTGGAGGCAGGTGAGCTGGCTGTTCAGTTCCTGGTTCTGGGCGGTCAGTTCACCGATTCGTTTTGTGAGGTCGGTGGCTTGTAGCTGGTCGAGTTGTCGGCCGAGCCGGCGTTGCAGCGCCTCCTTGAGGTCGCAGACTTGGCCGCGGAGTCGTTGGTTGTCGGCGCGTAGAACTTCCAGGTCGGTCCGCGTACTCATGGCGCCGCCCGCCGCCTGGGGTTCCTCGCCTCTTGTTGCGGTGCGGGCCTGTTGGGTGCGGGCGGCTTCAATGTGCTCGCGGACGCCGGGGGCGTAGACGAGCCAGTTCGAGACGCCGGCGGCCTTGGCGACCGCGGTGAAGGTGACCGGCTCGCCGCGGGCGAGGAGGCCATCGAGGGTGTGAAGCACCCGAGCCCGTTTGTCGCGGCTGGCCTTGCGGCGGGACTCTCGCAGCACCTGGCCGGGAGTTCGTGGACTGGTCACGAGGCCCCCTGGTCGCGGTTGATGACGCTGAGCGGGAGCAGGGTGTGGCCGTCGGCGGCGCGGCGCATCCGTACACCACGGAATTGTCGGCGGCGGTCGTCCGAGGAGACGGCCGTGAGCGGAGATTTCCGGGGTTCCGGCCCCTCGGCCGAGATCGTTCGAGCCGGTCGGGACCGTCACTGAGATCGACCCGAGCGCAGGCCGCGTCTTGACGATTCGTCACACCGGCAGGCCTTCCGGCGCGGACGGTCACTGGTCCCGGCCGAGGAGGAGAGACGGGATCGCGGCTGCGGAAACTGGCTGCGCGCCACCTATTGACCCCGCCAAGGACAGAGACATAGCGTCCGGCTTGCTTGTTCGGCACATGAAATTTTGTGCGCGTGACGCACATGTCTCGTCAGGAGGGGCCCTTATGCGAAGGCGCATTCTTGGGCTTGTTGCGGCGGTGGTGACGGTCGCGACCGCTGCCGGATGTGGATCCTCTTCGCCCGGGAGCGGCGGTTCGTCGGCCTCGGGTGGGAGCAAGACCACGAAGGTCACGGTGGGGATCATCCCCATCGTCGATGTGGCACCGCTGTATCTGGGGCAGAAAAAGGGATTCTTCGCCGAGCGTGGAATCGATCTGAAGATGGAACTCGCCCAGGGCGGCGCCGCGATCGTCCCCGGCGTCGTGAGCGGTCAGTTCCAGTTCGGCTTCAGCAACGTCACTTCACTGATGATCGCCGAGACGAAGGGTGTGCCGATCAAGTCCGTGGTCAACGGGGTGGCCACCAACGGCAAGGTCGGTGCCGACGTCACCGGCGTCGCCGTCAAGAAGGACAGCCCGATCAAGTCGGCCAAGGACCTCGCGGGCAAGACGGTGGCGGTGAACACCCTGCAGAACATCGGGGACACCACGGTCCGTGAGTCGGTACGCAAGGCCGGCGGCGATCCCTCCAAGGTCAAGTTCCTGGAGATGCCCTTCGACCAGATGCCCGCCGCACTCGACGGCGGGCAAGTGGACGCCGCCTGGATGGGTGAGCCCGCGCTGACCATCGCCAAGGGCCAGGGCGCCCGTGTGGTGGCCTCTCCGTTCGCCGAGACCGACCCGAAGCTCACCGCCGCGACCTACTTCGCCGCCACGAAGCTGACGAAGGAGAACCCGGACCTGGTGAACAAGTTCACCGAAGCGATGACCGAGTCGCTGAAGTACGCCTCCGAGCATCCTGACGAGGCACGCCAGATCCTCACCACCTACACCAAGATCGACGGTGAGGTGCTGAAGAAGCTGACGCTGCCCAGCTGGCCGGCAGCCGTCGACATGGCCTCCCTGCAGAAGCTGGCCGCGCTCGGCGAGGAGGACGGCATCTTCGGCGACAAGAAGCCGGACCTGGACGCGCTGTTCTCATGACACCGTCGGGAATCGCCTCTGTGAAGACGGCGCCCGCCGGGACCGACACCGGTCCCGGCGGTGCCCGCGCCCCGCGCGGCCTGGGCGGCGCCACCGCTCCGCTGCGCGGGCTGGCCGGACTGGCCGGTCTGGTGGTGGTACTGGAAGTGCTGCCGCACACCGGACTGGTCTCCGCCGACTACCTCCCGCCCGCTTCGGAGATGGCCAGGGCCTTGTGGCACCTGCTGGCCGAGGACACGTTCTGGACCTCGCTCGGTGACACCCTCACCGGTTGGAGTCTGGGCCTCGCCATCGCCGTCGTGGCGGGGGTGGCGGCCGGAATCGTCATCGGCTCCGTTCCCGTGCTGCGTGCGGTCACCGCCTCCACCATCGAGTTCCTGCGGCCGATCCCGTCCGTGGCCCTGATCCCGGTGGCGGTACTGCTCTACGGCACCGAACTGCGATCGACGCTGCTCCTGGTGGTGTACGCCTCGTTCTGGCAGGTGCTCGTCCAGGTGCTGGCCGGTACGCAGGACGTCGACCCGGTCGCGGACGACACCGCCCGCAGCTACCAACTGGGCAGGTGGGGGCGGGTGCGGTACGTCCTGTGGCCCACCGCGCTGCCGTACGTCATGACCGGTGTCCGGCTGGCGTCCACCGTGGCCCTGGTCCTCGCGATCACCGCGGAACTCGTCATCGGCTCGCCCGGTCTGGGCCACGAGATCGCCGTCGCGCAGACCTCCGGTGCCGTGCCGCGGGTCTACGCGCTGGTGCTGGTCACCGGGCTGCTCGGGGTCGCCGTCAACCTGGTGGCGCGGGCGGTCGAGCGGCGGGCGCTGCACTGGCACCAGTCTCTGCGCAGGGAGGGATAGCCCGATGACTCACACGACGGTCCTCACCGTGGCCCGCCGGGCCTCGCTGATCGCGGGTCTGCCCGCGGTCCTGTTCGCCGTGTGGTGGTTCGCCACCGCCGACAGCACCGACTTCTACCTCCCGCCGCTGTCCACCATCCTGCAGAAGTTCGGGGAGGTCTGGGCGGGCGAACGGCTGGTGTCCGACGTCCTGCCCAGTCTGGTCCGGCTCACCGCGGGCTACCTCCTCGCCGTCGTCATCGGCGTCGGGCTGGGCCTGCTGGTCGGTATGAGCCGTGTCGTACGGGACGTCCTGGAGCCGGTCCTGGAACTCTTCCGGGCCATTCCGCCGCCCGTGCTCGTCCCGGTGATCATGCTGTTCGCGGGCATCGGCGACACCATGAAGGTGCTCGTCATCGTCAGCGGCTGCATGTGGCCGATCCTGCTCAACACGGTCGAGGGCGTCCGCGCCGTCGACGAGGTGCTGAGTGACACCTGCCGGTCCTACGGCATCACCGGCCCTTCCCGGCTGTGGCATCTGGTGCTCCGCTCGGCCAGCCCGCAGATCGTCACGGGCATGCGGCAGTCCCTGTCGATCGGGATCATCCTCATGGTCATCAGCGAGATGTTCGCCGCGAGCAACGGGCTCGGCTTCACCATCGTGCAGTTCCAGCGCTCGTTCGCGATCCCCGAGATGTGGAGCGGCGTACTGCTGCTCGGTCTGCTCGGATTCGCCATGTCGCTGCTCTTCCGATTCGCGGAGAGCCGGTTCCTGGCCTGGTACCACGGCCTGCGCCGCGCCCAGCGCAACCCCTGACAAGGAGACGTCGATGCTTGACGTACGCAACCTGCAAAAGATCTACACCGGACGAAACCGCAATGTCGAAGCACTGCGGAACCTGACTTTCCATATCGGTGCCGGCGAACTGGTATGCATGGTGGGCCCGTCGGGATGCGGCAAGACCACACTGCTCAAATGCATGGCCGGGCTGCTCACCCCCACAGCCGGCGAGGTAAGCCTCGACGGCCGTCCGGTCGCCGGGCCCCCGCCCGGCATGGCAGTCGTCTTCCAGGAGTACGGCCGCTCGCTGTTCGCCTGGATGAACGTGCGCGACAACGTCGCCCTGCCCCTGCGCCGCAAGAAGCTCGGCAAGGCGCGCGAGCGGGAGTTGGTGGACCACGCCCTGGAGGTCGTCGGCCTCGCCGACGCCCACGAGGCGTACCCCTGGCAGCTCTCGGGAGGCATGCAGCAGCGCGTCGCGATCGCCCGCGCGGTCGCGTACGAGCCGAAGGTGCTGCTCATGGACGAGCCCTTCGCGGCCGTCGACGCACAGACCCGCGCCGAACTGGAGGACCTCATCCGCCGGTTGTGGCGGGAGCTCGGCGTCACCGTCCTGTTCGTCACCCACGACATCGACGAGGCGGTCTACCTCGGCCAGCGCACCCTCATCCTGTCCAAGTCCCCGACCATCGTCCAGGAGGACCTCACCATCGACCTCCCCGACGAGCGCGACCAGCTGCACACCCGCTCCAGCACCCGCTTCGCCGAACTGCGCGCCCACGTCTACGAGCAGATCCAACGGGCCAAACACCACAACGGCGATACGGAGGCGCCGCCGGACGACAGCAGTCCTGGCCTCGTCCTGCAGCACACGGAGTCCTAGACACCGCCCGGTATGGAGGCCGGAGTCCCGCACCATCACCTCCAAGGCCGCGCTCACCACCGAGCACACGGAAGGCACCGGGTCAGGGAGCCGCCCGCTGGGACTTCCTCCCGCCCGTCGGCTCCCCGCGGCCCTGCCGTCGGCCCCTCGTGATCACTGTCCCGTCTCCGCAGCCGGAGCTCCCGCAACGTTCCGGGTCTCGCCGTTGCCGCAACGGCGTGCCGAAACCCCGCACCCGCCAGGCATCATTCACCCAAGGGACGAGACAGCCGCCGCGGAGAGCCCATGACATCGACCCACACCGTGCCGTCCGCCGACCCGGTTTCGGCGCTCACGCCGCCGGAGGAGGCAGTGACCCCCCTCATGCGCGGTATCGCCGTGCTGCACGGGCTCACCGACCTCGGAGGGACGGTCGGCCTCAGCGACCTGGGACGTGTCACCGGGCTGGCCCGCTCCACCATCGACCGGGTCACCGGAACACTCGCGCGCATGGGGTACGTGCGCCTGGACGGCAGCAACGCCGTCCTCGCCCCCCGCCTGATGGAGTTGGGCAACGCCTACCTGGCCGCTCTGCGCCTCCCCGACCTGCTGAGCGTGCACGCCGAGGGCCTCGCCGACGAACTCGACGAGTCGGTGTCCCTCGCAGTGCCGGACGGTGACGGCATCCGCTTCATCCATCAGGCGATCCGCCGCCGCGTTCTGTCACTGAGCTTCCGCATCGGCGACCTGCTGCCCGCCGAACGCACCGCCCCCGGCCCGCTGCTGGCAACCGAATGGAGCGCGCAGGACTGGGCACGGTGGCGAGAACGTCAGATCACCGACCCCGGGCTCCTCGGCTTCCCGGCGATCCCCCCTCGAACGCACAGCGCCGCCGCCGAGGATTTCGAACACAGAGTGGAAGAGGTGCGGGCGCAGAACTGGGCACTGGACGACCAGTTGATCGAGCCGGGTCTCGTCGCGGCATCCGTTCCGGTTCGCGCCCCGGACGGCCGGATCGCCTGTGTGGCGAGTGTCGTGAGCCATACCAGCAGGCACAGTGCGGACTCGTTGCGCGAGTGCCTTCTGCCCAGACTCCGTACCGCGTCGGCCACCATGGAGCGAGAGCTGGCCGACGCCCCGCCTCCCGAACCGCCGAGCGCCCCCTCGGGCCTTGCCACATGGACGAGCGCCTCCAAACAAGAACTGGGCGGGGAGTTCATCGCATCCCTGGCCCGCGGTCTGACCGTCGTCACCGCATTCGGTGAGGGCCGTGCGGAGCTGACACTCTCCGAGGTCGCCCAACGCACCGGCCTGCCTCGCGCGACGGCTCGCCGCGCCCTGATAACCCTGGAGCATCTCGGCTATGTCAGAGGGCGTGGCCGGGCCTTCCGGCTCACTCCACGGGTTCTCGCCCTGGGCTTCCCACCGCTGTCCAAGACGACGCTCACCCGTATCGCGCACCCCCACCTCGCCGAACTCACCCGACGGCTGCAGGACTCGACGTCCCTGTCCGTGCTCACCGGCAGCGACGTGCAGTGCGCGGTCTCGGTCGCCGCGGGCCGCATCATGGACGTCGACATCGCCGTGGGCTCACGCGTGCCCGCCTACGCGACCTCCACGGGCCGGGTCCTGCTGGCCGATCTCCCGGCAGCCGAGCGTTCCGCTCGGCTGTCCAAGGCGCGGATGGGGGCACTGACCCGCCGCACAGTCACCCGGCCCACCGACCTGACGGTGATCCTCGACCGGGTGCGCGAGGAGGGCTACGCCCTGGTCGACGAAGAACTGGAAGCAGGCCTTCGCTCGATCGCCGTTCCGGTACGTGACCGCAACGGCTGCCTCGTCGCGGCGATCAACGTCAATATGCACTGCAGCCGCCGTTCGGCTGCGGAGTGCGTCAAGAACATCCTGCCGGAACTGCGCGCCACGGCCGCTCGCATTGAGGCCGACCTGCACGTAACGGGGCGCTTTGTGCAAGTCCCGGCAGCCTGAACGACCAGCGTGAACGACAGGGCCGTGCAACCCGGCGGGGAGAGGTCATACGCGCAGGTCAGCTGCCATCAGCAGCTCATCAGGGCAGGTCACCGTGTTCGCTGGTCTGTTCCGGGACATTTGATACGACGATGCCGCCGCACCCCGTCTGGGCGCGCCAGGTCCTGGCATCCTGGAGTGTGTCGAAGGAACGCGGGGTGCACTTGCCGTACAGGGCCGTGCGCTCGCGTTTGCCGGTCTTGGGGTTGGGCGCTGCTTCACCCCTCACGAGCCGTCGCCCGCCGCGCACGGGCGACCGCGTGGTGAGGATGGCGGCCATGACGGAGGTAGAAACCGGCCGGCCTCACCCCAGCAGGGGCGGCCCCGTGTTGCCCCAGGCCATCAGCGAGGACGGTGCTGCAACGGCCCGTGCCGCGCAGCTACCCAGTTCCAGCACCCCGGCTGATTCGGCTGATGAATCACCGGGTGATCCGCCACGTCAAGCCCACATCTCGTGCGGGCGGAAGGTTGTGGTGCCGAGCTCGTCGTGCCGTGCGATTCTGCGGGGTGCACCGTCAGGGTTGGTGTCGAGCACCCAGTAGCTGCCACCGGCGTTGCCGGCAAACGGGAGATCGTTTGGGTGCCAGAGGGCATAGCCCGCGAACGAACCGAAGGATTCGGGGATGGCGTCCGCGAGCTCCCCGACGCCATCCCTGTGGCTCGCCGCCGTGGCCTGTCGGAGTCGCCCGCGTCGTACACCGTCCAGGTCCGACGCGGTACGGGATCACTGCTGGTTTACAGCCGGTGTGCCCGCTGCCGCGATGGGAGGGTGCGAGGCGGCGCGTCCAGGAGGTGGATGCCGACTTCGGGAGAGCCTTCGGGGGGGGCCAGGTCCGCAGGGCTCAGCCGACGAGGCGGGGGCGACCGGGGGTGGGAGCCACGCCGAGATGTTCGAGCAACAGCCCTTCCCGGGTGGACCAGGGGCAGATCTCGACGCTCTTGGCCCCGCAGGCTTCCATGAGGGCCTGCGCGATCAAGGCTCCGGCCAGAGACTGCTCGGCGCGATGCCGGGAGATGCCCGGCAGCTTGGCACGGTGGGACGGTGCCGCATCGGCCAGCAGGGAGACTGCCGCGCGCAGTTGGGGCAGCGTCAGCCGTCGCCTTGTGCGCGGTGTCCCGCTCTGGGCGGCAGCAAGCCGGGCGAGTTGTTCGAAGGTCTTGGAGCAGGCCAGCACCCGCCCTCCCCGCTCGGCCTGCGGCAGGCCGGGGACAGCTTCCAGAGACTCGCAGAGATGCTGCAGGACCTCGGCGAGGCGCCGTCGGGACGGCGCGGTGCCGCCGGGAAACCAGTCCCGGGTGATCCTCCGGGCGCCCAGCGGCAACGAGTTGACGACGCGGGGCTGGCCTCCGGTGCCGGAGGCGATCTCCACGGTTCCGCCGCCGATGTCCAGGACCAGCAACTGCCCGTCCGTCGACCCGGCCCACTGGCGGGCGGCCACATAGGCCAGCCGCGCCTCCTCCTCGCCGGTCAGCACGCGCAGGCGGGTGCCGGTGGTGCGGGCCACTCGCGCGATGACCTCGTCGCGGTTGGGCGCGTCCCGAATGACGGAGGTCGCGAACGCGAACACCTCCGGTCCACGCAGACGCGGGTCCGCGGCAAGGGTCTCGGCCACTGCCCGCTCGACACTCTTCATGCCGGCCTTCTCCAGCCGCCCCTTGCGGTCGAGGGTCTCGTGCAGCCTCAACCGCACCTTGCGGGAGAACACCGGCTCCAGCACCGTGCCAGGACGCCGCCGCACCACCGTCAGCAGAGCACTGTGGCACCCGACGTCGAGCACACCTGCCTGCCGCATCCCATCGCCTCCCCCCGGCCCTCGCACTCCGCTCAACCGGCTCCCTCTCACATCCTCCGACACCCAGCGACGACGTCACGCCGAAGATTTCCGGGCCAGCATGTAAGCATATCGTCACCACCCGTGCACCCTCCGCCCGACCCACAGTGCTGGAGCGGAGAGCCGTGAGTTCCAACATGAGGAGTTGGGGCGCACCGCCGTCATCCGGTCGTCAGCCGCCGCGCGAACGCCTCATGGCGGGAGGCGCTGTGCCGCCATGGCCTGCCCGACGGCTCCGGCATGGCGGGACAGCCGGACGGACAGTTCCTCGCCCAGCCGGCAGATCACATGGTCAGAGCCAGCGGGGTGGAGCAGCTTCAGGGGCAACCCCGCCCGCTGCGGGAACTGAGTATCGACCAGGCCAACTCCCATGGCCGGCCCGGTCCGTGCGACGGGCGGTCGCGGCCATCACAGCGGTGCGCGGTCATCACAGCGGTGCGTGGCCTTGCCTGTCGACCGGTTGTCGAGGACTCGCCGCTGCTGTGAGCGACCAGGACCTGCATCGTCGTACGACCACGGCCGTCGCCGCAGGACGACCCACGGCCGGAAACGTTCCGACGGCGCCGATCGCCTATCTTGGCGCGTATGCAGTCCTACACGATCGGCCAGGCGGCACGGCTGCTCGGCGTGAGCCCCGACACCGCGCGGCGGTGGGCGGACGCCGGGCGGGTGCCCACGCACCGGGACGAGGGCGGGCGGCGCCTCATCGACGGGAAGGACCTGGCCGCGTTCTCCGTGGAGCTGGCCAAGGGCGACGGTGAGGAAGGCGTGTCCCACACCTCCGTCCGCAACGCCTTCCCCGGCATCGTCACCGCCGTGAAGCTCGGCGACGTCGCCGCCCAGGTGGAGATCCAGGCGGGCCCGCACCGGCTGGTGTCGCTGCTGACCCGGGAGGCCGTGGAGGAGCTCGGCCTGGAGGTCGGGGTGGAGGCCACCGCGCGGGTGAAGTCGACGAACGTGCACATCGACCGCACCTGAACGGGGTCAGAGGGTGAGCAGCTCCTCGTAGAAGCCGCCGAACTCCCGCTCCGCGTCGATGAGATGGATCTCCAGGATCCAGTGGCACCGGAGCCCCGCCTTGTCGGTGCGGCGCAGCGGGGTGTCGTTGGCGGGCGCGATGTACGACTCGACGTCGGCGCCGTCGATCCACTCGTGCGGGAACTCCCCGACGAGGTGCCCTGCGTGCCAACCGCCCAGCTTCCAGCCGGACTCGGCGGCCAGCCGCTCGACCTCGGCGTACAGCCGCGCGCCGGTGATGTCCGGGTCGGCCTCGAAGAACCTCCGCCCGGCCGCGAAGATCCTCGGCAGGTCGTCGCGGAGCCGGTGCTTGACCGGGTCGTCGCCCAGGACGAAGGTACGGCCGAAGTCGGCCTCGTACTCCTCGAAGATCGGCCCGAAGTCGGCGAAGACGATGTCGTCCGCGGCGATCACACGGTCCGGCGGGTTCTCCCGGTACGGCATGAGCGTGTTCGGCCCCGAGCGCACGATCCGCTTGTGCCAGTGCCGGGTCGTGCCGAACAGTTCGTTCGCCAGGTCCCGGACCCGGTCGCTCACCGCCCGCTCGCCCTCACCCGGCGCGATCAGCCCGCGCTTGTCGATCTCCGCGAAGAGCCGGACGGCCTTCGCCTGAGCGTCCAACAGCTGTGCCGCGCGCGTGGGTTCGTCATCTGCCATGGGCCCGAACATATTGACCTGGATCATCCCCGGCAACGGATTTCTCTCCCACCCGGATCAACGTCCCGTACTAACGCACATGCCAACCCCATGGATCACAGTTGCGGCTCATGCGATACGACAGGAGGCTTTTGCCTCGCATCTGCGTCAGTATCATCGGCGTATGCATCCCGCCGAGAAAGTGGACCCGTGATGACCCGTACCGCGCTCAGGAACCGCCGGACCCTGCAGGTGGCCGGGGCGGGCGCCGCAGCACTGCTGGCCCTGAGCGGCTGCTCGTCGTCCGGCTCGTCCGGCTCGTCCGGCTCGTCCGGCTCATCCGACTCGTCCACCAAGTCGGACTCCCCCGCGTCCGCCTCGGGCGAGCTCTCCGGCACGGTGACCGTGTTCGCCGCGGCCTCGCTCCAGGAGAGCTTCACCGCGCTCGGCAAGGAGTTCGAACAGGCCCACCCGGGCACGAAGGTCACCTTCAGCTTCGGCGGCAGCGACTCGCTGGCCGCGAGCATCACCGGCGGCGCCCCGGCGGACGTGTTCGCCTCCGCCAGCCCCAAGACGATGAAGATCGTCACGGACGCGGGGGACGCCTCCGGCACGCCCGCCACCTTCGTGCGCAACCAACTGGAGATCGCCACCCTGCCCGGCAACCCGGACAAGGTCGCGTCGCTCAGGGATCTGACCGACTCGGACCTGAAGGTCGTGCTGTGCGACAAGGAGGTGCCCTGTGGCGCCGCCGCACAGAAGGCCCTGGACGCGAGCAAGCTGAAGCTCACGCCGGTCTCCTACGAGCAGGACGTCAAGGCCGCGCTGACGAAGGTCGAGCTGAAGGAGGCCGACGCGGCCGTCGTCTACAAGACCGATGTGCGCGCGGCGGGTGACAAGGTGGAGGGCGTGGAGTTCCCCGAGTCCGCCGACGCCGTCAACGACTACCCGATCACCCTGCTCAACGAGTCGAAGAACACCGCCACCGCCAAGGCGTTCATCGCGCTCGTGCGGTCCGCCGAGGGCCAGAAGGTGCTGACCGAGGCCGGGTTCCTCAAGCCGTGAGCCGTACCGACCCGTCCGCCGCCGCGACCGAGCCCCTCCGGGGCGGGCCGCTGCGTCGGCGTGTCCGGACCGCCGGAGTCGCCCGCGGTGTGCCCCTGCCGCTCCTCGTGCCCGCGCTGCTCGGTCTGGCGTTCCTGATCGTGCCGCTGGTCGCCCTGCTTGTACGGGCCCCCTGGCGGAGCATGCCCGAGCAGCTGACCAGCACCGACGTCTGGCAGGCGCTCCAGCTGTCCCTGGTCTGCGCCACGGCCGCGACCGCGGTGAGCCTGGTCGTCGGTGTACCGCTGGCCTGGCTGCTGGCCCGTGTCGAGTTCCCGGGCCGCGGTCTGGTCCGCGCCCTGGTCACCCTCCCCCTCGTGCTGCCGCCGGTCGTCGGCGGTGTCGCGCTGCTGATGGCGCTGGGCCGTAACGGGGTCGTGGGGCAGTGGCTGGACGCCTGGTTCGGGATCACGCTCCCCTTCACCACCGCCGGGGTCGTGGTAGCCGAGGCGTTCGTCGCGATGCCGTTCCTCGTCATCAGCGTGGAGGGCACCCTGCGGGCCGCCGACCCGCGCTACGAGGAGGCCGCGACCACGCTGGGCGCCTCCCGCTTCACCGCGTTCCGCCGGGTCACGCTGCCGCTGATCGCGCCGGGTATCGCGGCGGGGGCGGTGCTGGCCTGGGCGCGGGCGCTCGGCGAGTTCGGCGCGACGATCACTTTCGCCGGCAACTTCCCGGGACGCACCCAGACCATGCCGCTCGCCGTGTATCTGGCCCTCCAGAGTGATCCGGAGGCGGCTATCGCCCTCAGCCTGGTGCTGCTGGCGGTGTCCGTGGCGGTGCTGGCGGGACTGCGCGATCGTTGGATGACGGCGGGATGAGCGACACCGAGGAGGGTGCGATGCCCGGCACCCATGACGCCACCCCCGATGCCCGCTCCGACGCCGCTCCGCGCGACCCCGGTACCACGTCGAGGAACCCGGGCACCCTGCCGAACGACCCCAGCACTACGCCGACCCACTCCGCCACCCCGCCGAACGGTCCCGCAACCACCCCGGGCAGCCCTGCGACCACCCCCCACGGCCCCGCAACCACCCCCCACGGCCCCGCGACCACCCCCGACGGCCCCGCCCCCACCCCGTGCGGCCTCGACGCCCACCTCGTCGTCGAGCGCGGCTCCTTCCGGCTCGACGTGTCGCTCTCCGTCGCCCCCGGCGAGGTCGTCGCGCTGCTCGGTCCGAACGGGGCCGGCAAGACCACCGCCCTGCGCGCCCTCGCCGGTCTGACCCCGCTCACCGGCGGTCATCTACGGCTGGACGGCGCGGCGTTGGAGCGTACGCCGCCGGAGTCCCGTCCCGTCGGCGTGGTGTTCCAGGACTATCTGCTCTTCCCGCATCTCACCGCCCTCGACAACGTCGCCTTCGGCCCGCGCTGCCAGGGCGCGTCCAAGGCGGAGGCCCGTACGCAGGCCGCCGAGTGGCTCGACCGGATGGGTCTCGCGGCCCACGCGGGCGCCAGGCCCCGCAAGTTGTCGGGAGGCCAGGCCCAACGCGTGGCCCTGGCCCGTGCGTTGGCCACCCTCCCCCGGCTGCTGCTCCTCGACGAGCCCCTCGCCGCCCTCGACGCCCGTACCCGTCTGGAGGTGAGGGCCCAGCTCCGGCGACACCTGGCCGAGTTCGAGGCCGTCGCCGTACTCGTCACGCATGATCCGCTGGACGCCATGGTCCTCGCCGACCGTCTCGTGGTCGTCGAACACGGCGAGGTCGTCCAGGAGGGCGCCCCCTCCCACATCGCCCGTCACCCGCGCACGGACTACATCGCCCAGCTGGTCGGCCTGAACCTCTACCGGGGCGAGGCCGACGGCCACACCGTCCGGCTCGACGCGGGGCCCGCCCTCACCACCACGGAAGACCTCTCGGGACCCGTGTTCGTGGCCTTCCCGCCAAGCGCGGTGACCCTCTACCGCGTACCGCCCGCCGGCTCCAGCGCCCGCAACCACTGGCGCTGCGAGGTGGCGGGCCTGGAGACGCACGGCGACCAGATCCGCGCCGACCTCACCGGCGAGCTCCCCCTCGCCGCCGATCTCACCACGGTCGCGGCGGCCGAACTCGATCTGCATCCGGGGGCGGAGGTCTGGGCGGCGGTAAAGGCGGCGCAGACGCACGCGTACCCGGTCTGACCATCCCCCGTGGCACGGGAAGCCGGTCCGCCTTCACTCGGATGGCCTACCGGACGGGCCACCCGCCCTGCCCGTTCCTAGCGTGGAGGGCGGGGCGCGGCTGCCCGGTCCCCCGCCCGGCGGCTGCCGGACCGAAGGAGGACACCATGGCCCTGGCCACCCCTGAACAGACCTCCACGGCGACGGCGGGCGTCCGGTGACGGCCGCGGACACCCCGCCCGCGCTGCGCTGCGCGAGCCGGCACTCCGGGCCGCGTGACGGCGAGGAGTGCGGGGCCCGCGCCCGCTTCGAGATCGCCTGCCACGCCCGGCCGCCGCAGGTCGTGTGCCCTCAACACCTGGGCCCCGCCCTGCTGTTGGCCGAGGGCGTGGTGTGGCCTCCGGAGATCAGACTGGTGCGGTGAGCTTCGACTTGTGGCACAGCTCGCGCGGTCAGGCCTGCGTCAGCGTGATGTCCTGCTGCCCGGTCGCGTGGAAGCGGGGCAGCGGCAGGCCGCCCTGGAGGCTGAGTTCCATGAGGGTGGCCTCGACCCGGGCCGCGCCCGGTTCGAGGGCCCCCGGCGTGGTCTTGCCCGTGTTCTCCCAGACGTGCTCGACGCCGTCGCACACCGCGCGGGTGCCGCCGATGCCGTGGCGGACCGACGGGGAGCTCTGGCCCACGGAGGAGCTCACGAACACCGGGCCGGTGCCGCCGGTGCAGCGGTAGGTGCCGGAGAGCGTCACGGTGCCGTCCTCGGCGATCCGGCCGAGGGGGTCGACGGTGACGGACTCGTACGGGTCGGCGCCCGCGGGCGAGGCGGGGACGGCGAGCAGGAACAGCACGGCACCGGCAGCGGCGGCGAGGGCGGGACGTACGGGCATGGGGGCCTCCCGGGGCGAGGTGAACAGGGGCCTCCACTGCTACCGGGTACGCGCGCCGGCCGCCGTGATCGTCACTCCTTCGGTGGCGAGTCCGCATCGAGCGTCGTGGAACCGTCCGAGAGTTGTCCGCGTGTTGTCACGCTTCACGTCGGGCCGTTCCGATGAGTTCGCGGCGGGGGCATGGTCTACCCATACGGATGCGGACCCCATAGGGACGGTCCTACGAATGTGGAGGTGCGCCATGTGTTCTCACCAGGCTTCGTGCCCTTCGTCCGACAGCATCGCCCCGCACGTCGTCGCCGCCCATCCCGAGCAGGGCTGGAACCTGCTCTGCAACGGCGCGATCGTCTTCGACGACACCGGCGAGCTGCTGCCCGACGGCCGGATCGTCGCACCCCACCGCGTGCCGGCCGGACAGCTGGCCGTCGCCGCCTGACCTCGCTGTCGGCGCGAGCCGAACCCGCGCTTCCAGGAATGCCCCGACGCTAGGGCAGCACCGCGAAGCCGTCGAGCTCCACCGCCGCCTGGTCGTCCCACAGTCGTACGACCTCGACGACCGCCATGGCCGGGTAGTCACGGCCCGCCAACTCCCGCCAGATACCGCCCAGTTCACCCACATGGGCGCGGTAGGCGGCGATGTCGGTGGCGTAGACCGTGACCCGGGCGAGGTCCGCCGGCGTGCCACCGGCCGCTCTCAGGGCGGTCAGCAGATTCGTGAGCGCCCGCTCGAACTGCTCGGGGAGCGTCTCCCCCACCACCTTGCCGTCGGCGTCGAGGGCCGTCTGCCCCGCCAGGAAGACCACCCGGGACCCGGTGGCGACGACCGCATGCGAGAAGCCGGTGGGCGGGGACAGTTCGGGCGGGTTGATGCGCTCGGCGCTCAAGAGACCTCCAGGTCCGCGTACAACTCCTTGGCGATGATGCCCCGTTGGACCTCGCTCGCCCCTTCGTAGATGCGGGGGGCGCGCACCTCCCGGTACAGGTGCTCCAGCAGATGGCCGCGCTCCAGGGCGCGTGCGCCGTGGAGTTGGACCGCTGTGTCGACGACGTACTGCGCGGTCTCGGTCGCGAGCAGCTTGGCCATCGCCGCCCGCTTCGGCACGTCCGGGGCGCCTTCGTCGTACGCCGTCGCCGCCGCGTACACCATGAGACGGGCCGCGTCGGTGCGCAGGGCCATCTCGGCGACCGTGTGGGCGACGGACTGCAGGTCCCGCAACTTGCCGCCGAAGGCGTCCCGTTGAGCCGTGTGGGCCAGGGTCGCGTCCAGCGCGGCCTGCGCCATGCCGACGGCGAAGGCGCCGACGCTGGGCCGGAAGAGGTTGAGGGTGCCCATGGCCACCCGGAAGCCGCGGTCCACCTCGCCGAGGACGTCGTCGGCGCTCACCGGTACGGCGTCGAAGGCGAGGGCGCCGATGGGGTGCGGGGAGAGCATGTCGAGGGCACTGCCGGTGAGTCCGGCACGGTCGGCGGGCACGAGGAACGCGGTCACGCCACGGGCTCCGGCCCCGGGGGTGGTCCGGGCGAAGACGGTGCAGAAGTCGGCCTCGGGAGCGTTGGAGATCCAGCACTTCGCACCGGTGAGCCGCCAGCGGGAGGGGCCGTCGGGTGCCGCGGCCAGGGCGAGCGCCGCCGCGTCCGACCCCGCTCCCGGCTCGCTCAGCGCGAACGCGGCCACCGCGCTGCCCTCGCTCACCGCCGGCAGCCAGCGCTCACGCTGGGCCGGGGTGCCGTGGGCGTGGACGGGGTGGGCGCCCAGACCTTGCAGGGCCAGAGCCGTCTCCGCCTCCGTGCAGGCGTAGGCGAGGGACTCCCGCATCAGACAGAGATCGAGGGCGCCGGAGGTGAACAGCCGCCCCAGCAGGCCCAGTTGGCCGAGCTCGGCTACCAGGGGACGATTCACCCGGCCCGGCTCGCCCTTCTCCGCGAGCGGGCGCAGCCGTTCGGCGGCGAGGGTGCGCAGCTCCGCACAACGGGCGGTCTGTGATGGATCGAGCGAGAATGCGGGCATCGCCGGTCCCCTCTCTCGACGGGGTCCTACGACAGGGCCCTACGACAGTATCGCGTGCCGTTGACTGTCGTCACCAACACGATACGCTCCTTGTGCGAGCCCACCATCGACGCCCACAAGGCGGCCCACAAGGCAGGGGGCGACCCGCCATGAACGTCTCGGCCCACGTCGACACCTTCGCGCGCGACCACCTCCCACCCCCCGACCAGTGGCCGGAGCTCCGCTTCGACCTTCCGGAGCTCCGTTACCCCGATCGGCTGAACTGTGCCGTCGAGCTGCTGACGGGCCCGCCCGACGACCGCCCGGCGTTCCACACCCCCGCCGGGGACACCTGGACGTACGGCACCCTCCGCGCCCGCGTCGACCGGCTCGCCCATCTCCTCAGCGGCGAACTCGGGGTCGTCCCCGGCAACCGTGTCCTGCTGCGCGGCCCGACCACCCCCTGGCTCGCGGCCTGCTGGCTGGCGATGCTGAAGGCGGGCGCGGTCGCCGTCACCGTGCTGGCCCAGCAGCGGCCGCACGAGCTGGCCACGATGTGCGAGATCGCGCGCATCGAGCACGCCCTGTGCGACATACGGGCCGTCGACGACCTCGCCAAGGCCGAGATACCGGGCCTGAGGATCACGACGTACGGCGGCGACACCCCGGACGACCTCCTGAACCGGCAGGCGCCCGGGACGCCGTACACCGCCGTCGACACCGCGGCCGACGACGTGGCGCTGATCGCTTTCACCTCGGGGACCACCGGGCGCCCCAAGGGCTGTATGCACTTCCACCGGGATGTGCTCGCGACAGCCGACACCTTCTCGAAGCATGTGCTCCGACCACACGTGGACGATGTGTTCGCCGGGAGTCCCCCGCTCGGTTTCACCTTCGGACTCGGGGGCCTGGTGATCTTCCCGATGCGCGCGGGCGCCAGCTCCCTCCTCCTAGAACAGGCCCATCCCCGGCAGCTGCTGCCGGCGATCGCCGAGCATCGCGTCTCCGTCCTGTTCACCGCTCCCACCGCCTACCGCGCGATGCTCGACGGACTCGACACGCACGACGTCTCGTCCCTGCGCCGGTGCGTCTCCGCCGGCGAGAACCTGCCCGCGGCCACCTGGCACGCCTGGCAGGAGCGGACCGGGCTGCGGATCGTCAACGGCATCGGCGCCACCGAGCTGCTGCACATCTTCATCTCCGCGGCGGACGAGGACATCAGGCCCGGGACCACCGGGGTGCCCGTTCCCGGCTGGCACGCGCGCGTGCAGGACGCCGACGGAGAGCCGGTGCCCGACGGCGAACCCGGGCTGCTCGCCGTGCGCGGGCCCGTCGGCTGCCGCTACCTCGCCGATCCGCGGCAGCGCGAGTACGTGCGGGCGGGCTGGAACATCACCGGCGACACGTACATCCGCGAGAACGACGGCTACTTCCGCTATGTGGCCCGTGCCGACGACATGATCATCTCGGCCGGTTACAACATCGCGGGCCCCGAGGTCGAGGACGCGCTCCTGCGCCACCCGGACGTGGTCGAGGCGGCCGTGGTGGGCCGGGCCGACGAGGAGCGCGGACAGGTGGTCGTGGCCTACGCCGTCCTCAAGGAGGGCGCCGAGCGGGACGCCGACACCCTGCGCGCCTTCGTCAGGTCCGAACTGGCGCCCTACAAATGCCCGCGCGAGATCGTCTTCATGGACGCGCTCCCGCGCACGGCGACCGGCAAACTCCAGCGGTTCAGGCTGCGCACCGATGTGACCAGCAGTGATCCACAAGACCTAAGATGATCAACGTGTCCGACCAGCATGCACCACGGTCTCTCATCGTCACGCTCTACGGCGCCTACGGCCGTTTCGTACCCGGCCCCGTGCCCGTCGCCGAGCTGATCCGGCTTCTGGCCGCGGTCGGGGTGGACGCCCCCTCCGTACGCTCGTCGGTGTCCCGGCTCAAGCGGCGCGGACTGCTCCTTCCGGCCCGTACGCCCCAGGGCGCGGCCGGGTACGCGCTGTCGCCGGACGCCCGTCAGCTGCTCGACGACGGCGACCGACGCATCTACGCCGTGCGGCCGCCCGAGGACGAGGGCTGGGTGCTCGCGGTGTTCTCGGTACCCGAGTCGGAACGGCAGAAGCGGCACGTACTGCGCTCCCGGCTGGCCGGACTCGGCTTCGGCACGGCGGCTCCCGGGGTGTGGATCGCCCCCGCGCGGCTGTACGAGGAGGCCCGGCACACGCTCCAGCGGCTGCGGCTCGACCCGTACGTCGACTTCTTCCGCGGTGAGCACCTCGGCTTCGCGGCGACCGTCGAGGCGGTCGCCCGCTGGTGGGACCTGGCCGCGATCGCCAAGGAGCACGAGGCGTTCCTGGACCGCCACGCGCGCGTGCTGCACGCCTGGCAGGACCGGGTCGACACCCCACCGGAGGAGGCCTACCGCGACTATCTGCTGGCCCTCGACTCCTGGCGCCACCTCCCCTACGCCGACCCCGGCCTGCCCGCCCCGCTGCTCCCGGAGAACTGGCCGGGCGAGCGGGCGGCGGCGGTGTTCCGAGGGCTGCACGAGCGGCTGCGGGACGCGGGAGCCGCGTTCGTCGGTCTGTGATCCCGGGGGGCCGCTCTCAAGTCCCCAAGGTGAGCCGGGGCTTGGGGGCGTCCGTACGTCCGGTCTGCGGGCGGCGGCTGCCCGCGCGGTAGGGGTCGGGCCAGACGACGCCGGGACCCCCGTAGCCCTGCTCGGCGGCCGCGTGCAGGGTCCAGTGCGGGTCGTAGAGATGCGGGCGGGCCAGTGCGCACAGGTCCGTACGACCGGCCAGGAGCAGCGAGTTGACGTCGTCCCACGAGGAGATCGCACCCACCGCGATCACCGGGACGCCGGTCTCGTGCCGGATCCGGTCGGCGTACGGCGTCTGGTACGACCGCCCGTACTCCGGGTGCTCCTCGGCCACGACCTGCCCGGTCGACACGTCGATCGCGTCGGCGCCGTGCGCGGCGAAGGCGCGGGCGATGGCGACGGCGTCCTCGGCCGTGTTCCCGCCCTCGGCCCAGTCGGTGGCGGAGATACGGACGGTCATGGGCCGTTCCTGCGGCCACACCCCCCTCACGGCGTCGAAGACTTCGAGCGGGAAGCGGAGCCGCTCGGTGAGCGAGCCGCCGTAGCGGTCCGTGCGCCGGTTGGTCAGCGGGGACAGGAAGCCGGAGAGCAGATAGCCGTGGGCGCAGTGCAGTTCGAGAAGGTCGAAGCCGGCGCGGGCGGCACGCCAGGCGGCCGCCGTGAACTGTTCCCGGATGTCGGTGAGTTGGGCGCGGCCGAGTTCGCGCGGGGTCTGGTTGAAGGGCTTGTACGGGATCGAGGACGGGGCAACGACCGGCCAGTTGCCGTCCGGCAGCGGTTCGTCGATGCCCTCCCACATCAGCTTGGTCGAGCCCTTGCGCCCGCTGTGGCCGAGCTGCACGCCGATCGCGGTGCCCGGTGACCGCGTGTGCACGAAGTCGGTGATCCGTTTCCAGGCCGCGGCCTGTCTGCCGTTGTAGAGGCCGGTGCACCCGGGCGTGATGCGGCCCTCGGGTGAGACGCACACCATCTCGGTCATCACCAAGCCGGCGCCGCCGAGCGCCCGGGCACCCAGGTGCACCAGGTGGAAGTCGCCCGGGAGGCCGTCGGTCGCGGAGTACATGTCCATCGGCGACACCACGACCCGGTTGCGCAGGGTCAGGCCGCGCAGCCGGAACGGGGTGAACATCGGGGGCGTACCGGGCTCGCAGCCGAACTCACGCTCCACGGCGCCGGTGAAACGGGCGTCGCGCAGGCGCAGGTTGTCGTGGGTGACGCGGCGGCTGCGGGTGAGCAGGTTGAAGGCGAACTGGCGGGGCGGCTGATCGAGGTACAGGCCAAGGTTCTCGAACCACTCCAGGCTGGCGCGGGCGGCGCGCTGCGTGGAGGCGACGACCGGTTTGCGCTCCGCCTCGTAGGCCGCCAACGCCGTGCGCAGGTCCGGCTTTTCCTCCAGGCAGGCCGCCAGGGCGAGGGCGTCCTCGACGGCGAGCTTGGTGCCGGAGCCGATGGAGAAGTGGGCGGTGTGGGCGGCGTCGCCGAGCAGCACGGTGTTGCCGTGCGACCAGTGGTCGTTGACCACCGTGCGGAAGGTGGTCCAGGCGGACTTGTTGGAGCGCAGGGGGCGGCCTTGCAGCGCCTCCGCGAAGATCTTGGCGCAGCTCTCCGTCGACTCCTGCGGGGTGACGTCGTCGAACCCGGCAGCTCTCCAGACCTCCTCGCGCATCTCGATGATCACGGTGGAGGCGTCGGGGGCATAGGGGTAGCCGTGGAGCTGCATGACGCCGTGTTCGGTCTCGGCGATCTCGAACCGGAAGGCGTCGAAGGGGAAGTCGGCGGCGAGCCAGATGTAACGGCAGTGGTGGGTGGCCACATGGGGCCGGAACACATCTTGGTGCGCCTGACGGGTGGTGCTGTTGACTCCGTCGGCGGCGACGACCAGGTCGTGGGTGCGGGCGAGGTCGGGTGGGGCCGTGGTGCGGAAACGGAGGTGTACGCCGAGCTCTCGGCAGCGGTCGTGGAGGATCTCCAGGAGTCGTTTCCTGCCCAGGGCCGCGAAACCGTGGCCTCCGGAGGTGTGGCGGATGCCTCGGTGGACGATGTCTATGTCGTCCCAGCGGGTGAAGTGGTGCTGTAGGGCCTCGTAGACCTTGGGGTCCGCGTGTTCTATGCCGCCGAGGGTCTCGTCGGAGAGGACCACGCCGAAGCCGAAGGTGTCGTCGGGGGCATTGCGTTCCCAGACGGTGACTTCTCTGCGGGGGTCGAGGCGTTTGAGCAGGGCGGCGGCGTAGAGGCCGCCGGGGCCGCCGCCGATGATCGCGACTCGTAGGGGGCGGCTGGTCTTGTGGGGCGGCTGCGGGTTCGTTGTGGCTGGTCGCGCAGTTCCCCGCGCCCCTGGGGCGGACATCCTCACCGCCCCTGCCATTTCGGCGGTCGCTTCTCCTTGAACGCCGCATGGAACTCTGCGTAATCGTCGCCGTTCATCAGCAGGGCCTGGGTCGAGGCGTCCAGTTCCACAGCCGCCGCCAGCGGCATGTCCAGCTCCGCCGTAAGCAACGCCTTTGTCTGGGCGTACGCCAATGCCGGGCCCTCGGCCAGGCGGCGGGCGAGAGCGAGAGCAGCTCCGTCGGCTCCGCCCTCGTCCGTCAACTCGCTGATCAGGCCGATCCGTTCGGCCTCCGGTGCCCGTACCGGCTCGCCCAGCATCAGGAGGCGGGTCGCGTGCCCCAGTCCCACCACCCTCGGCAGCAGATAGGCCGCGCCCATGTCTCCGCCCGACAGGCCGACCCTGGTGAAGAGGAACGCGAACCGGGCCGAGGGGTCGGCCACCCGGAAGTCGGCGGCCAGGGCCAGCACCGCCCCGGCCCCGGCCGCCACCCCGTGCACGGCCGCGATCACGGGGAACGGACACTCCCGTACGGCACGCACCACCTGGCCCGTCATCCGGTTGAAGTCGAGGAGCTGGGCGGTGTCCATGGCGAGGGTCGCGCCGATGATCTCGTCGACGTCGCCGCCGGAGCAGAAGCCGCGGCCCTCGCCGGCCAGGACCAGGGCGCGGACGGAACGTTCCCGCGACAGCTCGGCGAGCAGATCGCGCAGGTCGGCGTAGGCGCCGAAGGTGAGTGCGTTGAGCTTCTCGGGCCGGGCGAGGGTGACGGTGGCGACGCCGTCGGTGAGGTCGACGCGCAGGTGCTGCCAGTCGGAGGTGCGGGCGGCGGAGCCGGTGAACGGGCTCATGATCGTGCGGCCTCCTCGTGCTCGGGCGAAGTGCGAGGTTCGAGGACCGGGGGGAGCTGTGCTCTACCTCGAAGCTATCACCCAAGTTTGACTGTCGTCACGAGTGCGCGATACGACCCTGTGAATCCGACCTGGCCCCGTCACATCCGTCACGGCTCGTCGACAGACCGGCAACGGCGGGATCAGCCGCGCGAGGCAAGCCGTTGCTACGGGTAAGCCGCCTGCCAACGGGGCCGAAGGTCCCGTACGGCTCCCGCCGGACGCCTCTGCCGACGGCGCCGTACCATTCATACGGTTGAAAGCAGGACAGCCTGCTCATGAACGGAACCGCCTTGCAAGATCGCCCCTCAGCCTCCGCCTCCTGGCGCATCGCGCTGCCGCATTCCGCCGCGGCCGTGCCCGTGGCACGCGCTCTGGTCCGCACCGCGCTGGCCGAGCTGGAGCACGGGGCGGACAGCGACACCGCGGAGCTGCTGACGGCCGAGCTGGTGGCGAACGCCGTGGAGCACACGGCCGGTGACACCCCCATAGAGCTCGTGGTCGAGCTGCTCCCCACGGGCTGCCAGGTAGAGGTGCACGATCCGGACCCGGCGCCCCCGGGCCATCTGACCCAGCCGGACACCAGGGACCCGGACCCGTGGCAGGAACACGGCAGGGGCCTGCTGCTGATCCGCGCCCTCAGCTCGTCGTGCGGGCACCGGCCCACGGAGACGGGCAAGGCGGTGTGGTTCCGCCTGCCGGTGGTACCGCCGCAGTGGCACCCGTCCCTATGAGGCGAGGGTCGCCACCAGCACCGCCTTGATGGTGTGCAGCCGGTTCTCGGCCTCGTCGAACACGACCGAGTGCACCGACTCGAACACCTCGTCCGTGACCTCCAGGGACTCCAGCCCGTGGGTCTCGAAGATCTCCTGACCCACCTTCGTCCCGAGGTCGTGGAAGGCCGGCAGACAGTGCAGGAACCCGACCTCGGGATTACCCGTGGCCCGCAGTACGTCCATGGTCACCGCGTACGGCGCGAGCGCGGCGATCCGCTCGTCCCAGACCTCCTTGGGCTCCCCCATGGAGACCCAGACATCGGTGGCGACGAAGTCCGCCCCCAGGACGCCCTCCTCCAGTGACTCGGTGAGGGTGATGCGCGCCCCGCTGTCCACGGCGAGCGCATGCGCCCGCTCGACGACGTCCTGCGCGGGCCAGTAGGTCTTCGGGGCGACGATCCGCACGTCCATGCCGAGCAGCGCACCGGTGATCAGATAGGAATTGCCCATGTTGAACCGCGCGTCGCCGAGGTAGGCGAAGGCGATCTCCGGGACCGGCTTCGTGGTGTGCTCGGTCATCGTCAGCACGTCGGCGAGCATCTGGGTGGGGTGCCAGTCGTCCGTGAGTCCGTTGTAGACCGGGACACCGGCGTACGCGGCCAGCTCCTCGACCTTCTGCTGGCTGTCCCCGCGGTACTCGATCCCGTCGTACATACGACCGAGCACACGCGCGGTGTCCCGTACGGACTCCTTGTGTCCGATCTGCGAGCCGGACGGGTCCAGGTACGTCGTGGAGGCACCCTGGTCCGCCGCGGCGACCTCGAACGCGCAGCGGGTGCGCGTCGAGGTCTTCTCGAAGATCAGCGCGATGTTCTTCCCGCTCAGCCGGCGCGTCTCGGTCCCGGCCTTCTTCGCAGCCTTCAGCTCGGCGGCCAGCTCGACCAGGCCGAGGAACTCCTCCGCCGTGAAGTCGAGCTCCTTGAGGAAGTGGCGCCCGGCGAGGGCGGTGGGGACTGTCGCCATGGGGGCGCTCCAGAGGGACGAGAACAGGACTCTGGAAGTCTATACGATATTCAGCATTTCTATACAGCCTCCCTCTCCACCGGACAGCTCATACAGCGCGGTCCGCCCCTCCCCCGTCCCAGCTCGCTGCCCGGGATCTCGATGACCTCGATGCCCTGTTTACGCAGGTGGGTGTTGGTGGTGGCGTTGCGCTCGTAGGCGACGACGACTCCCGGTTCGACCGCGAGGACGTTGCAGCCGTCGTCCCACTGCTCGCGCTCGGCCGCATGCACGTCCTGGGTGGCGGTCAGGACCCGGATCGCGTCGAGGCCGAGGGCGGCGGCGATCGCGCGGTGCATGTGCTCCGACGGGTGGTCGGTGACCTTGAGTTCCTTGTCGCCGACGCCCGGCTCGATGGTGTACGAGCGGAGCATGCCGAGTCCGGCGTACTGGGTGAAGGTGTCGCCGTCGACCATCGTCATCACGGTGTCGAGGTGCATGAAGGCGCGCCGCTTCGGCATGTCCAGGGCCACGATCGTCTGCGCGGAGCCCTCGGCGAAGAGCTTGTGCGCGAGCATCTCGACCGCCTGGGGCGTGGTCCGCTCGCTCATGCCGATGAGGACGGCGCCGTTGCCGATGACGAGGACGTCCCCGCCCTCGATGGTGGAGGGGTAGTCGGCCTGCCCCTCGGACCAGATGTGGAACGTTTCGTCACGGAAGAGCGGGTGGTGGCGGTAGATCGCCTCGAAGTGCACCGTCTCACGCTGCCGGGCCGGCCACTTCATGGCGTTGACGGAGACGCCGTCGTAGATCCAGGCCGAGGTGTCGCGGGTGAAGAGGTGGTTGGGCAGCGGGGCGAGGAGGAAGTCGTCGAGGTCCATGACGTGGAAGCGCACGGAGGTCGGCTCCGCGTGCGTGTCGAGGAACTCCCGCTTGGTCATGCCGCCGACGAGGGCCTCGGCCAGCTCTCCGGCGGGCAGCGTCTCGAAGGAGGCCCGGAGGTGGTCCGTGGCCAGCGGGCCGTACTCCTTCTCGTCGAAGACGCGGTCGAGGACGAGGGACCGGGCCGCCGGGATCTCCAGGGCCTCGGTGAGCAGGTCGCCGAAGAGGTGGACGGCGACACCGCGGTCGCGCAGCACGTCGGCGAACCCGTCGTGCTCGGCGCGCGCCCGGCGCACCCACAGCACGTCGTCGAAGAGCAGTGCGTCCTTGTTGCTGGGGGTGAGCCTTTTGAGCTCGAGATCCGGCCGGTGCAGGATGACGCGGCGCAGCCGCCCGGCCTCGGAGTCGACATGGAATCCCATGCCTCCATCCTGACCAACGCAAGGTGTGTTGACCCCTCGGTTCGGCGGAGTTTCTTGTTCTCGTCCCCTTGACGATAAACGGCATGCGCGGTTATCGTCGTACGGACGAAAAGAGGGGGCTCGATGGCCGACATCACCCGGCGCCTCGGCTGGCGCCATCTGCGCGGCGCACCCACGGCGCACATCCGGCACCACCGCGGCGGCACACTGCTGCACGACGGCCCCGGACTCAGCTTCTGGTACCGCGCACTGACCACAGCGCTCTCCGAAGTGCCGGTCGACGACCGTGAGTTGGCCATGACGTTCCATGCCCGTACGTCCGACTTCCAGGACGTGGCGGTCCAGGCGACGGTCACCTACCGGATCGGCGACCCGGCCCTCGCCGCCGCCCGCCTGGACTTCTCGATCGACCCGGACACCGGGGTGTGGCGGGGCGCTCCCCTGGAGCAACTGGGCACCCTGCTCACCGAGACGGCCCAGCAGCACGCGCTCGACGTACTGGCCCGCACGCCCTTGTCCTCCGCCCTGGTGGACGGCGTGACCGCGGTGCGGGAACGGATCGCGGCGGGCCTGGACGCGGAGCCACGGCTCCCGGCCACCGGCATCGAGGTGGTCGCCGTACGGGTGATGGCCCTGCGTCCCGAGCCCGAGGTGGAGCGGGCGCTGCGCACCCCGGCCCGCGAACAGATCCAGCAGGAGGCCGACCGGGCGACCTACGAACGGCGGGCCGTCGCCGTCGAACGCGAGCGGACCATCGCCGAGAACGAACTGGCCAGCCAGATCGAACTCGCCCGCCGCGAGGAGCAGTTGGTGGAACAGCGCGGAACCAACACCCGCCGCGAGGCGGAGGAGCACGCGGCCGCGGACGCGGTACGGGCGGAGGCGGAGGCGACCCGTTCGGTACGGCTCGCCCACGCGGAGGCCGACGGGGTGCGCGCGGTGGGTGACGCCAAGGCACAGGCACAGGCCGCCTGGTTGCGGGTGCACGCGGATGTCGACGTCGCCACCCTGCACGCCCTCACCGGGACCCGGCTCGCGGAGAACATCCCGAACATCGACAGCGTGACGATCTCGCCGGACGTCCTGACGGGGCTGCTGGCCAGGCTGGGCGCACGGGAGCCGGAGTGAGCCTCGCGCCACGGGCCGTCCTGGTCCATCGCACCACGGAGTACGAGGAGTTGGTGGCCCACCACGGCACCCACGGCCAGGCCGCCTTCTTCCTCGCCTCCCGGGGCCGGGACATCGAGGAGGTCGCCGAACGCCACCACCGCACCCGGCGGGCGCTCGCCGAGGTCACCGCCGCGATTCCGCTGACCTGGCGTCAGGCGCGGGTGGAGCGGGCCGACCTGGACCGTTTCCTGTTCGCGCCCGAGGACGTCGTGGTCGTGGTCGGACAGGACGGACTGGTGGCGAACACCGCCAAGTACCTTTCCGGGCAACCGGTGTTGGGCATCGACACCGAACCCGGCCGCAACCCGGGCGTGTTGGTACGCCACCGCCCGCGGGACGCGGCGGAGTTGCTGGCGGTGGCCGGTGCGAGCGTCGACGAGCTGACGATGGTCGAGGCCGTCGCGGACGACACCCAGCGGCTCGTCGCGCTGAACGAGATCTACCTGGGCGCCGCCGGTCATCAGACCGCCCGATACCGCCTGGGCCTGGAGGGCGACGGGGGTGTCGTCGAGGCCCAGGCTTCCTCCGGGGTGCTGGTGGGGACGGGGACCGGGGCCACGGGCTGGCTCCGCTCGGTGTGGCAGGAGCGGGGCGGTGCCCTACGGCTGCCGGCCCCGACGGAGACCCGCCTGCTCTGGTTCGTCCGCGAGGCCTGGCCCTCCCCGGCCACCGGCACCTCCCTGACCGCCGGCGAACTCCCCGCCCCCACCCGCCTCCGCCTCACCGTCGAGTCCGAACGGCTGATCGCCTTCGGGGACGGGATGGAGGGCGACGCGCTGGAGCTGACGTGGGGGCAGACGGTGGAGGTGGGGGTGTGCGGCGAGCGGTTGCGGTTGGTGGGGTGAACCTCAGCAGTCGCTTGGCGACGGCTGCAGCAGTTCCGGACGGGCCAGCATCCGGCGGGCGGCGCGACCGGGCTCAAGTGCGGCGCGGGCGACGATCCATCCGGCGAGCCGGTGCGGTTCGGCCGGGTCGCCGACCAGGGCGTCGCCGTACCGGGCCAGGGCGGCGGCCGGGTGCCCAGCTGCCAGGTACTCGTCGGCGGTGCGTGGGACGGCCGGGCCGGTGGCGAAGGCATGAGTGCGCAGGTCCGGCCACGAGGTTCGGTCGGGCCGGAACCTCGGCGGCTCCGAACCAGAACGCGGGAGGACGTTGCGCAACCGCCATTCGGTACGGTGCAGGGCGGCTGCCGTACGGGCCCGGCGAAGCGCGGCCTGCGGGACGGGCTCACGTAGCCAGCCGTCCAGGGTGCGGGCGAGGCCGGTCACCAGCGCACGGCCCTGCACGGTGAGCCGACCGCTGGTCAGGAGGGTGCGGACGACGAGCCGGCTCTGCAGGCGTCGTAGCGCGAAGTGGTAACCGGCCTCCTCGGCCGGCCGGTTGTCCCGGGCCTCAGCCAGCCGGTCCCGCCAGAAGCCGGCGACACCCGTGAACGCATACGCGCCGTGCAGCAGGCCGGTGAGGTGGCGCGGGTCAGCACGCCAGGGCGCGTAGTACCGCTCCGCCCGGTCGTCGTCGAGCAGCGGGAACAGGTGCAGGAGAGCGGCCAGCTTGCTGTGCTGGAACTCGTGGACGAGCGTCTCGGCGAGCGCGAGCGAGGAGCCGGGGCGGGCGATGACCATGGCGCCGAAGGAGTCACCGCTGGTCGCCGACACACGTACGTCGGACGGCGGCGGTGGGTTGACGCTGGTCCGTCCCCATGGGACGACGGTGCGGACCATGCCCGGGTCAAGTCGCCCTGGCCCCGGTTCCGGTCGGGAGAGGAAGGCGGCGGCCTCCTCGAACATCTCCTGCCACGCCGCGGCTTCGTCGGCGTCGAGTCGTGCGGCGGGCACGGGTTCGTCGAGGTCGCGGTACGGGTCAAGATCGTCGAGCGGAATGATGGCCGTGCCCGAAGGGCCGGTGTACACGAGTGCGCGCAGAGGGATCCAGTGCGATGCGCCCACCGCCGGAGCGAGTTCCTCGGCGGCCGGGACGAGTGTGGGGCGGCAGGTGAGCGTGGCTGTGTCAACAGTGCTGGATGTCAGGGTGAGTTCGCCCCGCTCCGCCTGCGCCCTGCCGACCGTCGGCCCCGGCCCGGCTCCGCTCAGCCATGCCGTGCCCAGCCCCGGGAGGTGCAGTGCGCCGTCCGTGAGGGGGACGAGGAGGTCTGCGCGGGTCCCTGCCCTGAGGGCCGCCGTGACTGCGAGTGTGCACAGGTGGCCGGTCTCCGTCCACAGGGGCGGGCCGCCCGCGCTGTCGTGCAGTCGGCGCAGCGTGTGCGCGAGCCAGCTGCCGGTCTGCGGGGCCAGGAGCAGCCGCTCGACCGGGTCGGGAGCTTCCGCGGCTGTGTCCCGGAGAGTCCGCCACGCCTCCGCAGGCGGAGAGAGCGGTGTGGGCAGGGCGGCCAGCTTGGCCAGGAGGGTGCGCAAGAGGAGCAGTCTGCGTGCCCGCTCGCCGCGTTCCAGAAGGGCGAGCGCCTCGGGCGAGCCACCCCCGCCGGCCAGCTCGGCGAAATACCGGTTGGGCATACGGAGTGGGGAGCGATGTTGTGCGGGGCTCATATCCGGGAGGCCTCCGGGGTGGATCCGGACGGATGGGCGGTACGACGGGCCCTGCGCGGGCAGGATGACGTCGCTACTCGGCCCTGGCAGGCCCCGGTTCGCCGCCGCCTCTCATGCTGGTGCGGGGACGCAGCACCTCTTCCAGGAGCCGGTCGGTGCGGCCGAGCGGTGACAGGGACTCGAGGGCGGCGAGAGGCATGTCGGTGAGGTCCGTCAGGTCTGATTCCCAGCTCGGGACATCCGGCTCGGGAGTCCGGTGCAAGATGCCTCCCCCTTCTTCTCGACGGTACCCAGGGCACCGGAACCGGTCCGGCACTGTGGCCCGACGACCGCCCGATCATCGCACATGATGTCCCGTCCCTTTCCTCGCGTTATGTGAGCGTGCCAATTCACGCAGTGCGGCAGCCAGTTCGGTACGTCGTCCGGGATCGCCGTCCACGGAGAGCACCGCGTCGTACAGCTCCCACAGTGCTTCCGGGGAGCGCCGGACCAGCGCGGTCAGAACGCCGCTGGCATCGGTGCGGGGCCTGGGGTGTCGCGGCAGCATCGCGGCGGTCTCGGGGCTCAACGCGGCGATCACGGTCTGCCGTTCCACAGGATCGTTCATCAACGGGTAGGCGAGCAGGGCCTCCACAGCCCGTCCCAGCGGGGAGGCCGGGCGTTCCGCGTCGAGGGGGCGGGCCGCGGGCAGGACTTCGGTGCGGCCGGGAATCCGGAGCTGTATCTCGGGGTGCTGAAAGGTACGGCCCGAGGCCCGCAGGGCCCCGATCCGTTCCCGTACGCCAGAGAACAGCTCTTCCGGATCGGGATGCGCGGGCAGGACGGACGCACGGTCTGCGAGGAGAGCGAGAAGTACGTCCGAGAAGAGGCCGGTGGCCCGTACCGGATCGTTGACGGCCTGCCGGCCGGCGCCCGCGGCGCGCAGCAGTGTCTGCCGGTGGACGAGGGTGCGCCGGCCGGAAGGCAGGGTGTCGGCGGGCAGTGGGTCGCGGAAGGCGAGCTCCTCCTCGAAGGTCTCGCATGCGTCCACGATCCACAGCTGCTCGGCGAACGCGGGTACGGCGTCGCTGGTGTAGCGGGTGAGGGCGGACTCCAGGTCGATCGACACCTTGTCAGCCGTGGTGGCGTCCGCACAGAACAGGCGCATGTGCCCGGCCCGGTCGAGGACTCCGTGCCCGCCCCACCACACCCACAGGAGGTCGCCCTGGGCCGCCGGCAACTCGCGCACCAAAACACGACGGAGCGTGGCCTGGTCGGCCGACCGATGGTCGACGCCCGGTACGAAAGGCGGCAATGGCGCCAGATGGAGGCTCAGCTGTGTCTCCGGCACCCCGGCGGACGTGAGCAACCGGTGGAAGGCGACGGCGTCCCGGGCGGGCCCGGGCAGATCCCAGGAAGTGCCCGCTTCGTAGCTCTCGATGCCCACGATCAGGGCGTGGACGGAGGTGGGGTCCAGGCGGGGCGCGGGGCGGTCCGGGCCGGTCATGGCAGGTGTTTCGCGATGCATCGGTACACGTCCGGGTTGGTCCAGTAGGCGCTGTGGGCGGCGGGGAACGGTTGACGGTTGTCGACGCACCGGTCGTCGACCCGGCCGGGGAAGAACGGGGCTCCCAGGTAGCTCAGCAGGTCGCGGCGGTCGTAGAGGTTCAGCCAGTGGGGCACGTGTGCCGGCAGTGGCTCGGGGTGCAGGAGGGAGGGCAGGGAACCCGATTCGTAGAGGAAGGGTCCCTGGGATCCCACTGTCACCAGGAGCCGTACCTGCGGCAGCGGCGTGGTCACGAGGGTGTCCAGGGCGATGATGCCGCCCAGGCTGTGCCCGATGAGGGTTACGGGTGGCTCGCAGCCCGCGAGCAGGGTGCGCAGGTCGGCGCGGAGCGGCTCACCCCGGCTGAGATAGCGCAGGACGTCCCCGGCGACGGGGTGGGCGGCTTCGGTCAGGGGGCGGCGACGGCGTACGGCGGCCCGGGAGGCGGCTGAGCCGGCCGCCCGCAGCAGCAGGGTGCCCAGGCCGCGCTCGGTGCCCCGGGGCGGTGCGCCGAGGGCCTCGCCGAGCCGTTCGGTGACCGCGTCGCGCAGGTCGCCGGACGGTGCGACCGGGGCATCGGAGTCGAGGAGGCCGCCGATGACACTGGCGGTGAGGCTGCGCGCGGCGAGAGCCGCGAGGTCCTCCGCGCCGAGAGCTTCGGAGGCGGGGCCGAGCAGCGGGTGGGCGGCCAGTTCCGTGGCCGCACCGGCCAGACCGGGACCCAACTCGGCCGCAGGCGCGTCACCTTGGGCGGCGAGGGCGGCCAGCCGGTGCCGCATCCGCTGCTGGGGCGGTACCGAGCCGGGCGGCCGCTCGACGGCGGATTCCGTGCCAACCGCGGCGAGGGCCAACTCGGCGTAGGGGTCGTCGTAGAGGACGGCCCAGGCTGCGGTGTCCGCGCCGTCGGCCTCCGGTCCGGCCGGACCACGGGCCGTTCCCTGGGACGGCGGCAGACTCGCCCCGCCTGCGGCGAGCTTCGCCCCGTGAGTGCCTCCCCAGTAGAAGGGCACGATGCGCTGACCGTCACGCAGCGCGGTCAGTCCGGCCGTCACCCGGTCCACGAGCGCCGAGAAGCCCGGTTCACGTACTCCTGTGCCGTGCAGGAAGACAACCGTCGACATGCGTGCCCCGCGTTTCAGGTGGGTCCGAATCACCGGACGTCGGCCAATGTGGGTGGGTTGCGGAGGACTACAGCGGAATGTAGGCCATGTCGCATTCGATGCGCTGACGTTGCCGGGCGCTCAGAATCCAGGGATGGTCGTGCCGGACCACCTGGTGGAGTGCCTCGACCGCGGTGCGTTGCAGTTCGTTCGCCTCCGCGCCCAGCCCCAGGCCCCGCAGGTCGAGGGACAGGTTGGCGGCGCAGGACAGGCTCAGCGGGTGCCGCTCTCCCGCGACCTCGGTCAGGGTCGGCAAGGTGGCCTCGTCGATCGCCCGGGCCTGCTCGAAGTCCAGTCTCGCGTATGCCGTGTTGGCCCGGCCCATGGCGACGGTGAGCACCGTGACGTGGCGGAGCCCGACCGTCCCGGCCAGGCGGCGTGCGACGTCGTCGTCCAGTTCCTCCGCCGCGTCGAGGACACCCATCGCACGCATCGTGGCGGCCTGGTTGGCCCTCGCCACCAGGGTGCAGAGGTGGTCGTCGCCCAGACGTGCCGCCCAGCGCCGCGCGGTCGTCTCGCCCAGTTCGCGCGCGGACGCGAGATCCCCGGCCAGCCGCCTGTCGACGGCCACGTCGAGCGCCGCCGCGAGCGAGTCGGGGTGCTCGGAACCGTAGCGGATCAGAAAGCCCCGCAGGGTTTCCTCGGAGAGCGTGGCGGCCTGGGTGAGTTCCCCGTCCCTGCGTCGGCAGACCGCGAGGGTGAGGGCGATCCGCAGGGTGAGGGGGTGCTCCTCGCCGAACTCCCGCCGTGCCTGGTGGTAGAGGTCCTCCTGGAACGCCCGGGCACCGGGGTAGTCGCCGCTCTCCCGCATGTCGATGGCGAGAGCGTTGAGGCTGTTGAGGGTGAAGAAACTGGCGGACCCGTACAGCATCTCGCGCAGTCGGGCGTTCTCTCTGTCCAGTGGCAGGGCCTCTGCGTACTGCCCGCACAGCCGCAGATCGACTCCCCAGCTGTGGACGGCCCGTAGTGTGATGGGGTCCTCGGTGCCGAACAGGGACCGGGCCAGCCCGGTGGCCTCCGCGCCCAGATCCCGGGCTTCCTGGAACCGCCCTTGGTAGCGGCGCGCGTCGGCCATCTCGCACAGGGAGTCGACGAGGTCCTCCTCGACGTCGATCCGACGGGAGACCTCCAACGCCCGCTCGGTCAGCGGGATGGACTCGGGAATCTGACCGATCTGCCGCAGTGCGAACGCGAAGGTCTTCGCCATGCGGACGACATGCATGTCCTCCTCTCCGGAGGTCGCGAGCCAGGCGCCGTAGGTCCACCGCGCCAGGTCTGCGGCGCCTTCGCGATCGCCCCAGTAGTAGAGGAACAGCACGGTGTCGTGGACCAGTTCACGCACATAGGAGTCGGTGCTGATCGGCGCCTCGGAGCTCAGGACGTGGGGGAGCAGGGCCTGGTAGCCGCGCCACTGCGAAGAGTCGCCCGGCTGGCCCGGTTTGGCGGCCGCCAGCAGTTGGTGGGCGGCATCCTGCGTCTGCTTCCGCTCCGCGGGTGCCAGTTTGGTGAGGAGCACGGTCTGCAACAGCCGGTGCATCTGCAGCGTGTCCGTCCGCGGGTCCAGTCTGACCAGGGAGAACTGGGAGAGATCGCGGATCGCGCGAGCCAGTCTGATCGACTCGCGCAGCAACGGGTCGATCTCGGGCGTGATGTTCAGGCCGCGGATGCTCCGCAGCATGGCGAGCGGTATGGGTTCGGGCGCCATGCACGCGCAGATGTCGAGGAGTTGCCGGGCGCCGGGGTTGTTCGCCCGGATCCGGTCAAGTGAGATGTCCCAGGCGGCGGCCACGGACACCGGGTAGTCGGGACCCGGGTCGAGTTCCAGGACATCCGGACTGCGCCGGTGGAGCAGATCGAGGTATTCGTCGACCTGCATACCGGTGACGGCTCGCCAGGAACCGGCCTGCTCGACGGCGAGCGGCAGATCGCCCAGGGCCTCGGCCAGTCGGTCGGCATCCGCAGTCGCAAGATCGGGCGAGCGTCGCTGAAGCAGTGCCACGGACTCCTCCCGCTCGAACACGTTCACTGACAGTGGGTGTCCGACCCGCTCCCAGGCGCGGTTGCGGGAGGTGACGATGACCTTGCCCGGTCCGCTGGTCGGGAAGTAGCTCCGCACCAGGTCGACGTCCTCGGCGTTGTCGAAGACCAGCAGCCAGCTGCCGTACGGCACTCCGGTGCGCAACGCCTCGAGCACTGCGGGGACGGCCCGGTTGGCGGACCAGACAGCGTTGCCGTCTCCAGGCGGGGCCAGACCCAGCTGGGACGCCAGGGAACTGAGCACAGAAAGAATGAGGGCCTCCCGCTCGGCGGAGATCCAGCAGATCACCTGGTACTCGTGCTGATGGGTGTACACGTACTCCAACGCCAGCTGTGACTTGCCGACGCCACCGAGGCCGAGCAGCGCGTGCGGCAGGACGGCCACCTTCTCCTGAGCGCCCAACTGCTCCTCCATGGCGCGGAGCTGATACCGGCGACCGACGAACGCGGTGTTCCGCAAAGGCACGTTCACCAGCAGGGCCGGGGTGCCCGACGGAATCCTCGTCGGCACAGGCCGTGGCTCCGCCGGTTCCTCCACCGCCGCAGGACCCGTGGCCATCGTGTCCGCGGGCGTCGGCTCGTGTGCCGCCGGGTCGAGCGACACGGCAGGTGTCCGCCGGGCATCGGCGAGGAGACCCCCGGCATCACCTTCGCCCTCTTCGATCAGCCGCGCACGTTCGGCGTACGGCCCCGAAAGCGCCCGCATGACGGCGAGTTCGGACTGCCGCCATCCCGGTGCGCCCTCGTCCGGCAGGGCGGCACCGAGCGGATCGCGCAGGGCGGCGCGCAGGGCGACGCCCCGCTGTCCAGCCGCGGGCAGCTCACCCAGAATGCCGATGGTGCGGGCCAGTTGGGTTCTTGTGGTCGAGGCGAGCAGCGTTTCGCGCACCCCTTCGGCGAACTCGGGGGGCTCGGTGTCGGGGCCGCCCCAGTCGATCAGGCCACCCATCAGAATCTCGGCCAGCTCTTCGGGACCGGTCTCCGGCATGGTGCGCAGCCGGAGCTGCTCAATGAGCTCGAAGTCGAGGGGTACTGCGGCGAGTTGGGTTGCCAGACGGCGGGCCGCGCGAGTGGCCAGGGTGGAGAAGAGCTGTACCGCGGTGCGCGCACGGCGCGGAGCGTGCAGACCCGGAGCGGGGGTTCCGTGCCGCAGCGTGCCGGCCACCACGGCGTGCACCGCGCGGTGCACGCCGGGCTCGGAGACGACCAGATCGGCCCAGGCCGCCAGCGAGCCCGGTTTCAGGGACAGTACCGGGACCGGCACGCCGTCCCGCACCTCGGGCAGGGGGCGCATCGGATCGGGTCCGGGTGCCGGTGGCGCGAGACCCAGTCGGCGGTTGTCCGCGCCGAAGCCCCCGGCCTCCAGCATCACGGCGTGGGGGTACAGCGAGGAGCGGTGGCGCAGATGGGGCCGGAGCAGATGCACGACGGCAGTGGGACCGGCCCGTCCGAGGCGGTCGAGCAGGTGGTCGGCGGGGGGAGCGGCCCAGCCATGCCCCAGACCGTCGGTGACGACCATGAAGACGCGGTCTCCTCTCCCGCCCAGGATCTCCCCCGGGCCCGCCGCGGCGCGGGCCGCGCTCCAGCGCAGTGTCGGCTCACCGACGGCCGGCACGGTGACCCTGACGGTGCGTACGGCCCGGAAGGCGCCGCTCTGTTCGGCGGCGGTGGACAGAGCGGCCACCGCCCCTCCCCAGATCGCCATGGTGGGAGCGTCGTCCACCAGGAGGACCAGGTCGAACGCCGTGGCCTCCGCCGGACGGAACCACGGCATCCACAACCCGTCGTAGACACCGCGCTCCGCCGTGGCCTCCTCGTCCAGCCGCACCGCGTCCCGGGAGGGCACCCGGCGGGCGAGCCGGTGCAGGGCGCGGGCCAGCGCCGCCGTACGGCCGTCCGGTCCGCGGATGCCGGTGTGCACCCGGGGCAGCACGGGCAGCCCCAACCGGACGCGGCGCGGGCCGTCCGGGTCGGGGACGAACGAGGACCACCCCCGGCCGGTGGTGTCGCCGCCGTTCGGCTCCGGCGGCTCGTCGGGCGGGGAGAGGGGCGGGACCGTCGGCGCCTCCGCCGACCGCTCCTCGTCGCCCTCCGGCGGCCGGTCGGTCTCGGTCTTGGAGCGCCCGGCGGTGGGCCAGTGGGCACTCAGCCAGACGGCGTCGGCAAGTTCCCGCCAGTGGGGGAACTGCTCCATCCGGTCGGGGCGGGACGGTGCACGCTCCCGGGGCGCCCCGTCCATCAGCGGCCCTTCGACAGGTCACGCAGCAGCAGCTCCAGCAGCTTGAGCCCGCCGGCGTCGGCCCGGAAGGTGCCCGAACTCGTCAGCTGTACGGCGTTCAGGAGCTGGTCGAGGGAGTGGGTACCACCGTCATTGACCCGCTCGACGAACCGGTCGACCTGGTCCGCCGCATCCGCCGGAAGGACACCCAGGTGACTCTTCACCATGGCGAGCAGCTGCTCCCGGGTGGGGGTGGGCATCTCCAGGGGGAGGCACCGCCGGCGGAACGCCGCGGGGAACTCCCGCTCCCCGTTGCTGGTGATCACCACCACTGGGAACTCCCGGCACTCCACCCGTCCTCTCAGCACCCGCGCGGCCCCCTCCGGATCACTGGTGTGCACACGCGCGCTGTCCATCGCGTCACGCACCAGCTCGGGGATCTCGTAACTGCCGTTCTCCAGTACGTGCAGAAGGTCGTTGGGCAGATCGATGTCGCTCTTGTCGAGTTCGTCGATAAGCAGGACGCGTGGGCGGGCGTGGGGCAACAGCGCGGTGCCCAGGGCGCCCAGCGTGATGAAGTCCCCCAGGGCCGGGGGCGGTTGCCTTTCCGCAGCAAGTTCCTGGTCGGCACGGATCGGCGCCGCAGGATCGGCGCGCCAGGCGGCGATGGCCTGGGCGCGACCGAGAGCATCGTGCGTGTACAGGCCGTCGCGCAGGACCGTCCTGCTGACGATGTTCCACTCCAGTACCCGGCCGAGGCCGAGTTCACGGGCGATCAGGTAGGCGAGTGTGGACTTGCCCATGCCCGGGGAACCCGTGACGAGCAGGGGTCGGCGCAGCATCAGGGCGGCGTTGACGATGTCGCAGCTCTCCTGGTCGAGCTGCGGCACGGCGTCGGCGATCCCCAGGCGGCGCAGCGCCGCCTCGTCGTCGTCCGGCGGCTCGGGTTGTGGCGGGCTGCCGCGAAACCTGCGCCACGGCGGTACGGGCGGCAGTTCGGGCGGTGGCCCCTGCGGGGCGGCCCCAGTGGCGCGGAAGAGGGGCGCGTTGTGCCCGTCCGCTGTTTCCGGCGCGGTCATACCGGGGTCTCCTCACTGTCGATGGTGCCCGCCTCATCAGGGCGTCCGGCCCGTGGTCCGTGCTCCAGGTCGTAGTCGGCGCGCGGCTGGATGTCGACGGGGCGGGTGGGGTCGTCCCAGAAGAAGGCGATGTGCCTGCCCAACAACTCGGATGCGGCGGCATCGAGTTCGGCGGCACGTCTCAGCTCGTGGATGGCATGGGGCAGGTGGGCCGGGTGACGCCGTACGCCGGCGAAGATGCCCGTCACCACTTCCCTCCGTTCCTCCTTGAACTCACCTCTGCGGTCCCAGACCGCGAGCCCGAACCCCTCCGCGACGGCCGCCCTGAACGCCGCCGCGGCCGTGCCACCGTCGGGGGCGTCCAGCACCAGCGCCGTGTGTCCGGGTTCGCCGGCGAGGACGGTCTGCCACTCCCCTGCCCCGCGCGCCGTGGACGCCCGCCAGCCATGGACCGTGATCCCGTGCTTCTGCAGGGCGGCCCACCGCTCGTGCCACTGCGCCCGGACCAGGACGTCGTCGGTACGCATCCGTTCCAGACTGCGCAGATGCACCCCGTACTTCAGACTCAGAGGCAGCGGCTCTCCGTCGCCGGAACGGACGGTCAGTCCCGCGACATCGTGGTTGAGCAGGTCGTACGGCAGAACGAACTCGATGTACGGGGTCGCAGGTCCGAGCTCGGACAACGGTTCACGGAACGCGGCGGAGCGCCGGAGCACCTGCCGCAAGGCGCGCTCGACCACTGCGGCGAGCCCATCGAGGCTGGTCGTCTCGGGGTCGGCGGGCCGAGGGTGCCAGTATCCGGGCACAGTGTTCAGCCAGGGACGGACGACGATCTCGCCGGAGCCGTCTTCGGCCGGTTCGACGGCCACCACCAGGCATCTGGGGATGGTCGGGTCGGCAGTGGCCCGAGCCCGATCGGCGCGACGCAGCTCGAATTCGGGGCGCAGTCCAGCCCGTTCCACCCAGCTCTCGGCCCACTCGGCCACGGCTCGCTGTCGGCTCCGGGTCTGGATCAGCTCGGCGGCATGGTCCATGAGGAGTACGGCGGGCGGCAATCCGTCCGGCTGAACGTTCAACTCCACGAGATAGCCGAAGAGCTGGCCGGGCGCCAGCCCGGCGGGAGGGTCGTGGTGGAGTTCCGTGGCGAGCCGGTCCCGCAACCGGGCTCCGGACAACTCCCCCTCGACGGCGTCCAGAAGGGAGCGCGCGTAATTCACATCATGTTGGGTCAGGGGACCTAACAGCGGCCCTGTGAGGTCGTCCGGGGCGAGCAGTTCCGCGAACTCGGCCGCGGCCCGGCCCCCTTCGAAGATCCCCACGACGTCGACCAACACGCGCTCACCCGCGGGTGCTCTGGACACCGCTCGCACCATCGCGATGACGTCCTGGCGCTGCTTGACCATCCGCAGGTCGATGTGGATGTCCATCAGGTCCGAGAGCACCTCGGCGAAGAGGCCGCGCTCGCTCGGGTCCGCCAGACAGGGCAGCTCGCACAGCGCTTCCGTCAAGCGAAGCAGCCGCTCTCCTCCCGGCGCGCGTCCGGACTCGCTCGATCCCGCCGCTGTCTCCACCGACCTTCCCCCACGAGCCGGTACACCTGACTGACCAGCGAACGTAGCACGTCACCTCACGGCTATCCAGGCCGTCTCAGCGGTCACACATGACGGGTGGGCGCCCCGTTTGTCGCCCACCCGTCGTGTCCGTGAGCCGACCGGCTCACAACCGCGGGTCCACCGGCTCCGACTCCAGCGCCAGCACCCCGAACACCGCCTCGTGCACCCGCCACAGCGGCTCGCCCTCCGCCAGCCGGTCCAGGGCCTCCAGGCCGAGGGCGTACTCGCGGATCGCGAGGGAGCGCTTGTGGTTCAGGAACCTCTTGCGCAGCCGGGTGAGGTTCTCCGGGCGGGTGTACTCCGGGCCGTAGATGATCCGCAGGTACTCCCGGCCCCGGCACTTGATGCCGGGCTGCACCAGACGCCCCTCCGAGCTGCGGACCAGCGCGCCGAGCGGCTTGACGACCATGCCCTCGCCACCGCGGCCGGTCATCTCCAGCCACCAGTCGACACCCGCCCGGACGGACTCCGGGTCGCCGGTGTCGACGTAGAGACGTCGGGTGGTCTGGAGCAGCCCGGTGCCGTCGTGCTCCACCAGCCGGTCCAGCAGGGCCAGTTGCTCGTCGTGCGGAAGCCCGGCGAGGCTGCGGCCCTGGACCGCGAGGATCTGGAACGGTGCCAGGCGGACGCCGTCCAGGCCCTCGGTGGTCCAGCAGTAGCGCCGGTACGCCTCGGTGAACGCCCCTGCCGCGTCCGCTCGTTCGCGCTGACGGGCGAGCAGTTCGGAGACGTCCACACCCCGGTCCGCGGCACCCTGGAGCGCGGCCAGCGCACCCGGGAACACCGCGCCGGACGCGGCGCCGACGGCCGCGTACTGCGACCTCAGCAGACCTGCGGCCTTGAGCGACCACGGCATCAGCTCTGCGTCCAACAGCAGCCAGTCGGTGTCGAGTTCGGACCACAGGCCCGCCTCGCCGATCGCCGTCCGCAGCCGGTCCAGGATCGTCTCCGTCACCGACTCGTCGTCGAAGAACGGGCGGCCGGTACGGGTGTAGAGGGAGCCTGTCGGGCCGTCCACGCCGAAGCGCTTGCGGGCCGCCTCCGCGTCCCGGCACACCAGGGCCACCGCCCGCGAGCCCATGTGCTTCTCCTCGCACACGACCCGCTCGACTCCGTCCCCGGCGTACTGCGCGAACGCCTCCGCCGGGTGCTCCAAGTAGCCCTCGATGTGACTCGTCGCCGTAGGAGCCATGGTCGGCGGAAGGTACGGCAGCAGCCTCGGGTCCACCGCGAAGCGGCTCATGACCTCCAGGGCCGCCGCCGCGTTCTCCTCGCGGACCGCCACCCTGCCCTGGTGCCGGGTCTCGACCGCCCTGCGGCCGTGCACGTCGGCCAGATCGAGCGGCCGGCCGTCGTGCCCGCCGGGCACTTCCGACTTCAGCGGCCTGGCCGGCTCGTACCAGACCTGCTCCGCCGGTACGTGGACCAGCTCACGCTCCGGCCAGCGCAGCGCCGTGAGCTTGCCGCCGAAGACGGCACCGGTGTCCAGGCAGATGGTGTTGTTGAGCCAGGTGGCCTCCGGGACGGGCGTGTGGCCGTAGACGACGGCCGCCCGGCCCCGGTAGTCCTCCGCCCACGGGTAGCGGACCGGCAGCCCGAACTCGTCGGTCTCACCGGTGGTGTCGCCGTACAGCGCGTGCGAGCGGACCCGGCCCGAGGTGCGGCCGTGGTACTTCTCCGGCAGACCGGCGTGGCAGACGACCAGGCGGCCGCCGTCGAGGACGTAGTGGCTGACGAGACCGTCGATGAACTCCCGTACCTCGGCCCGGAACTCGTCCGACACGGCCTCCATCTGCTCGATGGTCTCGGCCAGGCCGTGCGTGTGCTGGACCTTGCGGCCCTTGAGGTAACGGCCGTACTTGTTCTCGTGGTTGCCCGGCACGCACAGCGCGTTGCCCGACTTGACCATGGACATCACCCGGCGCAGTACGCCCGGGCTGTCCGGGCCGCGGTCGACGAGGTCGCCGACGAAGACCGCGGTACGGCCCTCGGGGTGGACGCCGTCGGTGTAGCCCAACTTGCCCAGCAGGGACTCCAGTTCGGAGGCACAGCCGTGGATGTCGCCGACGATGTCGAAGGGGCCGGTGAGGTGGGTCAGGTCGTTGAAGCGCTTCTCGATGACGACGGTGGCGTGTTCTATCTCCGTCACTCCGCGCAGGACGTGCACCTTGCGGAAGCCCTCGCGCTCCAGGTGGCGGATCGAGCGCCGCAGTTCGCGGATGTGCCGTTTGATGACGCGGATCGGCATGTCGGCCCGGTCGGTGCGGCCCGCGTTGCGCTGGGCGCACACCTCCTCGGGCACGTCCAGCACGATGGCGATCGGCAGGACGTCGTACTTCTTGGCCAGGTCGATCAGCTGCCGCCGGGAGTCCGACTGCACGCTGGTCGCGTCGACGACCGTGCGGCGGCCGGCGGCCAGGCGCTTGCCCGCGATGTAGTGCAGGACGTCGAAGGCGTCCTTCGTCGCGCCCTGGTCGTTCTCGTCGTCGGAGACCAGGCCGCGGCAGAAGTCGGAGGAGATGACCTCGGTCGGCTTGAAGTGGCGGCGGGCGAAGGTGGATTTGCCCGACCCGGAGGCACCGACCAGGACGACGAGGGAGAGGTCGGTGACGGGGAGCACCCGTCCCTTGTTCTGTGTCTCGCTCATGCGGCCTTCGCCTCCTTCTCGGTCTTCTCGGTCTTCATGCTGAACACGGCCATCTGAGTGGGTGGTCCCACCTCCGGGTCATCCGGTCCGACGGGCACGAACTCCACGTCGTACCCGTGCCGTTCGGCCACCGCCACGGCCCACGCCCGGAACTCCTCCCGCGTCCACTCGAAGCGGTGGTCGCCGTGCCGGACGTGTCCGGCCGGGAGGCTCTCCCAGCGCACGTTGTACTCGACGTTCGGGGTCGTCACGAGAACCGTGCGCGGGCGGGCCGCGCCGAACACCGCGTATTCCAGGGCGGGCAGCCTCGGCAGGTCGAGGTGCTCGATCACCTCGCTGAGCACGGCGGCGTCGTACCCCTTGAGCCGCTTGTCGGTGTAGGCGAGCGAGCCCTGGAAGAGCTGGACGCGCGAGGCCATCCGCTCCCCCATGCGGTCCAGCTTCAGCCGCCGGGACGCGATGGTGAGTGCCCGCACCGACACGTCGACGCCGACGATCTCGGTGAACCGCGGGTCCTTGAGCAACGCCTGCACCAACTGGCCCTGACCGCACCCGAGATCGAGGACGCGGGCGGCACCGGCGGCACGCAGCGCCTCCAGGATCGCCTCCCGGCGCTGGACGGCGAGCGGGGTCGGCTTCTCCTCGGTCTCGGTCTCCGCCTCGACGGCGTTGTCGATGTCCTCGACCTCGCTGTCGTCGGCCTCGGCGAGCCGCACCAGCTCCAGGCGTTCCATCGCCTCGCGCGTCAGCGACCAACGGCGGGACAGGTAACGGCTGGTGATCAGCTTCTGCTCGGGATGGGCGGACAGCCAGCCCTCGCCGGCCCTGAGCAGCTTGTCGACCTCGTCGGGCGCCACCCAGTAGTGCTTGGCGTCGTCCAGGACGGGGAGGAGGACGTAGAGGTGGCGCAACGCCTCGGCCACCGTGAGCTGCGTGGACTCCAGTTCGAGGCGGACGTAGCGGGAGTCGCCCCACTCCGGGAACTCGGCGTCCAGCGCGACCGGTTCGGCGGTCACGGTCCAGCCGAGCGGCTCGAAGAGACTCCGTACGAGATCCGGGCCCCCACGGGCCGGGAGCGCGGGCACCTCGACATGCAACGGCCTTGCCTGCTGCGGGAGTTCGGGCTTCGCGTTGCACACCCCGCGCATCGCGCTGGAGAAGACCGCGCTCAGCGCCACCGCGAGCAGCGAAGAAGCCGCGTAGGGACGGTCGTTGACGTACTGCGCGAGCGCCGCGTCCGGGGCGCCGCCGCGGCCCTTGCCCTTGCCGCGCCGGACCATCGCCACCGAGTCGAGCTCCAGCAGCAGCGCCGCCGTGCACCGCTGATCGTCCGCCTCGGGATACAGGACGTGCGCCCTGCCGTACGAGGTGGAGAACGCCTGCGCCTTCTCGGGATGCTTGTGCAGCAGGAAGCCGAGGTCGGTGGCGGGGCGCTCTGGAGTGCCGGTGGTGGTGATGGTCAGGAACATGGGCAGGGCCTCTCAGGCCGGTGGAAGGGACTGGCGTTGCCGACGTGCGAAGGCCCCCAGGAAGTGATCCCGGGGGCCCGGCAGGACGACACCCTCAGCTTCGCACAGGGGTTCCGACCAGCGCCTACGATTTACGACAGCTGCGACTGCACCTGCGCCGAGATCAGCTCCAGGTGGTCCAGGTCGTCGAGGTCGAGGACCTGGAGGTAGACCCGGCGCGAACCTACAGCGGCGTAGCGGCCGATCTTGTCGACGACCTCGGCGGGGGTGCCGGCCAGGCCGTTGGTCTTGAGCTCCTCGACCTCGCGGCCGATCGCGGCGGCGCGACGGGCGACCTCCTGGTCGTCCTTGCCGACGCAGACGACGAGGGCGTTGGAGAAGGTGATCGCGTCGGCCTCGCGGCCCGCCTCCTGGGCGGCGGCGCGGACCCGGCCGAACTGGGTCTCGCTGTCCTCGGGCGAGGCGAACGGCATGTTGAACTCGTCGGCGTAGCGGGCGGCGAGGCGCGGGGTGCGGGTCTTGCCGTGGCCGCCGATCAGCACGGGAATCTTGTTCTGGGCGGGCTTGGGCAGCGCGGGCGACTTCGTGAGGTCGTAGTGCTCACCGTGGAAGTCGAAGGTGTCACCGGGCTCGGTGGCCCACAGCCCGGTGACGATCTCCAGCTGCTCCTCCAGGCGCGGGAACTTCTCCTTCGGGAACGGGATGCCGTACGCCGTGTGCTCCTCCTCGAACCAGCCCGCGCCCAGGCCGAGTTCGACGCGGCCGCCTGACATCTGGTCGACCTGCGCGACCTGGATGGCGAGCACGCCGGGCAGCCGGAAGGTGGCGGCGGTCATCAGGGTGCCGAGGCGTATGCGCTTGGTCTCCCGGGCCAGGCCGGCGAGGGTGATCCAGGCGTCGGTGGGGCCGGGGAGGCCGTCGCCGTCACCCATCTTCAAGTAATGGTCGGAACGGAAAAATGCGTCAAACCCGAGGTCTTCGGTGGCCTTCGCGACGGTGAGGAGGGTGTCGTAGCTTGCGCCCTGCTGGGGCTCGGTGAAGATGCGGAGATCCATGGCTCCATCCTGCACGCAGGGGTTCACCGTGGTCCCATCGGTCCCCGTGGCCCCACTCGTCCCCGGGCGGGTGAAAATCCGTCAACGGTGTGCGCGAGGGGTGACCGCGCCAGTGACCGGGCCCTTTGGTGATCGTTGGCTCGGGCGGAGCCGGCTTGTCGTCGCCGGTGCGTCAAGGAGGCCGTCATGTCCGAGGAAACCGTGCCGCTGTCTGTGGGGGCTGGGCAGCCGAAGGGGTTGCTGCAGCAGATGGAGGAGTTGATGGCGGCGCTTAACGCGGATCTTTCGGCATTGGATGCGGATCTTCGGGGAACGGGGTGCTGCTGAGCAGGAAGTCGGCTGAGGACAGTTTCGGCTGCGGGCCGGTGGGGGCTGGTCGCGCAGTTCCCCGCGCCCCTGAGTGAGTTCAGTCCAGGCATGCCTAGCTGCAACTCCTCAGGGGCGCGGGGCTGGGACATCAGCGGCTCCGCCGCGGGGCGCGACCAGCCACGACGCACCCGCAGCCGAAAAACTCACCCCGCCTCCCGTTCAGTCAATCCCTCCCCCCGGTCCGCCAGCCTGCGCAGCATCTGCAGCACCCGGTCCCGGGACTCGTCCGCCGCGTCGATCGCCTCCATGCACTGCCAGTACGTCGTCTCGTCGTCCGCCGCGCAGGCGAGGCCGACCAGGGCTATGCCCACCTCGCCGAGGAGGCCGCCGAGGTAGAGCAGGGCCTGGCGGGCGTCGCCGAGTTCGGTGAGCTGTGCGGCCCGCAACTCCGCCACGGCGATGTCGGGACGGTCCAGGACGCCGCAGCCACGACCCGCGAGTTCGGTCAACCCGAGCGCCTCGCCCCGGAGTTCGGGGGGTCCGGCGACCGCGAGGCGGCTCCCTATGGCCTGGGCCAGGGCCTGCGCCTGCCACACCTCCGCCATGACCTCAGGCGCCTCGCCGCCCCCGGCCAGGGCACGTCTGCTCGTCACGATCAGCCGCACCGCGTCCATCGGCTGCCCCCGTCTGTCCCGACGTACCCGCGGGCACGTCCGCCCGAACTCCCTTGTTCACTACCCAGAGTGAGCTCACTCGGAACGAAAAACCAGAGGTAGACGGAAATCTGTGGACAACGAATCGGTTTCGGACCGACTTTTCATCACGGAGAGTGAAAGAGGACTGAACCGCTCCTTATGGCGCCGGAAACCTTCGCTCGTTCCGGTCGATCTTCGCGTCCAGTGCCGCCAGCGGATCGATGCCGAGCACCTCGCACAGCTGGAGCAGATACGCGAGCACGTCGGCGACCTCGTCCTTGACGCGGTGCGCGGTGTCGGGGTCGTCCATGACCCGCGCCGACTGCTCGGGTGTCAACCACTGGAAGATCTCGACCAGTTCGGAGGCCTCCACGCTGAGCGCGGCGACGAGGTTCTTGGGGGTGTGGTACGGCTGCCAGTCGCGGGCCGCAGCGAACTCGGCCAGCCGGCGCTGCAGTTTCGCCACGTCAAGGGGTTCTGTCACGGCTCCAGGTGTACCACCGTGACGCCGTCCACCCCGGCGGCCCACGAGGCGTCGCTCACCGCGCCGACGAGCCGGATGTGCCCGCGCTCGCACATCCGCACGGCCAGCCGCAGCAGTTCGGACCGCTGCCGTGGGTCCAGGGCGCGGTCGAGGTTGTCGGCGAGCACGGTGAGCGTCTGCATCGCCGGGGGCACCTCGCCGGCCGGGTCGACCTCCAGTACGCCGGGTCCGGTGAGCAGCACCAGCGCGAGGGCGAGGTACCTCAACTCGCCGTCGCCGAGCCGCCCCAGCTCCGTACGGCTGCCGTCGCCGCGGTCGAGCAGTGCCCGGACCGTGCCGGTGAGCAGGGGTTCGGCGAGGACGTCGGCGACGGGTCCCGCGCAGCCGGCGCGCACCGTGGCGACGAGTTGGGCGTGCCGTCGGCCGCATTCCGCGCGAGTGCGCCACAGGACGTCGGCGAGGTTGTCGCAGCCGCCGAGCAGTCGTCCGGAGCCGGTCGGGACGGGCAGGCGCATACGGCCGGGGCGTGGGTCGCAGCCGAAGACGGAGCGCAGGGCGACGACCATCTGCTCGGCGGCGGCGAGGACGCGCCGCTGTCCGTCCGTCTTGCCCGCGACGCGCAACGGCAGCAGGGCGGTGCCGAGTTGGTCGTCGGGGAGCGGGGCGCGGGTGACCGGCGCCGTTCCGGCCGTGTGCCAGGCGGCCTGTACGGCACGGCGGGAGGGGTCGCGCAGGGCGGTCTCCAGCAGGACGAGGTTGCCGGAGGTCAACCGCTCCCCCACTACGCGCAGTTCGGGCTCGGCCTGGACGGCGATGTCGAGCCGGACCGGTCCCTCGGGTCCGTCGGCCGTACAGCCGATGCGGAAGCCGCGGCGGCGCTGCGCGTCGGGCCGGGCCCGGTCGGGGACGCACGCGACGGGATTGGGGAACACCTCGGCGAGGCTCGCGCCGCCACCGAGCCGGGCGAGTGCCTCGTACGCCCTGAGCGCGCTGGTCTTGCCGCTCCCACTGGGTCCGGCGAACAGGGTCAGCGGCCCGAGCGGCAACCCGGCCCGTCGGTGAACGGTGTACGCGGACAGCCGCAGCTCGGTGAGACAGGGCCGGCCGGGGCGGCGTTCGCCGCCTCGCGCGAGCTCCGCGCGCGGAGGCGCCGACTGAGCGGGGACGACAGAAGATGTGGGGGGTACACGCATATCCGGACCGTAGGACTCCGCCACCGGCCGAACCGTTCCTGCCCGCAGGCCTTCCTACGAACGAGCGAACCGCATCCGCACCGAACCTGACGTCCACCCCGACGGACCGCTCACAGACGTGCCGACCGGACCGGCGACCAGCCTGCCCCCACACGGCCCGACCGCACCCACGACCGACCTCCACCCGCACCGGCGCCCCGCACCCCGCCCGCCAGCCGCTCAGCCAACCCACCCCACACCGGCCGACCAGACCCGCGACCAGCCGGCCCCGCCCCACCCGACCGCACCCACGACCAACCTCCACCCGCACCGGCGACCCACGCCCCGCCGCCCCGTCCGACAGACGCCAGCAGTTCCACCGGCCGCCCCCACCCCCACACAGACCAGCCCCACTCCGGCCGGGCTAGACCCCCGGCATCCCCGCCCCCTCCATCAACCCCGTCACCTCGGTCCCCGCCGGTGTCAGCAGGAACACGTTGCGGTCCACGCGGTGCATTCCGCTTGCCAGGCCGAACACCACGCCCGTGCTGAAGTCGAGGACGCGTTTGGCGACGTCCGTCTCGGCGCCGGTGAGGTCGAGGAGGACCGGGATGCCCGCCATGAGGGTCTCGGCGACCTCGCGGGCGTCCGCGAAGACGTTGATCCGCAGGACGACGAAACGGCGCCGGGCCTCGGTCTCGGCCTCCGGGATGGACCGGTGGTCGATCGCCGACGGCCACGCGTCGCGCCCGCGCAACGGAACGACCTGGGCGAGCCCTTCCCACTGTTCATCGGTGACGTCGTACCTGTTCACCGGCTCCCCCCGCTCCGACTCGCCTTCAATGCCTGCACCAGCCAATTCTTACGCCAAGTCACCCGTTCGGCCCAACAGCGACACGGTCCGCGACGGCCCTGCGGTCACTTCCCGTCATCCCCCAACGTGACGAAAGGGTCTTACCCCCCTCACACCGGACTCTTGGCCTCCGTCACCACACCCCTCACCGGGTCCGATTAGCGTCCGATGTCGTGCTCCTGGCAGATACTCAGCTGTCGGCATCCGGTCGGCCGACCCAGCCGGCGGTGTCCACCGCCCCCGAACCGCCCACGCAGTGGCATCGCGTCCTGACGCTGCTCGCGGACGTCAGCCTTTTCATCGGCACCCGCGATGTGTGGACGCAGGCGGCCGTCCACCGGCCCGCCGTGGCCATGGTCATCTCCGTCTGCTACGCCTCGATCCTGGTCTGCGGTGTGCTCGCCCTGGTGGTCCGCCGCCGCGGCACCCTCGCGCGCGTGGACCTGTGCGTGCTGGTGACCGGCCTGACACTCGCCCTGTGCGCGTTCGTCCTGTTGCACCGCGGCACCGACGAAGCCGCCCTCACCTCCCAGGCGGCCCGCGAACTAGTCGCGGGACACGGGGTCTACGGCCGTCCCTGGCCCTGGCTCTTCGGCGGCAACGGCATCGCGGTCACCCCGACCGTCACGGGCGGCTACGACTACACGTACGGCTATCCCCCGCTCGCCCCGCTGCTGACCGCACCCCTGCTGTGGCTCGGACACGGCGGCCTGCCGGCCATAGCGATGAGCACGGGCGCGCTGCTGGCCGGCACGGTCGTGCTGTGGTGGCTCCTGCCGGTGCCGTGGCGGTCGGCGGCGACCATGGCCTGCCTCGGATTCTCGATGATCACGATGTACGGCCGTCTCGGCTACCCGGCGATCCTGGCGCTGGCCCTGCTGGTGCCGGTGGTGGTGCGCTGGCCCCGGATCGGGCGGGGCGGGCGGCTGGGCCCGGCCGGAGTGGCCCAGGCGGCCTGTCTGGGCGCGGCGTGCGCGGCGCAGCAACTGCCCTGGTTCCTGGCGCCGTTCCTGCTCGCCGGGATCTACGCCGTGCGGCGCGGGGAACTCGGCGCGCGCGAGGCGGGCCTGGTGATGCTGCGGTTCGCCGGAGCCGCCGCCACCGTATGGCTGCTGATCAACACGTACTTCATCGTGAGCCAGCCGACGGCGTGGCTGAAGGGGATCACGCTGCCGCTGATCCAGGGCGCGGTGCTGCACGGCCAGGGCCTGGTGGACGTGTCCCTGTATCTCACCGACGGCAGTGACCGGCTCGACTGGTACGGGTACGCGAGTCTGCTGCTGCTCGCCGGTCTGCTGGCGCTGTTCGTGCTGTTCGTGCGGCGCCTGGGCCCCGCGGCGACTGTGCTGCCGTGGCTGGCCTTCTGGCTGGCGACGCGTTCGCAGGACGGCTACTACCTGATGATGACCCCGCTGTGGCTGGCGGCGGCGGTCACCGCGCCCGCGGCGGAGTTCGCCGGGGCCTGGCAGCCGTTCGCGGCGCGGCTCGGCGGCCTGTACCGGCGCCCCGCACGGATCGCCGCGGCCGTCCTGCTGCTGAGCCCGGCACTGGCGAGCGCGGCGCTGGCGGCCACCGGCTCACCGCCGCTGCACATGGAGGTCGCCGCGGTGCGTCACGACGCCCGCTCGCTCTCCCGGCTGACCCTGCGCGTCACGAACACGGACGACGACGCCCTCACACCCCACTTCACGCTGACCCGGGGCCAGGGCACGTACCCGTACTTCTCGGTTCTGCGGGGGCCGAGGACGCTGCCCGCCCATGCGACGGCGACCTATGAACTGCGGCCGCCGGCAGGGACGTACGCCCTGCCGACTCCGCATCAGCGGATCCGGCTCCGGGCGTTCACGGCCTCGCCGCAGACGCTGTCGAGCGTGTACGTCACGCTGCCGACCGCTTGAAGCGGAGCGAGGCGGTGACCGTGGTCAGGCCGCGGATCATGCCCAGCTGGTTCCCGTTCAGGCCGAAGTGCTCGCGGTCCAGCGAGAACTCGGCGTTCAGGGTGACCGCGTCGGCGCTCGCGTCGGAGAGCTGCGCCGTGAAGGACTGGGGGCGGCTGATGCCGCGCGCGGTCAGCTGGCCGATCACATGGACCTGGTCGCCGTCGCGCAGTTCGGCGCTGCGCACCACGAAGGTGATCTCGGGGTGGTTCTCGACGTCGAAGAAGCCGGAGCCCCGCAGGTGTTCGTCGCGCGTGGCGTGCTTGGTGTCGAGGGAGGCGGCGTCGAGGGTCACGGTGCCGACGGCCGACCCGTCGGTCCGCACCTCGCCCTGACCGTCCACGGTGGCGAAGGCGCCCTTGACCGTGACCAGGCCCCACAGCGTCTTGTGCTTGAGCGCGACGGTGGTGGCGGTCCGGTCGAGCTGCCAGGTTCCGGTTTCGACGGCGACGGTCATGATTCCTCACTCAGGTGGTCCAAATTTGGATGACATCACGCTAGCTGATACTTCAAATTTGGACAACAGCTACACTTGAATCCATGGCCGACCCGTCCGAATGTCCCTCCGTGTCCGATGGACTCCTGCCGCCCGAGCTCTACGCCTGGATGCTGCTGCTGGCGGCGACGGGAGCCGTGGAACAGGAGCTGCGCTCCGCCGTCAAGGAGGGCCTGGACGTCTCGCACGACGAGTTCCTGGTGCTGTGCCTGCTGGGCGGGCGCCCCGTCGAAGGGGTGCGCATGACGAAGATCGCGGAGCTCCTCGGCCGCCCGAAGACCCGGCTCACCTACCAGATCGCCTGTCTCCAGCACGCCGGTCTGGTGACCCGCAAGTCGGTGTGCGGCGACAAGCGGGGCATCGAGGTGGCCCTCACCGAGAAGGGCCGGCGCCTGCTGGCGGAGTCCTCCGGGACCCTCGCCGCGACGGTCAAGGAGTCGCTGACCCGGTTCATGGGCGCCGACCAGCGCGAGGCGCTGCGGGCGTTGCTGCCCGATCTCGTCGTGGAGGCGAAGCCGGAGTAGTCACCGGGGTCGGCGCGGGTACCCGGCCGGTGCCCGCGCCGACACCGAAGGAGGGGTTCATGGCGACCTCCGACCTGCCCGTTCCTGTCGTACGACGGCCTGACGCACCCGCGCCGGACACGGCGGCCCTGGAACGCGCGCTGCGCGAGCGGGTCGACGGCGAGGTCCGCTTCGACGCGGGGAGCCGGGCCGCCTACTCGACGGACGCCTCGAACTTCCGCCAGACCCCGATCGGCGTGGTCGTGCCCCGTACCCCCGAGGCGGCCGCGGAGGCGCTGGCCGTGGCCCGCGAGCACGACGCTCCGGTGCTGTCCCGGGGCGGCGGGACCAGCCTCGCGGGGCAGTGCACCAACACCGCCGTGGTGATCGACTGGTCGAAGTACTGCGGCCGCCTGGAGTCCGTGGACGAGGACGCCCGCACCTGTGTCGTCCAGCCCGGCATCGTCCTCGACGGGCTCAATCGCCAACTGGCCCCGACGGGGCTGCGGTTCGGCCCCGAGCCCGCCACCCACGCCAACTGCACCATCGGCGGCATGATCGGCAACAATTCCTGCGGGGCCACCGCGCAGGCGTACGGCAAGGTCGTCGACAACATCGCCCGCCTGGAAGTGCAGTTGTACGACGGCACCCGGTTCTGGTGCGGGGAGACCAGCGACGAGGAGTACGCCGAGATCGAGCGGCAGGGAGACCTACGGGCCTCCGTGTACCGGCAGTTGCGCGCCCTGCGCGACACCTACGCCGACGAGATCCGCGCCCGCTTCCCGGACATCCCGCGCCGGGTCTCCGGCTACAACCTCGACTCGCTGCTCCCGGAGCACGGCTTCGACGTCGCCGGGCTGCTGGTCGGCAGTGAGTCGACCCTGGTCACGGTGTTGCGTGCCGAGCTGGAACTGGTGCCGGTGGTGAAGGAACGCACCCTGGTCGTCCTCGGGTTCCCCGACATCGAGTCGGCCGCCGACGCCGTGCCGACGATCCTGCCGTACGAGCCGATCGCGCTGGAGGGCCTCGACGCGCGGCTGATCGAGGACGAGCGGATCAAGCGCCTCAACCCCAAGGCCCGCGCCGAACTCCCCGACGGCAACGCCTTCTTGATGGCGCAGTTCGGCGGGGACACCCTCCAGGAGGCCGACGAACACGCCCACCGCATGCTCGACGGCCTGCACCACTCCGAGCACGACCCCGACGTGGCCTTCCTCGACGACCCGGCCCACGAGCAGGAGTTGTGGCAGGTCCGCGAGGCCGGACTCGGCGCCACCGCCCACATCCCGGGCCGCCCCGACACCTTCGAGGGCTGGGAGGACTCCGCGGTACCGCCCGAACGGCTCGGCGACTACCTGCGCCGACTGCGGTGCCTGTACGACGAGTTCGGCTGTCTCAGCGACACCGGGCCCAGTCTCTACGGCCACTTCGGGCAGGGCTGCGTCCACACCCGGATCCCCTTCGACCTGTACTCCGCCGACGGAGTGGCCGCGTACCGGCGGTTCATGGAGCGAGCGGCCGATCTGGTCGTCGAGTTCGGCGGCTCCTTCTCCGGTGAGCACGGTGACGGGCAGAGCCGGGGCGAGTTGCTGCCGAGGATGTTCGGGGAACGACTCGTCACCGCCTTCGGTCAGTTGAAGGCCGTCTTCGATCCGCTCAACAGGATGAACCCCGGGAAGATCGTGGCGCCGTACAAGCTCGACGAGAACCTGCGCCTCGGCGCCGACTGGGCCCCGTACGACCCCGGCGACCTGCACTTCCGCTTCCCGCACGACGGCGGATCCTTCGCCGAGGCCGCCAACCGCTGTGTGGGCGTGGGGAAATGCCGGCAGCACACCACCGACGGCGCCGCCGTGATGTGCCCGTCCTACCAGGTCACCCGGGAGGAGGAGCACTCCACCCGCGGCCGGGCCCGGCTGCTGTTCGAGATGCTCGACGGCCACGGGGACAGCGCGATCCAGGACGGCTGGCGGTCCGACGCCGTACGGGACGCCCTCGACCTCTGCCTGGCGTGCAAGGGCTGCAAGAAGGACTGCCCGGCGGACGTCGACATGGCCACGTACAAGGCGGAGTTCCTCTCCCACCACTACGAGGGCCGCTGGTGGCGCAGGCCCCGCGCGCACCTGTCCATGGGATGGCTGCCCGCCGTGGCCCAGCTGGTCGGGCGCACCCGACTCGGGCCCGTCGTCAACGCGTTGACCCACACCCCACCGCTGTCCCGGGCGGCCGTGGCGCTCGCGGGCGTCGAGAACCGCGAGGTCCCGCTGTTCGCCGGGGAGACGCTCCAGCAGTGGTTCGCCCGGCACGAGCCGGACGGCGACGGGGCGCGCGGCAGCGTCCTGCTGTGGCCGGACACCTTCACCAACCACTTCCACCCGCACCTCGGACAGGCGGCCGTGACCCTCATGGAGCACGCGGGCTGGCGGGTCGAGCTGCCCGACGAGCCGCTGTGCTGTGGCCTGACCTGGATCTCCACGGGTCAACTCGCGAAAGCCGAGCGGGTGTTGGGCCGTACCGTGCGCCGGCTCGCCGAGCACGTGAGGGCGGGCGGTCTGGTGGTCGGCCTGGAGCCCAGCTGCACGGCCGTGTTCCGCTCGGACGCAACCGAACTGTTCCCCACCGACCAGGACGTACGGCGGCTGCGCGACCAGACGGTCACGCTCGCCGAACTCCTCACCGAGCACTCCCCCGGCTACGAACCCCCGCATGTCCCGGAGCGCTCCGCGAAGGCCCTCGCCCAGGTCCACTGCCACCAGCACGCGGTACTGGACTGGCAGGCCGACCAGAAGCTCCTGCACCGCGCCGGCGTCGACGCCGAACGCCTGGACTCCGGCTGCTGCGGCCTGGCCGGCAACTTCGGCTTCGAGCCTGGCCACCTGGAGGTCAGCGAGGCGTGCGCGGAGCGGGTACTCCTCCCCCGCCTGCGGGAGGAACCCCCGGAGACGGTGGTGCTGGCCGACGGCTTCAGCTGCCGCACCCAGATCCACGAGCTCGACAGCGCCGGTCACGAGGCGGTCCACCTGGCGGAGCTGCTGGCGAGCGCGCTGCCGGGAGCACCGGGCAGCGCGTACGGGGTGGCACCGGGGGCGAGGCCGACGCCGCCGAGTCGAAGGGCCAGGGCACTTGCCTTGACCGGAGTGGGCTTGGCAGGCCTGACAGCGGCGGCGACGGCAGCCCGGTTCCTCCGAAACAAACGGTGAGTTTCGTAGGCGCGCGGGGAACTGCGCGACCAGCCACGACGCGCCCGCAGCCGCCCACAGACCTCAGACCTCAGACCTCAGACCTCAGACCACCAGCTCCATCAGCTCGCCCCTGGCCCGCGCCACCCGAGACCGCACAGTCCCCACAGGACACCCACTCACCGAAGCCGCCTCCTCATACGACAGCCCCAGCATCTGCGTGAGCACGAACGCCTCCCGCCGCTCATCCGACAACGCCCCCAACAGATCAACCAGCGCTATCCCGTCGTCGAACCCAGGCACACCCCGAGGCTGAGCCCGCTCCACCGCGTCCTGCCAGTCCGAACCGTCATACCGGCGGGGCCGAGCCGCGGCGTGCCGGAAGCCGTCGGTCACCGCCCGGCGGGCGATGGCCAGCAACCAGACCCGCGCCGAGGACCGCCCCTCGAACCGGTGCAGACTGCCGAGCGCCCGCAGGAACGTGTCCTGGGCGAGGTCGTCCACGGCCTGGGGGTCGGCGCACAGATAGGAGACATAGCGCAGGACGTCACGGTGCAGGGCGCGCACGAAGTGGTCGACGGCATCGACGTCACCGGCGCGGGCGGCCAGCGCCCAGGCGGTGGCGGAGGCGTCGGCGGACTCCCGTCGGGCACGGAGGTCGGCCGAGGCGGGCAGGGCGGAAGCGATCACGAGATGTCCTTCTCGGGTCAGCCAGGATCCGGCCCGCGCCGGCACAGGGGGTGCACGGCGGGTCCGGTGAGGGAAGTCGGCCGTACGGCACCACTGCGGGCGTACGACCGGGCCCGAGGCGCACAGGGGCGGCCTCGGGACGGGGGCTGTCGTCAGGCGACAGCCGTTCCCAGGGGCGGACCGCGATGGGTGATCGCGTGGACGAGAAGGATGAGCCGCGGCGCCCGCTCCGAGCGGGCGCGACGCACCCGCACGCGCGGGCGGTGCGGGGTCGCGGGCAGGGCGAGCAGCAGCCGCAGCGGGGCGATGAGCCAGCCGGCCACGGCCCGCAGGATGCGGAACGCGGCCCGCTCGCCGTACGCCAGCCACAGCCCGGTGAGCAGCGCGGCGAGCAGGTGGGCGGCGTACATGCCGAAGGGCAGCAGGAAGGAGAGGGCACCGACGCCCGACGAACTCCCCAGCTGGGCCGGGTCCGTGGAGTCCATGCCACTCGTGTGCATGGACTCCATGTGCATTCCGCCCATGTCCTGCGCCGCCGTTGTGGGCTGTGCGAGGGAGAAGGCCGAGTGGAGGGCCGTCTGGGCGGTGACGACGACGGTCACGATCAGTGGCAGCCCGCGTTCACGGCCGGCCAGACACCAGCCCGCGCACCCGGTCACGACCAGGCCCGCGGCCAGTGTCCAGCCCGGCACGTCGGTGCCCGACATGAGGACGTGGCCCAGGGCGGCGAGCAGCACACAGACGGCCGCGAACACCGCGGCCCGTACTGCGCGGGCACACCACCCTGCTGTCATGGCGCCTCATCCTCCCATCCGGGCACCGAAAGTCACCTGTGGGTACGGAAATCCACAGGTCCACGCTCACTGCGTACGGCGGCCCCGTACGACGGCGAAGGCCCCGGCGGCGAGGCCGAGCACACCCACGACAAGACCGGCGACGCCGAGGCCGCGCGCGGTGGAGTCGCTCGCGGAGGCCTTGGACGCCCCGGCCGCGACCGCGGAGGTCTTCGACGCGGTGGCCGACGTGGTCGTGGCCGCGGTGAGCTTGAGGACCGGCGCCGGGTTCTCCGGCTCCTCGTCGCCCGACCCGGCCTCCTCGATCCAGCGGACGATCTTGCCGTCGGAGTAGGTCTGGAGTGCCTTGAAGACGAGCTGGGCGGTGTCCTCGGGCAGTTGGCCGAAGGCGACGTCGAAGTCCTCGTACTGGCCGGGACCGATCTTCCCGCCGGTCCAGGTGATCTCGGAGACGGCGTCGGTGATCGTGCCGTCGTCCGTCTTGACCGGCGTCTTGAGCTTGGTGTCCGTGACCTTGGCGGTCCAGCCGTCGTGCGGGGAGACGAGCACGCCGAGCAGGGGGTGGTCGGTGGGCAGGAACACCTGGACCTTGGTGGTGCTCGCGGTGTCGCTCTCGTCGGGCACGCGGAAGGTCAGCGCGCCGTCGGTGGCGCCCTTGGCGTAGCCGTCGGGGTGGATGGTGACGTGCGCGGAGGCGATGCCGGCCGCGGTGAGGACGGTGGCCGCGGCGAGGGCGGTACTGAGGCCGACGCGGCGCAGGGCGGTGCGTGTCGAGGACATGACTGAGGGATCTCCGTACGGGAGGAATGGGGTGAAGAGGGTCAGATCGTGTACGGGATCGTCGTGGGCGGTCCGCGCCGGTGGACCGTGTGGCGGAGCAGGAGGGGCCGGGGCGGCCGGGGACCGTAGTCGGGGGCCGGGCGCGCGGGAGCCGGGGCGGCCGGTTCGCCGTACCCCTGCCACCAGGCCGCGAGACCCGGTACCAGCGTGACGGAGCGGCGCAGGAGCGACCACAGGGCGGCCTCGCCGCGCCGTAGCCACCAGGTCAGCAGGAGGGCGGCCGAGAGGTGGGCCGCGGTGGCGTGCGGGGTGAGGGCGTGGGTTTGCGAGTGGGTCATGCGCATGCCGTGCATGACCATCACGGTGTGCGGACGCGCCGCCCCGAAGGCCAGGTGCAGTCCGCCCTGGGCGGCGAGGGTGGCCCCGCCGATGGCACCGAGCGACCGTTCGCGGCCGCCGAGCAGCCAGCCGGCCGCGAAGACCGGCACGAACCCGGCCGTCTGCGCCCACACCGGTGGCGCCATGCCGGTGGCCAGGGTGTGGCCACCGGCGGCCAGCAGCACGCACAGCGCGGCGAACACCGCCGCGCGCAGGCTCCGTACCGCTGGGGAGGCCCTCATGGCGACCGATACTCCCACGTGTGTCCGGGGCCCCGCCCCCGGGTTCGGTCAGTAGATGTCACGCACATAGCGCTTGTCCGTGGCGAGTTGCTTCACATAGGCCGCCGCGCCCGCCTCGTCCAGGCCACCGTGCAGGACCGCGATGTCCCTGAGCGCCTGGTCGACGTCCTTCGCCATGCGGGAGGCGTCTCCGCACACGTAGAAGTGGGCGCCGTCCTGGAGCCAGGACCACAGCAGCGGGCCGTGTTCGCGCATCCGGTCCTGGACGTAGACCTTGGCGCGCTGGTCGCGGGAGAAGGCGGTGTCCAGGCGGGTGAGGGTGCCGTCCGCCAGGAAGCCGGTCAGCTCGTCCTCGTAGTAGAAGTCGGTGGCCCTGTGCTGTTCGCCGAAGAACAGCCAGTTCGGTCCCCGTTGGCCGAGGGCGCGGCGCTGCTCCAGGAAGCCGACGAAGGGGGCGACGCCGGTACCGGGGCCGACCATGATCATGGGAGTGGCGGAGTCGGCCGGCGGGCGGAAGTGCGGGGTGCGCTGGACGTGGACCGGTACCGGGGTGTCGGTGGCTGCGTCGGCCAGGAAGGGCGAGCAGACGCCCTGGCGGGGCCTGCCGCGCAGGTTCTCGTAGCGCACGACGGAGACGGTCAGGGAGACGAGGTGCGGGTCGGTCAGCGGGCTGGACGAGATGGAGTACAGGCGCGGCTGGAGGCGTCCGAGGGTCCGGGCCCAGTCCTGCGGGGCGGCCTTGACGCCGTACTCCGTGATCACGTCCACGGCCTGGCGGCCCCAGCCCCACTTGGCCAGCTCGTCCTTGTTGTCCGGGCGCAGGAGCTTCTTCAACTCCCGCGGGTCGCGGGTGCGTTCGGCGACGAACCGGAGGAAGCCGGGGGTGATCCTCGTGATGTCGAGGTGGCGCAGGAAGGCCTCGCCGAGCGGGACCTCTCCTACGCCGTTCACGTCCACGGCCGCCTCGGCGTCCAGGCCGGTGACCGCGAGCCACTCCTCGACCAGGTCGGCCGAGTTGAGCGGCCGGATGCCGAGGGCGTCGCCCGCCTCGTACAGGAGCGGGCTCTCGCTGTCCCGGGTGTCGAAGGTGAACCTGCGGACCTCCTTGCCGGCGCCGGGCAGGCTGAGGAGGCGGTTGCCGGAGAGGCGGGCGAGGACGGGGGCGGGTTTCTTCGAGCGCGGCGGCGCGGTGGGGGCCGGCTGGGGCACGGTCTGGACCGGGGCCGCCTGGATCACCGTGGGCGCGGAGGCCGCGATGTCGGCGGCCGGGGTGTCGGACAGCGCCGTCAGGACCTGGTCCAGCCATCCGTGGGCCGCGTCCTCGAAGTCCGGTTCGCAGTCCGTGCGCGGGGCCAGGCGCAGTGCGCCCAGTTCGTCGAGTCGCTGGTCGAGTCGGCGGCCGTGCCCGCAGAAGTCGTCGTACGACGAGTCGCCGAAGGCCAGTACGGCGTACCGCCGTCCCTCCAGCCGGCCCGTCCCGGGGTCGGCCAGGGTGTCCCAGAAGCCACTGCCGTTGTCGGGGGCGTCGCCGTCACCGAAGGTGCTGGTGATCAGCAACAGGTCGGCGCCGGGCGGCAGTTGGCCGAGGTCGGCCTGGTCCATGCCGACCAGGGAGGTGCGGTGGCCGAGGGTGCTGAGCCGCTCGGCGGTGGCGGCGGCGAACTCCTCGGCGTTGCCGGTCTGCGAGGCCCAGAGGATCACGACCTCACGGCGCAGGACCGTGACCGAGGTCTGTGTGGCCGGGGACTGTGTGGTGGCCGGCTGTGTGGTCAGGGGCTGTGTGGCCGTCGCCCGTGAGTACATCCCGGCCAGTGTGCCGTTCACCCACAGGGCGTGCTCGGGACTGAAAGGCGCGTCAGGAGGCAGCACCGGCACCCCGGGTGCACCGGCCGGGACCCCGGCGAGGAAACCGACCAGGTACTGGCGCTCCTGCGCGGTGAGGACGGGCGGCGGGGCCGGGTCGAGGCCGAAGACGGACGCGGCCGTGGCCCCGACGGAAGCCACTTCGCCCACCTGCGGCGCGGCTGCCGGAACCGGAACCGGTGCCACCGCATCCCCCGGGGACCGCACGGTCACCGGCACCGCAACCTTCGTCAGCGACACCGCGCACACCTTGAACTCCGGCTGGAACGACAGCGGATCCACCGCGTCGCTCGTCACCGCGTTGACGCTGAGGTACTCCCCGAACAGGTCGTTCCAGTGGAAGGGCGCGAAGCAGCACCCCGGCCGCACCCGGTCCGTCACGACGGCGGGCAGCACGGCCCGCCCGCGCCGGGAGGCCACCTCCACGGAGTCGCCGTCGACCACGCCCAACGCCGACGCGTCCTCAGGATGCAGCTCCACGAACGGCCCGGGGTTCAGCTTGTTGAGCTTCGCCACCTTCGCCGTCTTGGTCAGCGTGTGCCACTGGTGCTGGAGCCGCCCGGTGTTCAGGACGAAGGGGTAGTCGTCGTCCGGCATCTCGGCCGGGGGGATGTGCGGCCGGGCGTAGAAGACGCCCCGCCCGCTCGCGGTGGGGAACTTCAGCGAACCGTCCTCCCCCACGTACCGGATCGGGTTGCGGTCGGGCCCGTCCTCGCTCGCCGCCGGCCACTGCACCGGCGTCTCACGCAGCCGCTCGTAGGAGACCCCGCGCAGATCCCACCCCGTCTTCGGGTTCCAGGCCTGCTTGATCTCCTCGAAGACGTCCTCGGCGCTGTCGTACGAGAACCCCTTCTCGTACCCCATCTCGCACGCGACGGCCGCGATGATCCGCCAGTCCGCCATGGCCTCGCCGGGCGGGTCGGCCACCGCCTGGGTGAGGGTGAGGTTGCGCTCGCTGTTGACGAAGACGCCCTCACCCTCGGTCCACAGCGCGCCCGGCAGCACGACATCGGCGTAGGCGTTGGTCTCGGTGTCGGTGAAGACGTCCTGGGTGACGACGAACTCGGCGGCCTCCAGGCCCTCGATGACGGTACGGCGGTTGGCGACGGAGGCGACCGGGTTGGTGCAGATGATCCAGCAGGCCTTGATCTCTCCGTCGGCCATCTTCTGGAACATCTCGACGGTGCCCTTGCCGACACCGTCGGCGCGCAGGGTGTCCGGGGGCAGCTCCCAGAGGTCTTCCATGAAGGCCCGCTCCTCGTCGACGAGGACCGAGCGCTGGCCGGGGAGACCGGGGCCCATGTAGCCCATCTCGCGGCCGCCCATCGCGTTGGGCTGGCCGGTGAGGGAGAAGGGGCCGCTGCCGGGACGGCAGATGGCGCCGGTGGCGAGGTGCAGGTTGACCAGGGCGTTGGTGTTCCAGGTGCCGTGCGTGGACTGGTTGAGGCCCATGGTCCACAGGCTCATCCACTCATTGGCTGACCAGATGAGCCGCGCCGCCTCCCGGATGTCGTCCTCGGCGAGGCCCGTCATCTCGGCCACCGCGGCGGGCGGGTAGTCCGCGAGGAACTCCGGCATCGCCTCCCAGCCCTCGGTGTGGGCGGCGATGAAGTCGGGGTCGGTGTGGCCGTTCTCGTGCAGCAGGTACAGCAGGCCGTTCAGCAGGGCGAGGTCGGCGCCCGGCTTGATCTGCAGGAACAGGTCCGCCTTGGCGGTCGTGGCGGTGCGCCGCGGGTCCACGACGATCACCTTGGCGCCCGACGCCTTCACCCGCTCCATCATCCGCAGATAGAGGATCGGGTGGCAGTCGGCCATGTTCGAGCCGATGACGAAGAAGAGGTCGGCCTTCTCGAAGTCCTGGTACGAGCCGGGCGGGCCGTCCGCGCCGAGCGACAGCTTGTAGCCGGTGCCCGCACTGGCCATGCAGAGCCGGGAGTTGGACTCGATCTGGTTGGTGCGCAGGAACCCCTTGGCGAGCTTGTTCGCCAGGTACTGGGCCTCCAGGCTCATCTGCCCGGACACGTAGAGGGACACCGCGTCGGGACCGTGCTCGTCGATGATCTCCCGCAGCCGCCGGGCCGTACGGCTGATCGCCTCGGCGACGGGGGCGGGCTCCGGCTCCTCGCCCCGGTCGGCCCGGACCAGCGCCGTCGACAGCCGCCCCGGCGCCGCGAGCATGTCGGCGGTGGTGGCGCCCTTGGTGCAGAGCTTGCCGAAGTTCGCGGGGTGCTCCTTGTCGCCGGACGCCTTCAGGACCGTACGCCGTCCGTCCGGGCCCATGCCGATGTCGAGGACCAGGCCGCAGCCCACTCCGCAGTACGAGCAGACCGTCCGCACCACGGGCACGCCTCCTGACCTCAGCCGGTTCGATCTCCCCCGAGCGTACGAAATGCCCATTACACAGATGTCTCCCGTGCCGTTCATCAGGGGTTACACCGCCCGCACACCTGACAAGGAACCCTTGTGAGCGGCTGCCGGGGCCGCGATCCGACGCGACACAGACTTGGATCAGTTCCATTTCTTGAACCATTCAGGTTTATGGGGGTAGGTTGGTCCCCATGACCGCCCCCCAGCCTCCGAACACCGCCGCTGAGCTGCGCGGTGCCGGCCTGCGGGTGACGGCCGCGCGCGTCGCACTGCTCGAGACCGTTCGGGCCGGTGACCACCTCGCGGCCGACGCGATCGCCACGGGAGTGCGCGACCGCCTCGGCCACATATCCCTCCAGGCCGTGTACGAGGCCCTGCACTCGCTCAACGCGGCGGGTCTCGTGCGTCGCATCGAGCCGCCCGGCAGCCCGGCGCGGTTCGAGGGACGGGTCGGGGACAACCACCACCACCTGGTCTGCCGGTCGTGCGGGGCCGTCGTCGACGTCGACTGTGCCGTCGGTCACGCGCCCTGCCTGACAGCTGCCGACGACCGCGGCTTCTCGATCGACGAGGCCGAGGTCATCTACTGGGGTTTGTGCCCCGACTGTTCCCCCCAAAGGCTTACTTCAGCACCGTGATCCACCCAGTTCGGAAGGACTGAAATGTCTGAGAACCCCGACGCAATCGTCACCGACCCCAAGGCTGAGGGCACCGGTGGCTGCCCGGTCGCGCACACGCGCGCCGCGCACCCCACCCAGGGCGGCGGCAACCGCCAGTGGTGGCCGGAGCGACTGAACCTGAAGATCCTCGCCAAGGACCCCGTCGTGGCGAACCCGCTCGGTGCGGACTTCGACTACGCCGAGGCCTTCCAGGCCCTCGACCTGGACGCCGTGAAACGGGACATCGCCGAGGTGCTCACCACCTCGCAGGACTGGTGGCCCGCCGACTTCGGCAACTACGGCCCGCTGATGATCCGCATGGCCTGGCACAGCGCCGGCACCTACCGCATCAGCGACGGCCGCGGCGGTGGCGGCCGCGGCCAGCAGCGCTTCGCGCCGCTGAACAGCTGGCCGGACAACGGCAACCTGGACAAGGCCCGCCGTCTGCTGTGGCCGGTGAAGAAGAAGTACGGCCAGTCCATCTCCTGGGCCGACCTCATGATCCTCACCGGTAACGTCGCCCTGGAGACCATGGGCTTCGAGACCTTCGGCTTCGGCGGCGGCCGCGCCGACGTCTGGGAGGCCGACGAGGACGTCTACTGGGGCCCCGAGACCACCTGGCTGGACGACCAGCGCTACACCGGCGACCGCGAGCTGGAGAACCCGCTCGGCGCCGTCCAGATGGGCCTCATCTACGTCAACCCCGAGGGCCCCAACGGCAACCCGGACCCGCTGGCCGCGGCCCGCGACATCCGTGAGACGTTCCGCCGGATGGCGATGAACGACGAGGAGACCGTCGCCCTCATCGCCGGTGGCCACACCTTCGGCAAGACCCACGGCGCCGGCCCGGCCGACGCGGTCGGCAACGACCCCGAGGCCGCCTCCATGGAGGAGCAGGGTCTGGGCTGGAAGTCCACCTACGGCTCCGGCAAGGCCGGCGACGCCATCACCTCCGGTCTCGAGGTGACCTGGACCACCAAGCCCACCCAGTGGAGCAACGACTTCTTCGACATCCTCTTCGGCTACGAGTGGGAGCTCACCCAGAGCCCCGCCGGCGCCAACCAGTGGGTGGCCAAGGACGCCGAGGCGATCATCCCCGACGCCCACAGCGACTCCAAGAAGCTGCCGACGATGCTCACCACCGACCTCTCGCTGCGTTTCGACCCGATCTACGGCGAGATCTCGAAGCGCTTCCACGAGAACCCGGACCAGTTCGCGGACGCCTTCGCCCGCGCCTGGTACAAGCTGACCCACCGTGACCTGGGTCCGAAGTCCCTGTACCTCGGCCCGGAGGTCCCGGCGGAGACGCTGCTGTGGCAGGACCCGCTGCCGCAGGCCGAGGGTGCGGCCATCGACGCCGCCGACATCGCGGCCCTGAAGGCCAAGATCCTGGAGACCGGCCTCACGGTCTCGCAGCTGGTCTCCACCGCGTGGGCCTCGGCGTCCACGTTCCGCGGCAGCGACAAGCGCGGCGGTGCCAACGGCGCCCGTATCCGCCTTGAGCCGCAGCGCGGCTGGGAGGTCAACGACCCCGAGCAGCTCGCCCAGGTCCTGCGGGTCCTGGAGGGTGTCCAGGCCGACTTCAACGCCGGTGCCAAGAAGGTCTCGCTGGCCGACCTGATCGTCCTCGCGGGTGCCGCGGGGGTCGAGCAGGCCGCCAAGGACGCCGGCTTCGACGTGGAGGTCCCCTTCACGCCGGGCCGTGTGGACGCGACCGAGGAGCACACCGACGTCGAGTCCTTCGCCGCCCTTGAGCCGGTCGCGGACGGCTTCCGCAACTACCTGGGCAAGGGCAACCGCCTGCCGGCCGAGTACCTGCTGCTCGACAAGGCGAACCTGCTCACCCTGAGCGCCCCCGAGATGACCGTCCTCGTCGGCGGTCTGCGTGTCCTCGGCGCCAACCAGGGCGGCTCGGCGCACGGTGTCTTCACCGACCGTCCGGGCGTCCTGAGCAACGACTTCTTCGTCAACCTGCTCGACCTGGGCACGACGTGGAAGTCCACCTCCGAGGACCAGACGGCCTTCGAGGGCCGGGACGCGGAGACGGGCAAGCTGAAGTGGACCGGCACCCGTGCCGACCTGGTCTTCGGCTCCAACTCCGAGCTGCGCGCCCTCGCGGAGGTCTACGCGAGCGACGACGCCAAGGAGAAGTTCGTGAAGGACTTCGTCGAGGCGTGGGTCAAGGTCTCGAACCTGGACCGCTTCGACCTGGTCTGAGCATCTGAATGAGGTGGGGGCCGGTCCTTCGGGACCGGCCCCTGCTTCATGCCTGCGACAGCGTGGCCACGAACTTCCCGAGCCGCGCGATCCCCTCGCTCAGTTCCTCGGCCGAGGCCGCGTAGGACAGCCGTACATGGGTTTCGGCGGTGCCCACCCCGAAGTCCCGCCCCGGCGTGAGCGCGACCTGCGCCTCCTTCAGCGCCCGTCCGCAGAACTCCCACGAGGTCAGCCCGGTGCCGCTGACGTCGAAGTAGACGTAGAACGCCCCGTCGGGCGGCACGGGCACCGGCAGCCCGATCCGCGCGAGCCCGTCGAGGACGAGCTCGCGCCGCCGGCCGAACTCGGCCCGCCGCTCCTCGCACACGGCGAGCGACTCGGGCGTGAAGCACGCGAGCGCCGCGTACTGGGCGGGGGTGGAGGCGCAGATCATGTAGTTCTGCGCCAGCCGCTCCAGCGCCGGCACCAGCGCCTCGGGCACCACACACCAGCCCAGCCGCCAGCCGGTCATCCCGAAGTACTTCGAGAAGCTGTTGATGACCACGGCTTCCTGGTCGTACGACAGCACACTGCGCGGCGGCCGCCCGTGCTCGTCGTGGTCGCCGAGGTCGAGGTAGATCTCGTCGACGATCCGCCAGGCGCCCCGCTCCCGGGCCAGCTCGCAGATCGCGGCGAGCTCGTCGGCCGGGACCGAGGTCCCGGTCGGGTTGGAGGGGCTCGCGACCATGATCCCGCGGGTGCGGTCCGTCCAGTACGACCGCACAGACCCGGTGTCCAGCTGGTACCGGGACCCGGCCGAGGTGGGGACGAGGGTGACCCGCGCACCGAAGCTCTCGGCGATCTGCCGGTTGCAGGGGTACGACGGGTCGGCGATCAGTACCTCGTCACCCGGGTCGACCAGCGCGGCGGCGCCCAGCACCAGCGCCGCCGAGGCTCCCGCGGTCACCACGACCCGGCCCGGATCGACGTCGACGCCGTGCTGATCGCCGTAGAACCGCGCTATCGCCTGCCGTAGTTCCGGCAGCCCGAGCGCTCCGGTGTAGCTCATGGGCCTGCTGCCCACGGTCTCCCGGAGCGCGTCGAGCACGGCCGGCGGCGCCCCGAAGTCGGGTTCCCCGAGGCTGAGCTTGACGACGTGGTGCCCCTCGGCCTCCAGCGCCGCCGCGTGCTTGCCGAACTCCATCGCGTAGAACGGCGCGACGGACTGGGCGCGCTGCGAGATCCTCATGCGGGAATCATGCCAAATCGGAGGGCTGCGGCTCCTTCCGAGTGGTCCGGCGTTGGCGTACGACCGCGAAGACCACCACGGCCAGGGCCACCAGGGTGGACAGGACGACCTGGTCGCGGCCGCCGCCGTCCGCGGTGTCGGTGAGCATGTAGCCCAGGACGAAGGTGATCAGGGCGATGGTGGCCCAGGTCAGGTAGGGGTAGAGCCACATCCTCACGACCAGCTTCTCCGGCGACTCCCGCTGGATGATCTTGCGCATCCGCAGCTGGGAGAAGCAGATCACCAGCCAGACGAACAGGGCGATCGCACCGGAGGAGTTGAGCAGGAACTGGAAGACGGTGTCCGGCCACAGGTAGTTGAAGGCGACCGCGACGAAGCCGAAGACCACCGAGGCCAGGATGGCCGACTGCGGCACCCCGCGGCCCGTGGTCCGTCCGAACGCGGCCGGGGCGTCGCTGCGGCGGCCGAGCGAGAAGGCCATCCGGGAGGCCGTGTACAGACCGGAGTTGAGACAGGAGAGCACCGAGGTCAGCACGATGGCGTTCATGATCTGGCCGGCGTGCGGGATGCCGATGGAGCTGAGGGCGGCGACGTACGAGCCGTCCTTGAGGATGGCCGGGTCGTCCCAGCGCAGCAGCGAGACCACGATCAGGATCGAGCCCAGGTAGAAGACCGCGATCCGCCAGATCACGCTGTTGGTGGCCTTGGTGACGGCGGCCCGCGGGTCGGCGGTCTCGCCGGCGGCGAGGGTGACGATCTCGCTGCCCATGAAGGAGAAGACCACCATCAGGACGCCGGTGAGGATCGCTCCGGGGCCGTTGGGGAGGAAGCCGCCGTGCGCGGTGAGGTTGGAGAAGCCGGACGCCGGGTGGTCCGAGCCGGGCAGCAGCCCGAAGATCGCGAGACCGCCGACCACGATGAACGCGGCGATCGCGACGACCTTGATGCCGGCGAACCAGAACTCGAACTCGCCGTAGGAGCTGACCGAGACCAGGTTGGTGGCGGTGAGGACGATCATCACGATCAGGGCCCAGCCCCACTGCGGGACCGCCGGTATCCAGCCGGCCAGGATCTTGGCCCCGGCCGTCGCCTCGACGGCGAGCACCACGACCCAGAAGAACCAGTACAGCCAGCCGATGGTGAAGCCCGCCCAGCGGCCGAGTGCACGGTCGGCGTAGGCGGAGAACGAGCCCGAGGTGGGGTTGGCCGCGGCCATCTCGCCGAGCATGCGCATCACGAGGACGACCAGGACGCCGACGAGGGCGTACGAGACGAGGATGCCGGGGCCGGCGGCGGCGATGCCGGAGCCGGAGCCGACGAACAGGCCGGCGCCGATGACACCGCCGATCGCGATCATCGAGAGGTGGCGGTTCTTGAGTCCGGCCTGCAGGCCACCGGACTCGGCGGGAGGGGTTTCGGGGAGGGTAGCGGTCATGGACCGGGAAATTAGTTCAGCACGATCAGAAAGAACAGTCTTGTTTAACTGTTCATGTTGCTCTATTTTCCGTACATGCAGAGCACGCCGTGCCACCGTCCCCCGTAGTCCTCGCTCAGCAGGCCGTTAGGGTGGCGACGTGGTGAACGCAGCGGGCAAGTTCGGGCCCTACAACCAGGCGGCGGCCGCGCAGGCCGGCGGGGTGTGGGACACCCGTGTCCTGGCCGGCCGGGGCCCCACGGGAGCCGAACTCGTCCGGTCCAGGATCGCCCTGCGCATCCGCCTGAGGTCGGTGGCGCCGGGCGACCGGCTGCCGGACGCGGGTGTCCTCGCCGAGGAGCTGGGGATCAGCGAGATCACCGTGCGCCGCGCGCTGGAGGCCATGTGCCAGGACGGTCTGCTCGACCGCCGTCGGGGCCGGGCCGGCGGGACCTTCGTCGCGGCCGACTGGGACACGGTCGTCGCCGTGCTGCACGACGCCGACGAGACGGCCTCGCTGGACTCCTTCCATCTGCTGCTCGAATGCGGTCTCGTGGCGCACGGCACGGGCGAGGTCCAGGACGGCCGGCTGGACGGGTTGCGGAGCCTGGTCGAGGAGCTCGACCAGGCCGAGGACGCGGCCCGGCTGCTCGAACTGGAGACCCGCTTCCACCTCGACCTCGCCGAGGCGCTCGGCGGCGTCGGGATCCGTGAGTTCGCCGCCGACCTGCTCGGCCGCCAGTGCCTGCTGGGACCCGCGCCCACCCCCTCGGTCGTACGGGCCCGCAACCGCTGCCACGCCGACCTGCTCGACGAACTCACCCGCGGAGCGATGGACCCGGCCGTCCACGCGGTGAAGGCGCACCGGCTCGCCGGCCTGAACTGAACCCCCTTCCCTGTGTCGTCCCCCGCAGAAGGAGCTTCCGCCATGCCCGACCCCGCAGCTGTCGGCCCCTCGCCGACGTCGGGCCCCGTCGGCACCGCCCCGCAGCGGCTGCGCGGCGGTGTCCTCGGCATGGCGGACATCGCCGCCGCCACGATGGCCAACGTCGGCCCGGCGATGAGCTTCTTCTTCGGTTTCGCCTTCCTCGCCACCACCGCGGGAATCGCGTCCCCGCTGACCATCGTGGCGGCGGGCGTGGCGGTCGCGCTGCTCGGCAACACGCTGGCCGAGTTCTCCCGGGCGCACCCCTCGGCCGGCAGCTTCACCACCTTCGTCGGCAAGACCTTCGGGCCGGTCAGCGCGGTGACGACGGCCCTGCTGGCCGGGCTCGGCTACATCATCGCGATGGCCTCGGTGATCGCGATCTCGGGCGGGTTCGTGCAGATCACCCTGCAGCACTACACGGGCGTCGACCTGCCGTGGATCATCTGGACACTGCTGCTGACCGGCCTCGCCGTGGTGCTGATGCTGCGCGGGATCGTGGTCTCCACCAAGTGGGCCGGCTACTTCTTCGGCGTGGAGATGCTGGTGCTCGTCGTGGTCTCGGTCGCGGCGATCGTCGAGCACCGCGGCGACCTCTCCGCCGCCCCGTTCCTGCCCGACCACCTCACCCACGGCCTCAAGGGGCTCGCGGCCGGATTCCCGCTGGCGGTCTACCTGTTCATCGGCTGGGAGAACTCTGCGGCGCTCGCCGAGGAGACGGAGAACCCACGGCGCAACGTCGGCCGGGCCGTGTTCTCCTCGGTCGCGATCATGACGGTGAGCTACATCCTCTTCTCCTACGCCACGGTGACCGGCTTCGGCTACGACCTGGGCCGGCTCGGCGCCTCCAGCATCCCCTTCATCGACGTCGCCCAGCACACGCTCGGCGCGCTGGCGTTCCTCGCCTACGTCGGCGGCCTGACCTCGACCCTCGGCGTACTGATCGCGGGCATCAACTCCCAGGCCCGCCTGGTCTTCAGCGCGGGGCGCGAGGGACTGCTGCCGTCCTTCTTCGGCTACGTCCACCCCACGCGCCGTACGCCGAACAACGCGATCGTCACCTTCGCCGTCATCGCGCTGCTGATCATCGGCGGCTGGGGTCTTGGCCATCTGCTCGGCTCCGACGGCGGTCCGATGAACCCGGTGGTCTTCTTCACGGAGTCATCCAGCCTGGGCGCCATCCTGATCCTGCTCGTCTACCTGGCGTCCAACATCGCCCTCCCCTTCTACTACCGCCGCTACCGCCCCCAGGAGTTCCGGCCCGTCCGCCATCTCGTCCTGCCCGCGATCGGTGCCCTCGCCATCCTGGTCCCCCTCTACTACCTCGCCAAGCCCGGCCAGCCCGCCCCGTACAGCTGGTTCCCGTACGCGGCCCTGGTCACGCTCCTCGCGGCCGTCGGCTACGCGACCCTCCTGGTCCGCCGGGATCCCGGGCTGGCGGAGCGGGTGGGGTCGGTGGTGGCGGACGCGGAGTGAACGGCGGCGGGACATTGGCTCCCTGTCACCGCCGGGGGTTCCCGGCCAGCCTGTGCAGGGCCCGCGCGGCCGGTGATCCGGGGTCGGCCGTGATCAGGACGACTTCCTGATCGTCCTCGGGTACGAGCAGGACGTCACAGTTCAGCCGCAGCGGGCCGGCTTCCGGGTGGTCGAGGGTCTTGGTGCGGTGCCCGGGAGCATGGACCGGACGTGTCCGCCAGATCTGCCGGAACTCCTCGCTGCCGCCGTGCAGTTCGGCCAGTAGTGCCGCCAGGTTCGGGTCGTGCGGGTAGCGTTCGGCGGCCCGGAGCAGCCGTGCCACCACGATGTGCCCGAACTCCTCGCTGCCGGCGCTCTCATGGAGCCGCCCCGGGCCCAGGAACCGGCGCCGGGCCAGGTTCGACGTCCCCTCGGCGAGGTCACCGCCGAGCAGTGCCCGGGCCAGGGGGTTCCAGGCGACGACGCCGTACCCCGCGTCGGTGACGACGGCGGCGGTCTGCGGCAGCCGCTCCAGCATCCGGGCCACGTGCGGGCGCACCCGCCGTACGACGTCGTGGCCGGGCGGCGGATGCGATCCCGCCAGGCGGAACAGGTGGCTGCGCTCGGCCGGTGTGAGCCGTAGCGCCTGGGCCAGCGCGTCCAGGATCCGGACCGAAGGGCGCGGTCCGCGGGCCTGTTCGAGGCGGGTGTAGTAGTCGACCGACATGTGGGCGAGGTCGGCCACCTCCTCGCGGCGCAGGCCCGGCGTACGGCGCGCGGTGCCCGTCGCCGGGACGCCGATCTCGTGCGGGCGCAGTCCCGCCCGGCGGTCCCGCAGGAAGCGGGCCAGTTCCTCCCGCGCCATGCCACCTCCCGGCGCCCGCCTGGTACAGGTTGTCCCTGGCAGGGCACCCACCGCCAGGGGACCGTGGTGTCCATGAACGATCGCACAGCTCTGGTCACCGGTGCCAACAAGGGCATCGGAAAGCACATCGCCCGGCTGCTCACCTCCGAGGGCTTCACCGTGTACGTGGGCTCCCGCGACCCGGAGCGCGGCGGGCGGGCCGTCGAGGAGATCGGTGCCGGCGCCCGGCTCCTGGTCCTCGACGTGACGGATCCCGACGGCATCGCACGCGCCGCGGCTCGGGTGGACCGCCTGGACGTGCTGGTCAACAACGCCGGCATCGCACCGTCCCTCGCGCCACCGGCCGAATCCGGCGTGGCGGAGTTCCGGCGCACGTACGAGACCAACGTGTTCGGCGTGGTGGCGGTGACCAACGCCTTCCTGCCGGCCCTGTGCCGCTCCCCGCGTCCACGCGTCGTCAACGTCTCCAGTGGCACCGCGTCGCTGACCTGGAGCACGAGCCCCAATCCGCAGTTCACCCCGGGCAGCGGTGGCGCCGCCGCCTACCGGTCCTCCAAGGCCGCCCTCAACGCCCTCACCCTCTACTACGCCCAGACACTGGCCGAGGACGGCTTCAAGGTCAACGCCCTCGCCCCGGGCCTACGGGCCACCGATCTCACCCCCGGCGCCGCCGCCACCGGCGACGACCCGGCCGAGGCCGCCCGGGGCGCCCTCCATCTGGCCCTCCTCCCGGACGACGGCCCCACCGGCGGCTTCTTCTCCTGGGACGGAACACCCGTGCCCTGGTGACGGGTGCTCAGCCATGGGCAGCGGCGGGGCTCCTACGGGGGAAGGCGTCCCGCCAGGCACAGCTGCACTCGCCGCGCCGGCCCTGGCCTGCCAGGAGCTCGTCGAGCAAGCTCGGCCAAGCCATGGTCGTAGCCCTGCCCGACGGCGCGCAGTTGCCGGCCCTCTCCTCGGCGGTAGCCGGCGAGCGCCTGAGTCGGCGGGTGAGCGATTCGGAGGGCGGGCCCACCCCCTCCTCCTATGCGCTGTCCGGCTCCGGCACCAGCTCCCACATCACGGCTGGTGGCAGCGACGGGTTGGCGGCAGCCGCTTCCGCGACTCGGCAGTCGTCGTCGGCGAGTAGTTCGACTATGACCGGCGGGGGAAGGGCCGGGTGCCCGGCTGCCAGGGGCCGTGCCCGCCGGTCCGCCAGACAGGCGAGCAGTGCCGGGCCCGTCGCGTTGCTGTGCTGGGCGATCTCGCGGAATGCCTTCGGCACCGGCGGTACGTGTCTGGTCAGGTCCTCCAGCAGTGCCGGTGATGCGTCCGGATTGGTCGCCACCTTGGAGATGACCCGAACCCCGTGCCGTTCGACCATGCTGCGCAGCTGTGCCTCCGACAGTCCCGGGTGGGGCGCGATGGACTTGACCACCTTCGCGTCAGGGTCGGCGGCCAGCGCGTCGCGGATCTCGGCCGGCAGATCGCGCCGTTCAGCCAGGAGCATCCGTACAGCCGGATTCGACGACCTGGACAGCTCCTTGACCTCGGCGGGAGAGGCGGCCGCAATCCTCGGCAGCAGGTCCGGGCCGATCTTGACGGTGCCGGCCAGGCGGGAAAGTACGTCGAGGGGCACGCGAGGGTTGTGCGCGAGCCTGCGCTGCACGTCATAGCCACTATCGGTCGCCAACATACGGATCAGGGCGTCCTCTGTCCCGGGGTTCTCGGCGAGTACGGCTCGTACATCGGGCTCAGGGTCGTCGGCGAGCCGCGCACGCACCTCCGGCGGCAGGTCGCGACGGGCGGCGAGTCGGCCGCGCAGCAGCGTCGAGGGGTGCTCGGCGAACCGGACGACGGCTTCGGTAGGCGTGGCAGGGTTTTGCAACGCGAGTGCCGCCGTCTCAAGAAGGGTGGACTCGTGGGACCCCGCGCACGAGGCACCGGGCCACAGATCGCAGTCGAGCCGGGCGCACTCCGGATCGTGCACGAACGGCGTCTGCTCACGGTCGCAGACCAGGCACCGCTCCGCGGGAAGCAGCCCCTCGCCGGTGACCAGCATCGCCAGCACATCTGGTGGCGTCGCCTCGTTGGCCGCCACCGCGCGACGGACTTCGGCATGCGGATGCCGCGCGAGGCGGGCGGCCATGTCCGCCGTCGTCCACAACGCGAGCTCCGCGACGACACATACGTCCGGGTCGGCGGACAGCATCTCCCGCACATCGGGCGGGAGTCCGGGGCAGGCGGCCAGCTTCTCCCGGCGCTCCACCTGCGGATCCGCCGCGAGAAGCCGCGCCCACTCGGGGGCATCGGTCCCCTCGTCAAGCAGGGCGAGCGCGGCCTGCGGCCATACGACAGGATCGACGTCGGCGGCGCTCAGCAGGCCCTCGTACGCGAGCAGCACAGCGCTTTCCGCGAACCCTGTAGCCAGGGCGACCGCCTGCTCGCGGCTGAGGTCGGCGCGATCCGCGAGGCTGTCTGCGATGTCCGCGTCCGCGACCGAGACCAGCCGGTCGACCAGCTCGAAGGGCAGCGCCGTATTGGCGGCGAGCCCGCGCAGTACATGGTTCACAGGAAGACATCCTGCCCGGACGGCGCTCGAACGGCCGGTGTATTTCTACGCCGTCGAGCGAGGCGGACGGGGAGGCCCGGCGGCGTAGCACCCCTGATGCGTCGACAAAGATGTCATGACAGCGCGCGCTCACGCTGACCGACGGACGAGCGGACTCGCCGCGCGGCAACAGGCTCAGCGGATGCGGGTGATGTGCTGGAACGCGGTGGCCAGTCTGGCGAGGTCGACGCCTTCGAGGCGGTCGAAGAGATGACGGCGGACGCTGGCGACGTGCACCGGCACCGCCTGTTCCAGGCGGGCACTTCCCGCATCGGTGAGGACGGCGTTGAAGGAGCGGGCGTCCTCGGTGGACTGTTCGCGCGAGACCAGCCCGTCGGCCTCCAGACGGCGCACGGTGCGCCCGAGCGCCGAGGCCGACTGCTGGACCAGCTCGGCCAGGTCACTCAGGCGCATGGTCCGGTCGGGGGCCTCGGACAGGAACATCAGGGTGATGTACTCCGTATGGCTCAGCCCCTGAGCCCGCTTCAGGTCCTCGTCGAAGGCGCGCATCAGTGCGGCCATGGCCGGCCGGAGCGCCCTCATCACTGCCTTCTCCTCGGCGGTGAGCGGGACGGCCTCGTCGCTGTCGGTCATGCTTCTACCTTAGCCTGATGTATTTACGTGCACACGCAATGTTTCGTCGGCCGTCATGCGTCGAGGCTGACCGTGATCCACGGTGGTGCCGGAGGCTCTGACGGCGCCGGTGGCTCGTGCAGGGCCAGGACCAGTACGGCGTCGGGCAGTCCGCGGCGCAGGGCGGCGAGTACCCGGGCGGCGGTGCCGGCGTCGAGACCAGTGGTGGGTTCGTCGACGAGCAGCACGTCGGGGCGGGTGGCGAGGGCGCGGGCGAGGTGCAGGCGGCGCTGTTCGCCGCCGGACAGGTCACGTCCGCCGACGCCGACCTTCGTTGCCGGTGTGAGTCCGCTGCGGTCGAGCCCCATGGCGGCGAGGAGTTCCTCGATCTCGCCGTCCGAGGCCCGGGGTTCGGCGAGCCGGATGTTGGTGGCCACGGTGCCGGTGAACACATGGTCGTCCGCCGACACACTGGTCAGCGTGGGCGGCCCGCAGGTACCGGAGGTCTGGTGCAGGGCCGCCGCGACGGCCTCCAGGAGGGTGGTCTTGCCGCTTCCGGAGGCACCCGTGACCAACAGGGTCCGACCGCGTGGGACCGTCACCTCGATGCGGCGGCCTTGCCGCGTCCGAGCGGCCGGGACCCGGTCCCCGGTCACCGTCAGACCGCGGTGGTCATAGGTGCTGTGGACGAACGGGGCGTTGGAGTGAGAGTCGGTCGACGAGAGCCGCTCCGCGGCGGTGCGGGCCAGCGCGCGTGCCTCCGCCGCCGCGACGAGGCGCTCGGCATTGGCCGCCACGCCCGTGACGAGCAGGGCGAGGAAGACAAGGGTGGTGACATCGGCGCCGTGTGCCTCGGCGAGCAGGACGGTGAGGAGCAGGGTGATCGCGCTGACCGCGCGGGTGGCGCCGAGGGCGCGGGCGGTGGCGGCCGTACGCCGGACCTGCTGGTCGTCGTAGGCGGCGAGGAGCTGCCAGGTGCGTTGCCGTAGCTGCTCGGTGGCGCCGAGCGAGGCCATCTCGGGCCAGGCGTCGACGGCGGCGGCGAGTTCGGTGCGCAGGGTGGCGCGCGTGGTGCCGGGATCGGTGCGGCCGCGGGCGGTGACCGTGGCGAGGGTGGCGGAGAGGGCCGCGGCGACGGCGACGACCACGGCGACGGCCGGGTAGCCGGCGACCGCGACGGCCAGGCAGCCGCCCACGGTGAGGCAGGCCGTCACGGTCATGGGTGTGGTCGCCTGGATGAGGGCCATGCCCTCGGTGTCGGCGTCGGCCATGACCCGGTCGAGGGCCTGCCCGGACCACTGGCCGTGGGTGCTGGAGTCCTCGGCCGCGCGGTCGTAGAAGGCGAGCCTGGCGGCGCTGATCCGGTGCAGTGCGGCGGAGTGCAGGACGACGCGGCTCGTGTAGTGGGTCGCGATCCTGCTCAGGGCCAGGCCGCGTACCCCGCCGCTGGGAGCGAGGTAGGAGAAGGTGCTGTAGGCGGTGGCGCCGGCCACGGCCGAGCCGGCGATGAACCATCCCGACAGTCCGACCAGCCCGATCGAGCAGCTCTCCGCGATCACGGCGATCAGCAGCCCCCAGAGGGGGACAAGGCGGAGGCGGCGGGTGTCTTTCATACGGCGGTCGCCTCCCGTACGGCGTGGAGGATGCCGTCGGCCAGGCCGAACACCGTGTCGGCGCGGCGGGTCAGGGCGGGTGAGTGTGTGGCGACGACGACGGTCCGGCCCTGTGTGGCGGTGCGCAGCACGTCGATGATGCGGGCCTCGGCGGCGGGGTCCAGGTGGGCGGTCGGTTCGTCGAGGATCCACAGGCCGGTGTCGCGCAGGAACGCGCGGGCTACGGCGATCCGGCGGGCTTCGCCGGTGGACAGGCCCGCGCCGCCCTCCCCCAGCCTGGTGTCCAGGCCGTGCGGGAGTCGTGCGACGACATCGGTGAGGCCGGCCGCGGCGACGGCGTGCTCGATGTCGGCCGGGGTGGCGGACGGTCGGGCGATGCGGATGTTGTCCGCGATGGATCCCGGCAGGAGGACGGTCTGCTGGCCGATCCACACGCAGGAGCCGAGATGCGGCTGGGACACCCCGGTGGGCGACTGCCATCGCACGGTTCCCGAACTCGGTTCCCGGGCACCGGCGATCAGCGACAGGAGGGTCGTCTTGCCGGCGCCGGACGGTCCGGTGACGGCCGTCCACCGCCCCCTGGGGAACGTCAGGTCCACCCGCGCCAGGACCGGCTGGTCCGCGTGCGGAAAGCGGAGGGCGACGTCGTCCAGGCGGATGTCGCAGGGCTCCGTCGTGGCAGACGGGTCCGGCTGCCGGAGCGGGTGTGGTTCCGCGAGCAGGGGCATCAGGGCGGGTGCCGCCGCGGCTGCGCGTTCCCGGCTGTGGTGGGCTGCCGCGAGTGTGCGCATCGGCTGGAAGTACATCGGGCAGAGCAGCAGTGCCAGCAGCCCACCGAACAGAGTCACATGGGGTGCCGCCGCGATGTGGACGTAGCCCAGCAGGGACAGTCCGATGTAGGTGGCGTTGACCGCGACGGAGAAGGTGATCACGACGTCGGTCACCGCTCCGGAGACGAAGGCGCGTCGCACGATCGCCATCGTCGTGTCGTTCAAGTCGGAGTCCGCGTCGGCCAGTTCGGCCCTTCTGCGGGTCAGCGCGCCGATGCCGCGGAGGGTGCGCATGCCGCGGAAGCTGTCCAGGACGACGGCGCCGAGATAGGTGGCCGCCGCCAGCCGTTCCTTGGCGCCCTCCTCGGCGAGCAGTCCGGCGAGGCGCATGTTCAGCGGGATGAGCAGGCTCGCCAGCAGGAGCACGACGGCCGCCGGCCACTGCACCGCCGCGGTGACGGCGAGGACGACGGCCATCGACGCACCGGCCGACAGACGTTGGGGAAGGACCTGGGCGTGGAAGTCGGCGATGTCGTCGGTCAGTTCGACGCTCGCCAGCGCCGCCGTCGCGGCGTCGGGCTGTACGCGCCGCCATCCGGTGGGCAGCAGCCCGGCCACCAGGTTCCGGCGGATCGTGGCACTGATCCTTCGGCGGCCCGCGGCCTGGGCCCGGGCCGCGCCCCATGCGGCCGCCGCGGCGAGCACTCCCCCGACTCCGAGCAGCAGGAGATCCGGCCGGAGCCAGGCCGTCTCCGTACGGTGGTCCAGGGCACGGGAGGCGATCCAGGCCAGGGCCGTCCACTGGACGACGGTGAACACCGTCTCCAGAACCTGGCACACGGCGGCCGTCCGCAGCTTTGGGCGTCCGGGCAGCGCGGCGGCGGCCAACCAGTCGCGTGCCTGTTCCGGCGGGATCACGGTCCCGGGCCGCTCAGTCGTCATCGTCGATCCGTCGGTGGTCGATGACCCAGGCAGCGGCCCCGACGGCCATGATGATCAGCATGCCGACGGTGCTCAGGACGTCGGTGTGGTACTTCGGGTAGCCGGAGAACATGCCCTGGCAGACGAAGTAGCAGAAGAGGCCGCCGGCCGTGCCCATGACGACGGACAGGGCGCGCAGGACGAACCGCGCGGCCGTCCGCAGGGGGCGGCTCGGCACAGGTGTGTGCATGGTCATCGACCGCTCCTATGCCTTGGACCCGGCGCCGAAGGCGCGGTGGGCGAACCAGTTGTAGAAGAGGATCAGCGGCATGTTCAGTCCGATCCCGACGGCGAGGAACACCATCGTGTTGTCGGGCGCCACGGAGCCGGTCACCGTGAGCGCGGGCGGGAGGATCACCGGGTAGCGGGCCACGACCACGGCGACACCCAGGGCGACGGTGGCGGTCACGACGCCGGCGAGGGGCAGCGCGTCGCTCCCGGCGGCGGGCCGCTGTGTCACGAGCGCGGTCCCCACCCCGACCGCCGCGAAGAGCAGCAGGCCGGTGAAGGCGATCGCGCGCCCGGGGCTGTGCAGGTTCAGCGGCGCTGCCGTGCCGCCGACGGCGGCCAGGGACGCGGCTCCCAGGACCGTCGCGAGTGACGTGGCCGCGATGCCCCGGCGGGCGGCCGTGGCCCGCAGTTCGCCGGTCGCCTTCCACTTGGTGTACGCGCAGCCCAGGGCCAGGTAGCCGCTCGCGACGGCCAGTGCGGTCAGTACGGGGAACCAGCCGAAGTCCGTTCCGTCGTACACCCGGTCGCTGTCCGTCAGGGTGCCGAGCGTGAAGCCCTGGGCCAGTGCGGCGGCCAGCGAGGCGATGCCGAACGCCCGCTGCCACCGGGTGCCCGGCGGTGCCTGGGAGACCATCTCCACGGCGACGCCGCGCACGATCAGCGAGAACAGCATGACGATCAGGGGGAGGTAGGCGTGGGGCAGCACGGTGCCGAACGCGAGGGGGAAGCCGGCCCACAGACTGACGCCCAGCAGGACGAGCCAGGTCTCGTTGCCGTCCCACGCGCGGGCGACGTACTCGATCGTCTCGAACCGGTGCCCGGCGTCGCGCTCGAAGAGCGTGGCGATGCCGATGCCCAGGTCGTAGCCGTCCAGGACGACGTACATCAGGAGGCAGAGCAGGATCAGGACGAACCAGGTGCCGGACATCATCGCGCCTCGATGGTCATGAGGGGGAGGTCCCGCTCGGGCCCGGTCCGCATCGTGCGCACGATGTAGGCGACGTATGCGCCCAGCATGACCAGGTACAGCAGCGAGAACCCGAGGACTGAGAAGAGGAGTTCGCCGGGGGCGAGCCGGGAGACCGCGGCGGAGGTGCGCAGGTGCCCGAAGACCAGCCACGGCTGCCGGCCCGACTCGGCGGTGACCCAGCCGCCGAGGATCGCGATGATGCCGACGGGGGTCGACCACGTCAGGAACCGGTGGAACCGCCGGGCGGTCCACAGCTTGCGGCGCAGGCGCAGGACGGTCGCGTAGAACACGGTGCCGAACATGAGCAGGGCCGCGAAGAACATGGCACGGAAGCCCCAGAAGACCGCCGCCATGTCGGGCCGGTCGGCCTTCGGTGTGAGATCGAGACCGGGAGCCGGTGTCCTGCAGGTGAGGTCCTTGGCTATGGCGCTGCCCAGGCAGGGGACGGAGAGTTCGGCGATGTTGCGCCGGGCCTGCTGGTCGGGGATGGCGAAGATGACGTAACCGGTGTTCGTGCTGGACCAGTTGCCCTCCAGCGCTTCCAGCTTGGACAGTTGCCGGGGCAGTTCGGCACCGGCCACATGGTCGCCGAGGAACAGCTGGAGCGGCAGCAGGATCGCCGCGACGCCCAGCGCGATGGACACCGACCGGCGGGCGAACGCCTTGGCTCTGCCCTTGACCAGGTAGTGGGCGCCGATGCCCGCGACGAAGAAGGCGGCGGAGATCATCACCGCGGCCAGCATGTGCGGCCAGCGCCACACGAACGACGGGTTGAAGATGACGTGCGTCCAGTCGACCGGCTCGAACCGGCCGTGCCGGAAGGCGAAGCCGGACGGTGTCTGGAGCCATGAGTTGGCGGCGATGATCCACGTCGAGGACAGGACCGTGCCCAGCGACACCATCACCGTCGCGGCGAACATGGTGCCGCGCCGGACGCGGCCGTCGCCGTACAGCAGGACCCCGATGAACCCCGCCTCGACGAAGAACGCGGTGACGACCTCCATGCCGATGATCGGGCCGATGACCGGTCCGGTCTCCGCTGCGTAGCCGCCCCAGTCGAGCCCCATCTCGAAGGTGATCACGACACCCGCGACCACGCCGATGGCGAACCCGACGGCGAAGATGCGCCGCCAGAAACGGAACATCTGGAGATAGACGGGGTTGCCCGTCCTCCAGTGCATCCCGTACAGGACGCACAGCAGGACCGACAGTCCGACGGTGATGGCCGGGAACGTCATGTGGAACATGACGGTGATGGCGAACTGCCAGCGGGAGAGGGCGAGCAGACTCACGCCGCCTCCTGGTGTGCGGGAGCGGGCAGGTGGAATGCGGCACGTCCCGGCTGCCGGTCCTCGAACTCAGTCAAGCTCGTGGTGAGGATGCGGTACGGGCAGGCCCGTGGGTCGATGGTGGTCATGGTTGCTCTTCACTGGATACGGCCTGGTGTCAGGCGTCGGTCACGGGAGTGCTGACGGCGCCCGGGGTGAAGCGGGGCAGCGCGGCGGCGCCGAGGGCGAGAAGGGCGACGATGCCGATGTGGACGTACTCCACGGTGGCGAAGGCGTGCGGGACCCCGTGCGGGGCGAGGCTGATGTAGAGGGTGCCGAGGGTGGCGACCCCGAGGGCGAGGCCGCTCTGCTGGAGGGTGATGAGCGCCCCGCTGCCGATGCCGCCGAGGTGGGTGGGCACGTCGGCGAGGACGCTGCGGAACAACCCCGCGAACAGCATCGACTGGCCGGCTCCGGCCAGGGCCAGCGGCGCGGCCATGGCCCACAGGCTGACATGCGGCCAGCCGGTCACGAGCACCGCCACCAGCCAGGCCAGACCGGCCAGTTGTACGACGGCTCCCGCGGCCAGCGCGGCCCGGCCGAAGCGGCTGATCAGACGCGGGGCCAGCACGGAGCCCGCGAAGAACAGCAGTGCCATGGGGAGGATCGCGAGACCGCCGTGGAGGGCGTCTTCGTGCAGCCCGTTCTGGACGGTCAGGGCGAAGACGAACATGAACGCGCCGAATCCGATGCTGAAGGCCAGCACCATCAGCAGGCCCCGGGACATCGACGGCAGCCGCAGCAGCGACGGCGGCAGCAGCGGCACCTCTCCGCGCCGCTCGGCCCGCCGCTCCACCAGGTAGGTCACGGCGCCGAGGACCACCGCCAGGGCGAGCAGCGCCCACGACCACCAGGGCCAGCCCAGCGCATGCCCCTCGGTCAGCGGCACGAGCAGGGCGACGAGGGTGGCGGCGAAAAGGACGGTGCCGGGCAGGTCGACGCCGACCGGGTGCGGGGACTTGGTCGCGGGCACGATCCGGGCCGCGACCAGCAGGACGACCAGTCCGATGGGCACGTTGACCAGGAAGATCGGCCGCCAGCCGGTGCCGGCGATGTCCGCGCTGACCAGCAGCCCGCCCACCAGCTGGCCGACCACCGCGGCGATGCCCGAGGTCGCCCCGTACAGGGCCAGGGCGCGCGCCTTGCGCTCGCCGTCCAGGGTGTGGTGGAAGGTCGCCAGCACCTGCGGCACCAGCAGCGCGGCGGTGGCTCCCTGGACGATCCGGGCCGCGATCAGCAGGTCGACGTCCGGTGCGAGGCCGCAGGCCAGCGACGCCAGGACGAAGCCGACGAGGGCTCCGAGGAAGAGCCGGTGGCGGCCGTACCGGTCGCCGAGCCTGCCGCCGAGGACCAGCAGGGCCGCGTAGGCGACGCCGTATCCCGCGATGACCAGCTGCAACGAGGACGTCGACGCGTGCAGGGAGGTGTCGATGCTGGGCAGGGCGACGTTGGTGATGAAGAAGTCCATGATCGGCAGGAACGCGCCCGCCAGCAGGATCAGCACGCCGAACGGGGGCAGCTCGTCGGCGCGGTCCCGGGTGTGATGCCGGGCGGCGTGTGTGCGTGTGGTGGTCATGATGAGCCTTCTCGGGGCGAAAAGTTACTTGCGCATGTAACCATAAAACTTGCGTGCGCCAGCAATCAACCTGTAGAGCTGTAGACATGACTCACAGCGACACATCCGGCCCGCTCGTCGTGGCGGAGCGAGCCGCCGGGCGAGAGCGCGGCCAACCGAGAGCGGGGCTGCTGCTCGTGCTGGCCCTGCTGACCGCCGTCGGCCCGCTGGCCATCGACATGTACGTGCCGGGCTTCCCCGCGATGAGCGCCTCACTGCACACCGGCGGCTCGGCCGTCCAGCTCACCCTGACGGCCTTCCTGGCCGGCGTGGTCGTGGGCCAGCTCGTCATCGGTCCGCTCAGCGACGGTGTCGGCCGGCGCCGACCGCTCATCGCCGGCTGCGTGGGATTCGCCCTCACCGCCCTGGCCTGCGCGCTCGCTCCCGGCATCGCGGCGCTCCTGGTCGCCCGTTTCGTGCAGGGCGTGGCCGGGGCGGCGGGGATGGTGCTCGCCCGGGCGGTGATCCTGGACCGCTTCCGCGGGCACGACGTGGCCCGGTACATAGCGCTGCTCGGCCAGATCATGTCCGTCGCCCCCGTCGTCGCACCGATCATCGGCAGCGCGATCACGTCGGCCTGGTCGTGGCGGGCCGTCTTCCTGACCCTGGGCGTGATCGGTGTGCTGCTCGCCACCGGGGTGATCGCCAAGGTGCCGGAAACGCTGCCGCCGGAGCGCAGGCACCCCGGCGGGCTGCGCGGTACGTTCCGCGCGATGGGCCGCCTCGCGCGCCACCGGGCCTTTCTGGGCAACACCCTGGTGCTCGGCTTCTCCTCGGCGGCGCTCTTCGCCTACATCAGCGGCTCCAGCTTCGTCTTCGAACGTGTCCACCACCTGTCGGCCGGCATGTACGCGCTGGTCTTCGCCGTCAACTCGGCCGGTCAGCTCGCCGCCGGTGCCGCCTTCTCCCGGCTGGCCCGTCACCTACGGATGAACACCCTGCTGACGGCCTCCGTGGCGGTGGCGACAGCGGGAGCGCTCGCCCAGGTCGTGATCACGGCCGTCGCGGGCGAGAGCCTCACCGCCTCCTGGGTCACCCAGTTCGTCACCATGTCCGCGTTCGGTGCGGTCGTCCCGGCCGCCATCACCCTCGGCCAGAACCTGGGCCGCACCGCGCCGGGAGCGGCATCCGCGCTGCTGGGCGGACTCCAGTTCACCCTCGGCGCCCTCGCCTCCTCGCTGGTCGGACTCTTCGGGGGATCCGGCTCGCTCCCGATGGCCTCGATCATGCTCGGCGCGCTGATCCTCAGCGCGCTCGCTCTCGTCGTCCTGGTCCGCCCCTGGCAGAGCCATGGCGAGGTCACGGCCGCCCACTGACCACTCGTCTTCCGGCGCACCTCACGATCCGCCCCGCGCCGGCTTTCCCCCACAGGCACACACGAAAAGAATCGAGATCCCGATGAAGGACAACTCCGGGGCCACCCGCGGCACCACGCGGCGCGGGCTCCTGCGCGGCGCCGCCGTCGGCACCACCGCGCTCGCCGCGACCTCCCTGCTGCCGGCCGTCGACGCGTGGGCGGCCCCGCGCGAACACGGCGGCTCCGCGTACGACGAACACGGCGGCCTCCAGTACGTGAACGGAGTCGACGTACTCCCTGACACCTCCCACGCCACACCGGCCCTCGCCGCCCACATCCGCGGTTACTACCAGGCCAAGAGCGACAAGAACCTCGACTGGCAGATGTCGTACTTCTCCCGCACCCGGTTCACCTACATCGACGCGATCCTCGGCTGGCACTGGTACGCGTGGCAGGACATGCGCACCGCGCTGGCCGGGTGGTACCCCACCTGGCCGACGAACAGCAGGTCCTACCCCACCCGGCTCCTCGGCGACACCACCAGCGCCATCCTCGTCTTCACCGACACGCCCGGCATGTTCGGCCCCGGCCAGGTCCGCAACTTCGGCGCGGTCAACTTCGGCCGCGACGGAAAGATCGAACGCTGGGTCGACTACTGGGACGCCCGTCAGTTCGGCGTGGCCGGCTGGCGGAAGGAGCAGGAACCCCCGGCCCAGTGGCCCACGGACTTCCGCCAGTCCACCGTCGGCGAGACCGCCTCGCCCCTGATGCGGCACGTCGCCACCAGCCTCGCGAACGCCCTGCGGGCCGGCGACATACCCGCCGCCATGCGCCTGTTCTCCACCGACGCCGTCTACGAGGACGTACCGGCGCACCTCCAGATCACCAGCCGCGCCAGCATCCAGACCTTCCTGACGAAGGCCGCCTCGGCACTGCCGTACATCGGCGCCGACACCGGCCTGCGCCACGTCCTGGGCAACGACACCGGCGGAGGGTACGAGTGGACCGCCGGCGACAGCCCGGTCCCCCGCGGCATCACTGCCCTCGAACTCGACCCCTGGGGCAGGATCGAGCGCCTCACCGCCGTCTGGAACGGCGCCTACGCCGACACCGCCATGCTCACCGACCTCGCCGCCAGGGCCATCGAGCACTAGGGCCTGTCCGGCGGATCAGGCCGGCTGCAAGGGACGGTGCTGATCAGTGCAGGTGAGGGGGCGGTGGGGCCCCTCCCGCGCGAGCGAAGCCGAGCGTGGGGGAGCGTCTGGCTGCAAGGCGGAGGAGGGCGTCGACGCGGAGCGTCGGCAACCGACGCCAACGCCGCAGACAGGCGTGCCAAGCCCCGCGACGCCGGCATGATCCGCCGGACAGGCCCCAGCACCGGCTGCGCTTCGTCCCGTCCGGCCGAGGCCGCCGCCACGTGGAACGGGGCCGATCGATCCAGCGCAGCATCGATCGGCCCCCGACAGCGATGAACCGCACCCGACTGGCTGCGTCACCCACGGCTCGGGCCCGGTCGGGCGCCCCGCTCCGCGCCGATGAAGTCGCAGGAGGGACTCAAGCGACGGCCGGCTCCACTGCGGCACGACGGGCCAGCGCCTGGTTGTAGCGGCGCAGCAGGAGCAGCGCGGTGGCGGCGAGGCCGGTGAGGAGGCCGAGCCACACACCGACGGTCTCCAGGTCGGCGAGGTTGCCCAGCAGCCAGGCGGCGGGCAGGCCGATCAGCCAGTAGCCGACCAGGGTGATGCGGAAGCCGCTCTTGGTGTCGTCGAGACCGCGCAGCAGGCCGACGCCGATGTTCTGGGCGCAGTCGAAGAACTGCAGCACCGCTGCGAGCAGGAGGAGGTTGGTGGCGATGTCCGTCGCACTGTTCCCTTCGGCCGCCGACGGGTCCAGGAAGGGGCGCAGCACCAGGCCGGGGACGGTCAGATAGACCACGCCGACCACCGCCATCACTGCCGCCGCGCAGGCCAGTGCCGTGTTCTTGATGCGTCGGGCCGCCGCGATCCGGTCCAGGGCGAGTTCCCGGCTGACGTTGAGGGACGCCGCGTGGGAGAGCCCGACCGCTATCTGGAAGACGATGTAGATGAGCTGGTTGACGGCGGTGTGCGCGGCCAGGGCGGCGCTGCCGAAGGTGCCGATGATCAGGGCGACGACGGAGAAGAAGCCTGCCTCGGAGCCGTAGGTGGCGGCAATGGGCATGCCCAAGCCGGTCAGGCGGCGCAGGGTGGCCGGGCGGGCCTTCCAGATCCGGACGTCCAGCAGCGGGGCGAGCTTCGGGTCACGGCGTGCGGACAGGTACAGGGCCACACACGTGAGCGCGTACACGAGTGACGTGGCGACACCGATGCCGGGCAGCCCCAGTTCCGGAAATATCCAAGTACCGTGGACCAGAGCCCAGTTGAGGCCCGCGTTGACAGCCACGGACGCGATGGTGATCTGGAGCAGGGCCTGCGGCCGGCGCATGCCGACCGTGAACTGCCGTATCGCCTGGAACCACAGGCAGGGGATCAGGCCGGGCGCGAGCGCGAGCAGCACCGGCCAGGCCGTGTCGACGACGTCCGGGTCCTGGCCGAGGAAGGTGACCGCCCGCCCGATCAGCAGGATGACGAGCGCGCCGACCACGCCGGACAGGGTGGCGAGGGCGAGGGCGGCGCGGACGATGTCCCGCACCTCTTCCCTGGCCGCGTCGGTGAGTTCCTCGCCCTCCTCGGGACGGGCGGAGGCGGCGGAGACCTGGTTTCCGACGGCGGTGACCATGCCGACGCCCATGGTCCGCAGCTGGTTGAAGATGACCAGCGCCAGGCCGCCGCCGGCCAGCGCCTCGGCGCCCATCAGACCCATCATCACCGTGTCGGTGGTGGTCAGGGCGACCTGGGCGAGCTGGGTCAGGACGAGCGGGACGGCCAGGGTCGCCAGGGCGCGGCTGTCGCGGAGCAGTGTGGTGAGCGGTGTCGGCATCGGGGTTCAGTTCTCGCGGAGTTTGGTCAGGAGCTCGTCGATCTCACGCTCGACGGCCGGGTCGGTCAGGTCGCGGGCGTGCATCCAGTCGTCGTCGAAGACGGTGTCCATGTACTTCTCGCCTCCGTCGTTGACCAGCGCGACCATAGTCGTGCCCGGCGCGAGGGAGGACATGCGGGTCAGGGCCTCGTACACGACCCCACCCGCGGAGCCGCCGATCAGGAGGCCGAGCCGGCGGGCCAGCACCCGCGCGGTGGCGAACGCCTCGACGTCGCCGACCTTGGCGCCCTCGTCCAGCAGGTCGTAGTCGACCATGGCTCCGATGGTGGCGCCCTCGGGCGTGCCGGTGCCGGACTGGTAGTAGTCGTGGGCGGGCGGCCCGAAGGCGATCGACCCCTTCGGCTCGACCCCGACGATCCGCACCCCGGGCACGGTCCGACGCAGTTCCCCGCCGGTCCCGAAGAGCCCGCCACCCGTCCCGACGGCACCTATGAGTACGTCGATACGGCCGTCCAACGCGGCGTGGAGTTCATGCGCCACCGGGCGGTAACCGTCCCCGTTGGCCAGGTTGTTGTGCTGCTCGGTGAAGTAGGCGTTGTCGCTCTCGGCGGCCAGTTTCTCGGCGAACTCCTCGCGGGCGGCGGTGGCCAGTTCCTCGTCGCCCTCATCGGCGACGTAGACGAGTTCGGCGCCGAGCGCTTTCATGCCGCGGAGCTTGTCGGCGGCGGCGTGATGGTCGACGACGGCGGTGAAGGTGTAGCCCCGCTCGGCCGCGATCACGGCCAGGCCGAGGCCGGTGTTGCCGGAGGTCGACTCGACGATCCGCCCGCCGGGGCGCAGCAGCCCGCGATCCTCGGCGTCGAGGACCATCTGCCGGGCCATGCGGATCTTCGCTGTGCCGGTCGGGTTGAACTGCTCCAGCTTGAGCAGCAGTCGGCTGCCGGTGTCGGTTCGGCACAGTTCGAAGAGCGGGGTGTGGCCGATGAGGTCGGAGACACGGCTGACCACGGCGGGACGCGAGAGCGCCTTGTCCATCGGATGGCTCCAAAGAGGTGAGGGGAGAGTCAGTCGAGTGGATGGCGGTCGAGCCGCCAGCGGACCGCGCCGCCGGCGGTGTCGAGGACGACCTTCGGGGGGAGCGGAAGCTCGTGGAACGGGGATTCGTTGGAGTCCATCTGGTATCCGGCGGTGTTGGGGTAGACCAGCAGGTCGCCGACGGCCGGGCGGGCGGGGAACCGCACCTTGCGCCAGGTGACCATGTCGGACTCCAGGCAGGTGGCGCCGCCCACGCAGGCGGCGTACGGCTCACCCTGCGGCTCGTGGGCGGGCAGCAGTACCGGATCCGGCAGGTACTCGCTGTTGAACCACTGCTCGGACAGGCTCAGGCTGCTCCCGTCCACGGTGACGATGCCGTAGCCGTCGCGGTCCTTCACGCCCTGCACACGGAACACCGTGCATCCGGCCCGGTCCAGCAGTGCCCGGCCCGGCTCCAGCATGAGCCGCACGCCCGCCGCACGCAGTCGCCCGGCGAGACCGTCCGCGGTGAGGACGGCACGCAGTGCGTCGGCGCCCGCCACCGGGGAGTGGTACGGGTAGAAGTCGCCCCGGTCGAAGGACTTCCCCGCGTGGTAGTGCTCGGGCCGCTGCTCGCGCAGGAAACCCTCCCAGTGCCCGGCGTCGGTGTAGTCGACGGCGAAGCCACCGCCGATGCTGATCCGGTCCGCCCGCAGCCCCATGACCCGGGCCTTGAGGCACAGTTCGACGAGTTCGTCCGCCAACTCGGCGCGCAGCAACGGGTCGTAGCCGGACAGATGGAAGGAGAAACCCTCCATGGCGACGGCGTCCCGGGCGGGCGCGCACCGGGCGAGGGCGGTCTCCAACTCCGTGTCGTCGAACCCGAAGCGGCTGTGCGGCTGGACCGGGGGCAGCCGCCGCAGCATCACCCGCGCCGGACGGGCCAGGGCGCGCGCCTGCGCGAGGACACGCTCCAACTCATCGAGCGCGTCCACGGCGATCAGGCACCCTTGCAGCACGGCGACCCGCAGCAGTCCGTCGGCCTTGGCAGGCCCGGTGACCACCACATCCTCGCCACGTACCCCGTGTCCGAGCGCGTCCCGCAGCTCTCCGGCGCTGGCCACGTCCACGCCCCTGCCGGCCACCGCACAGCGGTCCATCCACACGGCGGCCTTGTTGGCCTTCTTCGCGTAGTACACCCGCCCCTCGACACCGGCATCGCTCAACACACCTTCGAATGCCGCTGCGTTGGCGTCGAAGCGCCCGGGCAGCAGCAGGTGGAACGGGCCGCCGAGCGCATACGACAGCTCGTGCGGCAGCGCGCTGCCCAGGATCGCGTCGAGCTCGGGATCCGGGTGGGCGGGCAGCCGAGGCGCCGCCACGCCCAAGTGGGTCACTGCCACAGCGACACCCGCGTTCCCAGGCCCTGTTCGACAGCGAGCTGCGCGAACCGGTGCCCGAGCGCGATGTCGGTCACCACCAGGCCACTGTTGTAGGCGAAGATCCGCTCGTCGGCCGAGCGCCGGCCCTCTGCCCGTCCCGCCACGACCTCGGGGAACTCCGCGTCCACGGGCGGGAAGTTGCCGTCGGCGTCGGCCATGTCGGTGCCGGTGACCTTCATCTGTGCCTCGCTGGTGGCGATCACCCGGTCCGCATCGTGCAGGGTGGAGGGCGCGATGCCGTGGCCGACCAGGACGGACAGGGCACCCGGCTTCAGGTCGGACGCCTCGACCGCGGCGGGTGTGTGCTGGCCGGCTGTGGCGACGACCACGTCGGCGTCGGCCGCGGCGGCGCGTACGTCGTCCACGACCTCCAACTCGCGGTCGGGGAAGTAGTGGTGGAGCTGCTCGCGGACCGCCGCGAGACCGTCGGGATGGGTGCCGTACACCATGAGCCGGTCGAGCTGAGGCATCGTGGTGAGCAGGAACGGCAGGGCGAGCCGGCCCTGGGTCCCGGTGCCGATGACCAGCGCGCTGCGGCTGCCGGGCGCCACCAGCTCGCGGGCGAGCAGGGCGGATACCGCCGGGGTGCGCAGGGACCCCACCCGACCGCAGTCCATCATCGCGACCGGCAGTCCGGTGACGTCGTCGTAGATCGTGAGGGTCGTGTAGTAGTGCTGCTCGTCGCGGCCCTTGTCCAGGCCGTGCTTGTACGACGTCTTGATCGCGACGACCTCGCGGACGCCGTCCCGGCCGAGCATGGCGTACGAGACGGAGTGGCCGTCCTCGGGCTTCACGGTGAGTTTGCGCGGGTTGGCCGACTTGCCGTCGGCGAGGGTGCGGTAGGCGTGCTCGACGACGTCGACGACGTCGGCCAGGGATATCTCGATGCCGGCGATGTCACTCGTGCTGAGCAGGCGCAAGGATGTGTCGTCCGCGGTCATGGCTCTTCCTTTCCGGGCGGGGCGTCGAGGCGGGGCCTCAGAGATGGGCCACGAGCGCGGCCTGGCCGTAGCCGTGTTCGTCCGCCTCGGCCAGCGGGCGGCTGCGGCGTCCGGGGACGCGTACCGACGCGCGCTTGAGCCAGCGGTCGGTGCCGTCGTAGCGAGCCCGGAACGGCACCCGGCCGTGGACGACCAGGTCGTTGTCGACGACCAGGACGTCACCGGGCTCCAGGGCGACGGCGACCGACACGCGTTCCAGCTCGGCGGTCAGCCGGTCGTAGGCGGCGCGGTAGTCGGCGGGCGCCTGGTCGAGCGGGGTGTAGGCGGGGTCGTAGCGCAGGGTCGGGCCGTGCTCGGTCTGCCACAGGGCGGGGACCTTCGGCGGCTCGCCGCCCGCGAAGCCCTGTGCCTCGGCGTAGGCGTCGTCCGGGAGAATCGGCAGCACCGGCCGGGACAGCAGCGCCGCATCGTCCGCGTCGAGGCGGACCTTGCGGATGCTCGCGGCGGTGGTGGCGACGGCGTTGTGGTTGCGCATGCAGGCGAGCAGCAGCAGGTGGGCGCGGCCGGGGTGGAAGGCGTCCTCGGTGTGCGGGCTGAGCAGCACGGTGCTGCTCGCGCCGGTCTGTTCGTCCTCGTGGCCGGGAGAGGGCACGATGTTGTGCACGAACCGGCCCTCCTGCTGGCCCTCCCAGGCGATCGGGTGGCCCATGGCGGTGGCGAGCAGCAGCAGGATCAGGTCCCACTCGGCCGCGCAGTCGCCCGCCGTGGACCAACTGGCGGGCGTGGGGCCGATGCCGCCGTCGTCGACGGGCAGGCCCCGCAGGACGTACAGGCCGTCGTCGGTGTCGACTGGCCGGCACTGATGGCGAATCGTTTCGTCAAGGCGGGCGGCGGAGCTTGCGATCTTGCGGAGCAGTTCGGGACGCGCGGCCGAACTGCCGAAGTCGGCAAGGATCTTCTGGGCGGTGGAGGTCAGCTCGTCGACTGCGTCCGGAGCGAGCTGCCGTATGGGTGCGGCTCCCGTGGGCATGGCGGAGTCATCCGTTTCGGGTGCGGGTGCGGGTGGGACGGATACGCGTTCCTGTGATCCTTCTGTGCCTCGGCGGCCGAAACGTATCAGTGGGATTTAGGTAAGGCAATCCTTAGTTAGATCATGTGCTCCCATCGGTTCACTGTCACGCCCGCCGTGACGACTTGTGCTTCCGTGCGCCGATTTGACGCCCCGACAGAAATCCCCAAAAGCCACCTCATGGGTTGCACAAAGGATCTTCTTAGGGTAGGCACACCTAAGCAATAAGCCCAGCGTGAGTGGAACGAGGTCGTACGTGAACTGGAACAGACGCCAAGTGCTGTGGGCCGGCGGCGGCATAGGCGCGGCCGCGCTCCTGGCCGCCTGTGGCGGGGGCGACGAGACCTCGTCCAAGTCGCCGGCGAAGGGGAGCGAGAAGCCCCGGCGCGGCGGCACCCTCCGGGTCGGCGCACTGGGCCGCGCCTCAGCCATCACCCGTGACCCGCACGGCTCCCAGGCCAACGAGAGCGACTACCTCATCATCTCGCTGGTGTACGACACCCTCACCGTCCCCGGCACCAAGCCCAACACGCTCCCCCGCCTCGCCTCCTCCTGGAGGGCGTCGGACGACCTCAAGACCTGGACCTTCACGATCGCCAAGGGTGCGAAGTTCCACGACGGCACCCCCGTCACCGCCGAGGACGTCGTCTGGTCGCTGAAGCGGCTGCGCCTCACCCCGGCCGGAGCGTCCCGGCTGCCGGGCATCAAGCCGGAGAACATCAAGGCCGGCGGTGCTGACACCGTCGTACTCGTCTCCGACTACGCCAACGCCGAACTGCCCCTGCTGACCCGCCTGACGACGTTCGTGCTGAAGAAGGACACGGCGGAGAAGGACCTCGGCAAGGCCCCGGGCACCGGCCCGTTCAAGCTGGACTGGTTCCGCTCCGGCAACGCCCGCCTGGTCCGCAACGACGACTGGTACGGCGGTGACGTCCTCCTCGACGCCATCGAGGTCAAGATCTTCGAGAGCCCCCAGGCGATGGCCAACGCGCTCCTCGCCGGGCAGATAGACGTCGCCTCCAACGTCGGCGCCGTGGCGGCCCGTACGGCCGAGAAGCGCGGCGACATCCAGATCGTGCGCCGCCCCAACGACATGGCGATGCCGATCGTCATGCGCACCACCGACGGACCGTTCGCCGACGCGAAGGTGCGCGAGGCGCTGCGCCTGGCCGTGGACCGCGAGGCCATGGTGAAGCAGGTGCTGTCCGGCTACGGCACGGTCGCGAACGACATCCTCGGCACCGGCGACCCCGCCTTCGCCAAGGACATCCCGCAGCGCACCCGCGACCTCGCCAAGGCCAAGTCGCTGCTGGCGGAAGCCAAGTTCGACCTGTCGAAGACGTACGAGCTGCTGACCACCGAGGACATCCCGGGTCTCGCCGAGTCGGCCACCCTGTTCGCCTCCCAGGTCCGCGAGGCCGGGGTCAAGGTGAAGGTCGTCAAGCAGGAGTCGGCTGTCTTCTGGGACAAGACCTGGCTCAAGGGCGACCTCTACACCACCTACTGGGGCACCAACGACTCCGTGGTGTTCTTCGCCAGCAAGACCATGGTCTCCGACTCCGGCCAGAACGAGGCCGGTTGGAAGAACGCCGAGTTCGACGCCGCGTACAAGAAGGCCATGGCGACGAAGGACGCGGCGGCCCGTACGACGTCGCTGCACGAACTCCAGCAGATCGAGTACGACCAGTCCGGCTACCTGCTGTGGGGCATGGCCGACGGCATCGACCTCGCCGGCGCGGCCGTGCGCGACCTGCCCACTCTGCCCGGTTACGGGCGCGTCCAGCTAGAGACGGCATGGCTGGCTCGCTGACCGAGGCCGTGCGACGCGGGCCGGCCGGGGGCGACGACCCCCGGCCGGCCCCGGCCGTCGTACGTCTCCTGCTGCGCGTGGCCGGGGTGCTCGCGCGCCGGGCTCTGCTGCTCGCGGCGCTGCTCGCGTTCGTCTTCGCTTCCGTGGAGCTGCTGCCTGGCGATGCGGCCAACGCCACCTCGGAGCGCGGGGAGAGCGCGGCCGACCTCGCCGAGCGGCGTCATCTGCTGGGCCTGGACCGGCCGGTCCTGGAGCGCTTCTGGGAGTGGATGACCGGTCTGCCCACCGGCGACCTCGGTACCTCGGCGCGCGGCGAACCCGTGGCCGATCTGCTCGCCCGTCCCTTCCCCAACACTCTGCTGCTCGGCGGACTCGCGCTGCTGGTGACGCTGGTCGCCTCGGTCGCGCTCGGCTGCTGGGCGGCGGCCCGGCCCGGCGGGAGGACCGACCGGGCCGTGTCGGCGAGTGCCACCGGGGTGCTCGCGCTGCCCGAGTTCGTCGTCGCGGTGGCCCTGGTGCTGGTCTTCGCCCTGTGGACCGACTGGCTGCCCGCCGTCACGCTCACCGACGCCGACGGCTCGCCCGCGTCCTGGGAGATGCTCGTACTGCCGGTGCTCGCGCTGGCGATCCCGCAGATCGGCTGGAACGTCCGGATCGTACGGGCCGCGCTCGCCGACGAGGCCAAGGCCCCGCACATCGAGACCGCCGTGCTCGACGGGCTGCCCAGGCACCGGATCTTCACCCACCATCTGCTGCCCGGCGCCCTGCCGACCATCGCGGCCGGACTCGCCACCTCCACGGGCATGCTGCTGGGCGGCGCGGTCGTGGTGGAGACCATCTTCAACTACCCCGGCATCGGCTCCGTCCTCGCCGGAGCCGTCACCGACCGGGACAGCCCCGTGATCGCCGGTGTCGTCGCCGTGACCGGAGCCGTCATCACCGGCGTCCTGCTGCTCGCCGACCTCGTACGCGCCTGGGCCTCCGGAGGCCGGACATGACCGTACCCACCACTGCCGTGAAACCGCTTCCGGCCGTGCGCCGATCCCGCCTCCGGGTCGCACTCCGTGTGCTCCCGGCCCTGCTGCTCACCGCCCTCGCCCTGGCCGGACCCTGGCTTGTCCCGCACGTCATCGACGCCCCCGTCACCGCCCCCTACGCCGAACCCGGCGGCGACGCCCCCCTCGGCGGTGACCAACTGGGCCGGGACGTGCTCAGCCGGGTGCTGGCCGGCGGACGCGAACTCGTCGTCACCTCCCTGCTCGTCGCCGTCCTCGTCACGGCCGTGGCCGCCGTGCTCGGCGCGGTCAGCGCCCTGCGCCCGCCCCTCGGACGGATCGTCGAACGCACCGCGGATGTGCTGATGCTGCTGCCCGCCGTCCTCGGCATCCTCCTCGTCACCCTGTCCTGGCCGGACGGCGGACGGCTCGCCGTCGTCACCGCGGCCGTCGTCCTCGGCGTGCCGTACGCGGTGCGCCTGGTCGCCGGCGCAGCCGCGCCCGTGGCGGCCTCCGGCTACGTGGAGGCGGCGGCCGTCGGCGGCGAACGGCTGTGGCACCTCGTCGTACGGGAGGTCCTGCCCAACCTGCGAGCCACCCTGCTCGCCCTCTTCGGCCTGCGCTTCGTCGCCGCCGTCTACCTGGTGGCCACCGCAGGCTTCCTCCAGGTCGGCCCCCAACCTCCGGCGGCCGACTGGGCGTTGATGATCCGCGAGAACTCCGCCGGCATCCTCCTCAACCCCTGGGCCGTCCTCGCCCCCAGCATCGCCATCGGCCTGCTCGCCATGAGCGTCAACCTGGCAGCCGCCGCCCTGGTCCCCGCAACCGGCCGGAAGGCGGTATCCGCACTGTGAACCACATGCCCGACTGGTACCCCGACAACCAGGCAGCGGAAGGGGAGAACGCGGTCCAGGTCTCCGGCCTGACCGTCGCGGCCTCCAGCGGCCGCCTCCTGCTGGACCGGGCCGACCTGGAACTGGCCCCCGGCCGCGTCACCGCCGTCGTCGGCCCCTCCGGCTGGGGCAAGACGACCCTGCTGCGCGCCGTGACGGGCACCCTGCCCCCGGACACCGAACGCACCGCCGGCACCGTCACCGTCCTCGGCCAGGACCCCCTCACCCTGCCCGCCCCCGCCCTGCGCACCCTGCGCCGGCACCGCCTCGCCTACGTCGGCCAGGACCCCGGCTCCGGCCTCAACCCACGCATGAGCGTGCGCCGACTGCTCACCGAAGTCGCGGTGGACCCGAGCCGCGAGGCGATCCGGACCCAGCTGACCGAGGTACGGCTGCCCGTCGACGGCGGCCTGCCGGACCGCCGTATCGGCGGACTCTCCGGCGGCCAGCAGCGCCGGGTCGCACTCGCCCGGGCCCTGGCCCGCCGCCCGGCCGTCCTGCTCCTCGACGAGCCCACCGCCGGACTCGACCCGGCCCTGCGCGACGAGATAGCCGACCTCCTGCGGCACCTCGCGGAGAACCACCGGATCGCCATCGCCCTGTCCTGCCACGACACCGACCTGGTCGCCCGCCTCGCCGACGAGGTCGTGGACCTGAGCGGCCCGCGTCCCAAGGCGAGCCTGCCCGCCCGGCGAGCCGCGAGGGACCGCACTCCAGCCGACGCCCCGCCTGTCGTCACGGCATCCGCCCTGCACGCCGCCCACCTCCACCGGGGCCGTCGCGTCCCCGTCCTCCACGACATCGACCTCGCGCTCCCCGCCGGAAGCAGCCTGGGCATCGTCGGCGCCTCGGGCTCCGGCAAGACGACCCTGCTGCGCACCTTGGTCGGCCTGCACCGCCCCACGGCCGGTGCGACAGCACTGGACGGCGCGCCTCTCGCCCCCGCCGCGCATCGTCGCTCGCGCGAGCAGCGCCGCCGCCTCCAACTCGTGCCGCAGGACCCGCTCGGCGCCCTCAACCCCAGCCGCACGGTCGGAGCGGCCCTGCGCCGCCCCCTCCTACTGCACCGCCGCACCGTCCGCGCCGAGGCCCCCGCCCGCCTCCTGGAACTTCTGGAGCAGGTCGGCCTGCCTGCCGCGACAGCCGACCGCTACCCCCACGAGCTGTCCGGCGGACAGCGCCAACGCGTGTCCATCGCCCGCGCGTTGGCGGCCGACCCCGACGTGCTGTTCTGCGACGAGGTCACCTCCGCGCTCGACGGGGACACCGCCGCAGCCGTCATGGACCTGCTGACGGAGCTCCGCGACCGGCGGGGCCTGTCCCTGGTCCTCGTCAGCCACGACCTGCGCCTCGTCGCGGACCGGACGGACTCGCTGATCGTGATGTCCGAGGGGCACGTGGTCGAGTCGGGCCCCACCGCACAGCTGTTCAGCTCCCCGACACATCCGGTGACGGCCACGCTGGCGACGGGGGTTCCGCTGGGCGGCTGACAACACGACAAGGAGACATTCGCCGCCGCGTCGGCCCGCCTTCACCGCCTGCGGTACCTCAGGCGCCACACGCCGGCGCGTGCGCACAGGCGCGCCACGTCCAGCCAGCCTTCCACGCCCACGACGAAGCCGGCCGCAAGACAGCGCCTAGGGTGCGGTCCCGCATGCCCGCGTCCCGCATGACACCATCGCCAGGCCCGGCCCAGAGGCGAGAGAGCGGGCACAGTCTCACGGAGAACCACGTGGCGCAGACCGTCCTGTCGCCATCCGGCAGACACAGCCGTAGCCACCGCCCATCGGTACGCGGATGGCGTCTCAGTTGTGCTGCTCGGCATCTATCAGAGCGAGGGCGTTGCGGATGCCCTGAATTGCGTTCGTCAGCGCGCTGCTGCGGCGTGGTCGCCTTGGCGCCGCGGCTGACGGGAGCCCGGTGCGGCAGGTGCCAGCCGAGGCGTCACATACGGGGCCGCGGCGCGAGGTGAAGTGGTTGCCGCCGAGGTCGTACCGGCTGTGGCGCAATGTGGGCCTGAGCGGCTGCGACGCGAACGAGATGCCGATCCGGGGCAGGTGGGCGGCGCGGAACGCAGCGTACGCCGACTCGATGATCCGCACAGGTTTGCGGCTGTGCGAGCACTCAGCGCTGACGGTGTTCGAGTTGCCGGAGTCCCCGCCGCCTGGGTCCGGGATTGTCGACGCGCGGGCGACGCTGCCGCACGCGATCTCCAAGGGGCAGTCGGGGCGGGCGGTGTACTGGCCGGTGTCCGCGCTGCGGGACGTGCATCGCCTTGAGGAACAGCACCGTGAAACGGCCGCGTTCCTCGCTCGCCACGCCCCGGAGACTGCCGAGTGAAGCGTGCCCTGCCCGACGCCGACACCGTCAAGGCCGCCATGGACATGGTGCTCGAAGAGGCAGCCACCAGAGGACGCCGCCCGACCGTCACCGCCATCGAGCGGCGCCTCGGCATCCCCCATGCCACCTTCCACCGCCACTACGCCGACCCGACTTCCGGCCCTACATCCCTACGACCACCCCCACCACGGCCCAGTCGCAATCCTCCGAGCCCGACGAGCGGCGGGAGGCGAATCTGGCCCGGCTGCGGAAGGAGAACACCGAGCTGCGACGCACCCTCACCCTCTACGAGGAAGCCGTCCGTCAACTCGCCATCGAAAACGAGGCCCTGCGCACTGGCGCCACCGCCATCCCCCTTCAAGCCCGGCCCCGGCGCACCTCGCCGCCATCCTCCTGAACTGGGGCCCGTGCGAGGGCAGGGCTCAGCGTGCGCGCGAGGCCTTACGGCGTAGATGTGACGGTGTGGCCCTGACACCTCCGATCCAGCCGATGCTCGCCGAGGCCCGACGCGAGCTGCCCCCGGACAGGGCACTGCCAGGACAACTGATCATGGAGGCCAAACCGGACGGCGTCAGGGCCATCCTTTTCGCGCGTCCGGGACTGGTCATGGTCCAGTCCCGACAGGGCTGGAACCTCACCGGCGCCTTTCCCGACATCGCCGCCGCGGCAGCCGAACCGAGCGAGTCGCTCGTGTTGGACGGCGAGCTCGTGGTGCCGCACGAAGGCCGGCTGCACTTCGGAGAGCTGCAGCGCCGTGCCCGTCTCCGGCGCGCGCCGAACCGCTCGGGCGAATTGGTAAGTGGATCGACTTGCCTCGCGGGTGGCGCGGGGGTTACCTTCGCATGGTGAGTCCATCGACTCACCTTAGGACTCGGCAAGGAACAATGAACATGACTCGTCTTGCGGGCAAGCGCGCCCTCATCACCGGCGGCACGAGCGGGATCGGCCTGGAGACCGCGCAGCGTTTTGTCGCGGAGGGGGCCGACGTGCTGGTCACGGGCGTCACCCCGGCCAGCATCGACAAGGCCCGGCAGATCCTCGGGGACAAGGTGCCCGTCGTACAGGCCGACGCACGCGATCTCGACGCGCAGCGCGCCCTGGCCAAGCAGGTGGAAGAGCACTTCGGAAAGCTGGACGTGGCGTTCCTGAACGCCGGCGTCTCGGACTGGCGGCCGTTCGAGGACCACACCGAGGACAGCTACGACCGGCTCTTCGACATCAACGTCAAGAGCGTCTTCTTCCTCACCCAGGCGCTGGTGCCCGTGCTGGCCAACCCGTCCTCGGTCATCCTCAACGCGTCCAACAGCGCGCACGGCGGCTACGGGAATTCGAACGCCTACGCCGCGACGAAGGCGGCCGTCGGCTCCCTGATGCGGTCGTGGAACGCGGACCTGCTCAAGTCGCACGGCATCCGGTTCAACGCGGTCAGCCCCGGCCCGGTGGACACCCCGCTGTACGCCAAGCTGGGGATCGAGGACCCCGCGGTGCAGGCGGCGGTTCTGGAGGGGATCAGCGCCGGCATCCCGCTGGGTCGGATGGGTCTGCCCGAGGAGGTCGCGGAAGCGGTCGTGTATCTGGCCTCGGATGTCTCCGCCTTCGCGGTGGGCCAGGACCTTATCCTGGACGGCGGCCAGACCGTCCTCTGACAGCGAGGATACGAGCGGGAGTCGGGCGAGGGGCGTG
>NZ_JBEZKG010000004.1:0-7528 GCF_040651535.1 Streptomyces sp. NPDC048420
TTCTCCATCGCCAACGACGTGGCGAAGTACTTCGCGATCATCCCGGCGCTGTTCGCGGCGGTCTACCCGGGCCTGGACAAGCTCAACATCATGGGACTGTCCTCGCCGGACTCCGCGATCCTGTCCGCGGTCATCTTCAACGCGCTGATCATCATCGCGCTGGTGCCGCTCTCGCTGCGGGGCGTGCAGTACCGGCCGGTCAGCGCCGACAAGATGCTGCGCCGGAACCTCACCATCTACGGCATCGGCGGTCTGGTCGCCCCGCGTGCTGAACGCCATGAACACCTCCGTTTCGAGCGCAGGCCGGTTGCTGCAGCGGTGCCCCAGCCCCTGTGGACGCCGCCCCAGCCCTCGGACGGCGCTCCAGCCCCAAGCGGCGCCTCTACTCCCCCGAGCGGCGTCACCGCCTCCTCCTAGCGCCAGCCCGCCGATCCGGCGGTGATAGCGGTCCTCGGCCTGTCCGGGAGGAACGAGCGTTGATGTCGGCCGGCCCTGCGGGGTTGTAGCCGAGTGTCGATCATGGACCTGTCGTTCGTCAGGCTCCGGCGAGAAGGCCGCGGCGTGATGCCGTCCCGGACGACCGCATCACCAGCCCTTTGACGTGGTCGATGGCCCGGCCTGAGACTGCCGTGGCGGCCGTCGGCGCCGGGCCGTGCGCAGGGCTCACGGTGCGCGGCTGGAGGGTGCGGGCAACGTGGTCAGCCCAGTCAGCCCAGTCAGCCGGTCTCGTCGGTGACACCCTACGGTCCGCACGGTCTCGGCCAGGTCGTCCGTACCGGGCTCCAGCTCCCCGTCGAACAGCTGGTAGTGGTGGTCCCCGGCGCTGCACGCTGCCGTATGCAGGCCATGGCCGAGCACCGTGGCGAGTACGCCGACATCGCGGTCGACGCCCTCGAACACCTGCTCCTCTGGACCCGTCCATCGGCTTCCTGGGCGGCCTTGTCCCTGCCCAGGCACCCTCGTACAGTCCGCTTCGTAAGGTTCGCCAGCGAGACCGAATGTTTCGAGCGTTCCGGAGGGGTGGAGACGTATGCGGATGTACGACAACCCGGTGATCGGTGGATTTCACCCGGACCCCAGTGTCTGCCGGGTCGGCGAGGACCACTACCTCGTGTGCTCCAGTTTCGAGTACTTTCCCGGCGTCCCGATCTTCCACAGCCGGGACCTCGTGCACTGGCGGCAGATCGGCAACGTCCTTGACCGGCCGGGGCAGTTGGAGCTGCCGGACGACACCGAGGCCTCGGGTGGGATCTACGCGCCGACGCTCCGGTACCACGACGGCCGGTTCTACATGATCACGACCAACGTGTCAGGCCCGGGCAACTTCCTCGTCACCAGCGAGCGGCCCGAGGGGCCGTGGTCCGACCCGGTCCTGATCGATCTGCCCGGCATCGACCCCGACCTGGCCTGGGACGAGGACGGCTCCTGCTGGTGCACCGTCGCCGGGGTCATGACGGCGCGCATCGACCCGATGACCGGCAAGGTGCTGGAGGGCCCGCTGCCGATCTGGTCCGGCACCGGGATGCAGCACCCGGAGGCACCGCACCTCTACCGCATCGGCGAGTGGTGGTACTTGCTGGTCGCCGAGGGCGGCACCGCGCACGGCCACAGCGTCTCCGTCGCCCGTGCCCGGTCGCCGAGGGGACCGTACGAAGCCGCCCCGGACAACCCGGTCCTCACCCACCGCAGCACCGACCTCCCGATCCAGTGCACCGGTCACGCGGACCTGGTCCAGGCGGCCGACGGCAGCTGGTGGATGCTGCTGCTGGGCACCCGGCCGCGCGGCTGGTTCCCGCAGTTCCACGTGCTGGGCCGGGAGACCTTCCTGGCGCCCGTGGGGTGGGTCGACGGTTGGCCCCGCGTCGGCCCGGTGCGTGAACGGCACGAGGCTCCGACGGCCTGGCATCCGGTCGAACTCCTGCCGGAGCGCGACGACTTCGACGCCGCCGACCTGGCACCGTACTGGATCTCGCCGCGTAGCAGGCGCGAAGGCTCGTGGTCCCTCGCGGACCGCCCAGGGCACCTGACCCTGCACGCCACCGGCGACAGTCTCGACCGCCCCGGCCACACCTTCGTCGGCCGCCGTCAGCAGCACCCCGAGTGCAGTGTCGCCGCCCGCCTCGACGGCGGGCCGGCGAGCCGTGCCGGACTGTCCGTCCGTATGGACGAGGCCCATCACTACGACATCGAGGTCGCCGGGGGAGAGGCGAGCGTGATCGCCCGGATCGGGCCGGTGCGGCAGTGTGTCGCGCGCCGCCCCGTCGCGGCGGGGCCCGTCACCCTGACCGTCGAGATCCGCACCGAGGACCTGGTGCCGCCGACCGGTCGGCAGGCCTCCGGACTCCGGGCCGGCGGCCCCGACGTGGTCGTCCTGGGGATCGACGGCGAGCCGCTCGCCGAACTCGACGGGCGCTATCTCTCCACGCAGGTGGCCGGCGGCTTCACCGGCCGGGTGATCGGCATGTACGTCACCGAGGGCACCGCGGCCTTCGACTGGTTCGACTGCTCAACATTCCCCGTGCACAAGGGGTTGCCAGCGTTCAACAGCTGTCTCTAGGGTGCGGCAGCAACGAAGCTTTCTGGATCTACTCCGAAACTTTCGAACCGCAGGACGGACAAGGACGGCTCCGTCCCGTACTTCAAGGAGCGCATCATGGGCGACCCGGCACTGTCCCGCCGTGGTTTTCTGGCGGCGTCCGCCGCGGCCGGTCTCGGTATGACGGCACTGACCGGCTGCGGCGGCGACTCGGACGGAGGGTCGTCCGACGGGACGACGACGGTGGAGTGGTGGAACATCTCCACCACCGAGCCGGCGAAGAGTGTCTGGGCGAGCCTCGCCAAGAAGTTCGAGGTGCAGAACCCCAAGGTGAAGATAAAGATCGTCCAGCTGGAGAACGACGCCTACAAGTCGAAGATGACGGCGCTGACCGCCTCCGGGAAGCTCCCTGACATCTTCCACACGTGGGGCGGGGGCGTGCTCAAGCAGCAGGTCGACGCCGGGCTGGTCGAGGACCTCACCGACAAGACCAAGCCGTGGGCCGACGGTCTGCTGAAGGTCACCAAGGAGCCGTACCTCCTCGACGACAAGGTCTACGGTATTCCGTTCGACATGGGCATGATCGGCTTCTGGTACAACAAGAAGCTCTTCCAGCAGGCCGGCGTCAGCGAACCCCCCACCACCTGGGGCGGCTTCCTGGAGGCCGTGAGCAAGCTGAAGTCGAAGAACATCACTCCCATCGCCCTCGCGGGCAAGGAGAAGTGGCCCGGTATGTACTACTGGGCCTACCTCGCGATGCGCACCGCCGGCATCGACGCCCTCCAGAAGGCCAGCGAGGACAAGGACTTCACCGGCGCCGGGTTCGTCCAGGCCGGCCGACACCTCAAGGAACTCGTGGACCTCCAGCCCTTCCAGAAGGGCTTCCTCAACGCCGCCTACTCCACCCCCACAGGCCAGGCGGCCGCCGTCGGCAACGGCAAGGCGGCCATGGAGCTCATGGGGCAGTGGGCCCCGGCCGTCCAGGCCGACTCCGGCAAGGGCCTCGGGGACGACCTCGGTTTCTTCCCGTTTCCGGCGGTCGAGGGCGGCAAGGGCGCCATCACCGAGGTGTTCGGCGGGGGCGGCGGACACGCCCTGCGCCGCGGTGCCCCGCAGGCCGCCGTCGACTTCCTGAAGTTCTTCGCCTCCGAGGCGACCGACCTGGAACTGGTCAAGAAGACCAGCGTCCTCCCCGTGGTCCCGGATGCCGAGAGCGCCATCACCGACCCCAACCTCAAGCTCGTACAGGCGCAGTTGAAGGCCGCCACCGGCTTCCAGCTCTATCTCGACCAGGCCTACGCGCCCGCCGTCGGCCAGGAGGTCAACGACAGCGTGGCCGCGCTCATCGCCGGCTCCAAGTCCCCCGAACAGGTCGCCCAGTCGATCACGAAGACCGCGAAGGAAGAGCAGTAGCCCGCGATGACCTCCACGTTCCTCGCAGACAAGCGGAGCGGTCCGGGCACCGATCTCCCGCCCCCGGAATCAGTCAGGGCCCGGGGGCGGGGCCGTCGGCGCGTACTGCACTGGCTCACCGCGGTCGGTTTCCAACTGCCCGCCCTGGTGCTGTTCATCGGCTTTGTCCTGCTGCCGATGCTGTTCGCGCTGTACGCGGCCTTCTTCCGCTGGGGCGGCTTCGGCATGCCCTCCGACTACGTCGGCACGGACAACTTCACCGACCTCTTCGACAACCCGGTCTTCCTGGGCGACCTGTGGCGCTGTCTCGTTCTGGTCGTGCTCTCCCTCGCGTTCCAGCTGCCGTTCGCGCTCGCCATCGCCGTCCTGCTCAACCAGCGGCTGCGCGGCCGGGCCGTCTACCGGATGCTGTTCTTCGCGCCCTACGTCCTGTCCGAGGCGATCACGGGCGTGCTGTTCAGCATGGTCTTCGCCCCGGACGACGGGCTCGCTGACCACATCCTCGGCGCGGTCGGCCTCGACGGCGTGGGCGGGCTGTGGTTCGCCGATCCCTCCTACGTCATGGCCACCCTGTTCCTGGTCATGACCTGGAAGTACTTCGGCTTCCACATGATGCTCTACCTGGCCGGACTCCAGTCGATCCCACGGGAGTTGACCGAGGCCGCGCTCATCGACGGCGCCTCCGCCTGGCAGCGGTTCCGCAACGTCACCCTGCCGCTGCTCGCGCCCACCCTGCGGATCAGCGTCTTCCTCTCCGTCATCGGCTCGATCCAGCTCTTCGACCTGGTGTGGGTGGTCACCCAGGGCGGCCCCGACCACCACTCCGAGACCATGGCCGTGACCATGTTCCAGTACGGCTTCAAGCGCTACCAGGTCGGCTACGCCAGCGCGATCAGTGTGGTCATGTTCGGCATCTGCCTCGTCTTCGCCCTCGCCTACCAGCGGTTCGTGCTCCGCCGCGACCTCGAAGGTGCCACCACCACGATGAGGGGGGACGGCAAGTGACCAGCCGCACAAGGGGTGTTCGGACCCTGCCGCTGCACGTGATCCTCGTCGCCGTCGGCGCGATGATGGTCGTACCCCTGGTGTACGCCGTCCTGTCCGGCTTCAAGTCCACCGACGAGCTCTCCAGCAACCCCTTCGGACTGCCGAAACGCTGGCTGACCAGCAACTACACCGACATCCTGGGTGCGGGCGACTTCTGGCGGCTGCTCGGCAGCAGCACGCTGATCGCGGTCGGTACGACGGTCCTGGTCGTCGCCGCCTCCGCACTGGCCGCGTTCTCCTTCGCGCGGTTCGCCTTCCGGGGCCGGGAGGCGCTGTTCACGCTCTTCACCATGGGGCTGATGTTCCCCTTCGCGGTGGCGGTGCTCCCGCTGTTCCTGCTGCTGCGCTCGCTCGACCTGCTGGACAACCCGCTGGGCGTGATCCTTCCGCAGGCCGCCTTCGGGCTGCCGATGACGATCATCATCCTGCGCGCCTTCTTCCGGGAGATCCCCGGCGAGCTGGAGGAGGCGGCCACCCTCGACGGGTGCAGCTCCTTCGGCTTCTTCTGGCGCGTGCTGCTGCCGATGGCCCGGCCCGCGCTCGGCACGGTCTCGGTGCTCGCCGTCGTCACCAGCTGGAACAACTTCATGCTGCCGCTGCTGGTGTTCACCGACAACACGTGGTGGACGCTGCCGGTCGGCGTCCAGCAGTTCCAGGGGCAGTACTCCGCGGAGTACGCCCGTGTCTTCGCCTATCTCGTCCTGGCGATGGTGCCCGCGCTCGCCTTCTACTCGGTCGCCGAGCGGCAGCTCGTCGGCGGACTGACCGCCGGTGCCACGAAGGGCTGACGGCGGTGCTTTGAAAAGTACGGCTCACCCACCCCCCGCACGTGAGGAGTCGCCCCATGCGCAAGACCACCCGTCTGAGACTCGCCGGTGCTCTCGCCGCCGGCCTCATCGCGACCGGCATAGCGAGTCCGGCCGCACAGGCACACGGCAAACCCGCCACCCTCGCCGACCTGGCCCAGCGCCACGGCCGCTACTTCGGCAGCGCCACCGACAACCCCGAGCTCGTCGACGAGCCGTACAAGAAGATCCTCGGCAGCGAGTTCGACCAGATCACGCCGGGCAACGGCATGAAGTGGTACGCCACCGAGCCCCAGCAGGGGGTCTTCGACTGGACCAACGGCGACGAGATCGTGAACCTCGCCCGCGCGAACCACCAGAAGGTGCGCGGTCACACGCTGGTCTGGCACAGCCAGCTGCCTGGCTGGATCACCTCGCGCGAGTGGACGGCGGCCGAGCTGAGGGCCGTACTGAAGAAGCACATCCAGACCGAGGTGCGGCACTACCGGGGCAAGGTCTTCGCCTGGGACGTCGTCAACGAGGCGTTCAACGAGGACGGCACCTACCGCGAGACCGTCTTCTACAAGACCCTCGGCCCCGGCTACATCGCCGACGCCCTGCGCTGGGCCCGTCAGGCCGACCCCAAGGTGAAGCTGTACCTCAACGACTACAACATCGAGGGGATCGGGGCGAAGAGCGACGCCTACTACAACCTCGCCAAGGAGCTGAAGGCACAGGGCGTCCCGCTCGACGGCATCGGCCTCCAGGCCCACCTGGCGCTCCAGTACGGCTATCCGACCACCCTGGAGGACAACCTCCGCCGCTTCGCCAAGCTCGGCCTCGACACCTCGCTCACCGAGGTCGACATCCGGATGATCCTGCCCGCGACCGAGGAGAAGCTGGCCCAACAGGCGCAGTGGTACGCCGACTTGACCGACGCGTGTCTCGCGGTGCGCCGGTGTGTCGGGATCACGATCTGGGACTACACCGACAAGTACAGCTGGATTCCCGCCTTCTTCGAGGGCCAGGGTGCCGCGCTGCCGTGGGACGAGCAGTTGCAGCCGAAGCCGGCGTACTACGCGATTCGGGACGCGCTGAAGTAGGGGTGGGCGCGGCCGCGGCGGGATTCCGCCGGCCTGTCAGGGCTCTTGGGATCGGCGGTGTCCCGACCTGCGGTGCAGGAATCCTGGCCGTGGCCGCGCTTGGCAGGCCGGGCTTCGGCGGACGCGGCCGAAAGCGCCGCCGGGTGCCGCGCGAGCCGACCAGGGGGGTGTCGACCGACCGGCCTCGAGGGCTCGCCCCGGTCATGGCTGTGCGGAATCCACCAGGCCGCATCACCCGCCGGAACTCGATCGTCGAATCGGCCTCGCCGCGTGGGCGGTTCGGCCGGTAGCCCGATGGTGAGTGAGTGAGTGAGTGGGCCGCTGGCTGGGCGGGTGGTCTTCGTCGGCCCGGCTGCTTCGCGCGAGTGCGGCGGTGGCGCGGTCTGTCGGTGGGGTGGTGGTGCCGTGGGCCGTCAGCGGTGGGGTGGTGGTGCCGTGGGCCGTCAGCGGTGGGGCGGTGGTGCCGTTGGCCCTCGGTGGATGGTCGGTGGTGCTGCGGTCTGTCGGTGGGGGGCCGGTGGTGCTGTGGCCCGTCAGCGGTGGGGCGGTGGTGCTGTGGGCCCCTCGGTGGGAGGTCGGTGGTGCCCCGTGGCCCGTCAGTGGCGGGGTGGTGGTGCCGTGGCCCCTCAGCGGCGCGGCGACGG